>NZ_JBANCF010000001.1:0-520108 GCF_038742595.1 Aequorivita flava | reverse complement strand
GAATCCTGACCAGCATCGACCTTGAAACGGTGATCGATAATTTTGAAACATTGACCACGATCGTAGATAATGGAAATGGCACATTTACCTACACCGATGAGGACAATGTTACGACCACCATTGATATTTCAAATCTTGAAACGCTTACTTCAATTGCTTTAAATACCGACAATACGCATATTGATTATATAGATGAAGATGGAGCAACTACTCAATTAGATCTAACAGATATTGTTAAGAATCTTGAGTCGTTAACAGTACTTGCCTATAATGATTCTACTAACACACTTACCTATACCGATGAAACAGGTATTCCGTATAATCTTAACTTGAACGAAGGCACTGTTGCGTACAATGCTGTAACCAACGTAATAACATACACAGATGCTGCCGGCAATGCAACTACGTTAACATTAAACGCAACTGATTTATCGTACAATACTACTACCCAAAATTTGGTTTATGTGAACTCTTTGGGCGTAACACAAACAATAGATTTAGGAAATTTAGTTAACAGTGTTATTGACGCAAAAGACCTAACAGCTGCAGATGCTTCTATAACTGTAACAGATGGAACGGGTGCTACCCTGGTAGATTCAAATATAAAAGTTGCCGATGGTGGGATTTCAACCATAAAACTTGCAGACAACGCGGTAAATTCAGCTAAGATAATTGATGGTGAAGTTAAAACTGACGATCTTGCTAATACAAACGTTACTGCGGTTAAGTTAAACAATGATGTTGCTGGTGTGGGGTTAGTTAAAAACAGTACTACCAATGCACTTGACGTTAATGCTAATAACGGTTTAAATGTAGATTCAACGGCAGATGCTGTACAATTAGGTGGTAACCTTATTAAACCAACTACCGTTATTACCGATGCCACAAACACATTAGCTTTAGCTGGTTTACAACCTGGTACTACCTCAGATAAATTAGTAGTTGCGGAATCTGATGGTACATTAAGACAAGTAAATGCGGCAATGCCGAAGTTCTTCTATATGCCTCCAATTATTTTTGATACTTCTGTAAATGGAACTTTCACCAAAAATTTACACACAGAATATTTAGGGCAATTTTCAGGAACAAGCAACCCTACTCTAGTCCGCAGTACCGCTGCACCTAGTGAAATACCAAATGTACCAGGTCCAACAGATTTGTATTACTACATCACATACTATGATACAAACGTATTTTCTAATGTATCAATCAATGCAAATGGAGTATTAACATATAATATCATAAATAATGCTACCGCGGCTTCATTTATGACTATTGTATTTGTAGTTAAGTAATAGTATTATTTGTAATGCTAGTTTGCAAAGAGCTGGCATTACAAATTAACTCCTTTAAAAAATTTAATAATTATTTAATTGGCTGAAATGCAAATAAAACTGTCCCATCCTAAATATGATTTTTATAGAATAAGTATTTAGAAATTTAAATTTGAACTATTACATACACGGATTTGTATAGTTAAACAGTATGAAATATTAACCTACACAAGAAAATGAAAATCATTAAAAGATTCTCTTATATAAAATCGCTATACATAACTTTAGTGTTTATTGTATTTTCTGCTCTATCTGTTTCTGCCCAAAGCAATGCACCAAGTATTCAGTCAGGCGTCAGATTTCAATGGAGTGATACCCAAACAGTAGGTTCAGACCCAGCTACAATTAGAAGTATAACGGTAAACGGAAATGTTTATAAACTTTTTGTGGTACCTACAAGTTATCAATTAACAAGACAAGGACCCAGTCCGAGTTCTAATAATATTAGACGAAATGGAACCGTAGTTGTAAACAATAGTACAAGTCCGAATTGGGGATCGTCTGCACTTGCGGCATTTCGAGATAAAAACTTAAACCACTACTTTGAATCCAATCCAAATGGTGCTAATTTATGCGACAATTTTACTGAATTGGCCAATA
Organism: Aequorivita flava; assembly: GCF_038742595.1. Classification (NCBI taxonomy): domain Bacteria; kingdom Pseudomonadati; phylum Bacteroidota; class Flavobacteriia; order Flavobacteriales; family Flavobacteriaceae; genus Aequorivita; species Aequorivita flava. The sequence continues at coordinate 518,174 of NZ_JBANCF010000001.1, read as the reverse complement.
ATACGACCGCACAACAACAAACCTTATTTTACAATCCAGCAATACCATCTAATAGTGGTGGAATAGTTGCCATAACTGAAAGAAATGCTAATAACTGTTTTCATATAGAGGTATTTGGCACTCCAGCGAATGGAGGTTCCGACAGATCTTTGGGGCAAACTTTTGTTAATCAAGATGCAACACAATGGGGGTTTGGAGGTACAGGTTCGTCCGGAAATATTGGAACACCGGGCGCAATGAATCCACCAAATACTGGATCAGATTATTGGTTATCTGACCGTGTTTTAGAAGGAAATAATACTATTGGTATTGCCTTGTTTCATTTAAACGATATAGCTGAAGAGGGTTCGCTAATAAAAAGAGTGCAAATAACCGCTGCTACTGTAGATCACGGTGATGGAAAATTTTTCATATTACAGTCGTACGCAAAAAATGACAACTATAAAACTAAATGGAACAGTCCGTATAGCGGAAATGTTGCAATTAACGATCCTACTCCAACTGGTTCTACGTACAGTCTGATTAATGGTTCAGGACCAAATCATGGCACTTTGAATTTTAACGCTAATGGAACCTTTACCTACATTCCCAATAATGGTTTTACAGGTGTTGATAGTTTTGAGTATAGATTGTGTTTGCCGAGTCCTAATACTTCAACTTGTGACACTGCAAGGGTAATTATACGAGTTATACCAGATACTGATGGTGATGGCTATCATGACGAAGACGATTTAGATGACGATAACGATGGTATTTTAGACACTGATGAACAAGAACTGCTAAATTGCACAACTGTTGTAAATCCTAAGTTTGGCACCAGTCAAGGCCCACTTCCCTTTTCGTCAGGCGCCAATGTAAATAATCCTCAAGTCGGTGATGTTTTTAAGTACAATAATGTTAGTCCGGGCGGCATACATGCTCTTGTAACAATTGTATCTTCTACAGATACAAAAATTGTTGCGCTAGATGTTCCGGGATCTACGGATGGAGACGACGATGCTTTTCAACCGCTTATAAATCACGCGTCTCCCGAAAGTTACACTGAATTTAAAATTGATTTTGTAAAAGGAGGATCAAATGTTCCTGCCGAATTAAATAGTTATGTAGTAACGGCAATGGACAACGATGGAAACGAATTTGTTTCGTTTAAAGATGGACATTCTACGGGCGTAATTATTGACTCACCCTCTAATAACCAACCATTCTACGGGCCTGCAATTCTAAATGGATTTTCCCAAGGATATGTAAGTAACGGACTTACAGCGAATGGAATTACCACAGATCCTAAATTTCAAGTATCGGCTGTTTATTCACTAACTAATACAGTAAGTTTTAGGTTCGGATCCACAGCATCCAGTAGTGCTAACCATTCAATATCTATGTCTCCATGCCTGCCGAAAACATTTTGGGTTAATAAACCAAACCTTTATGCAAATCTTGATACAGATGAAGATGGCACCCCAAATCATCTAGATTTAGATAGTGATGCTGATGGGTGTTATGATTCATTAGAAGGCGATGGCGGTATTATAGTTAATCAACTAAATGCAAATGGAAGTATTACTGGGAACGTAGATGTAAACGGAGTTCCTCTTTTAGTAAACGGAGGACAAGCAGACATTAGTGCCAAAAATAGAAGAATTAACGCTTGTAATGGAACAGTAACCGGATTAGTATATCATGATATCAACGGCGACGGAACTCAGAACGGTTCCGAAACTGGCTTTACATCGCCAGTAACTGTATTTGCAGATCTTAACAGCAATGGAACTTTAGATGCAGGTGAACCTTCGGCTACAACTGCCGCTAATGGAACGTATACCATTACTAATGTTCCAGCCGGAAATATAGATATTGTAGTAGCTACTTCTACCCTGCCCTCAGGCGCTACCTTAACAGAAGGAACCGAACCAACAAATGTTACTGTAACACCAAGCGGAACTGTAAGTGCAGGAAAAGACGGATATTCAACGGTTGGGGTTGTAACCGGAACTGTATATAATGATGAAAACGGTGACGGTACTCAAAATGGATCGGAAACCGGATTTACTTCGCCAGTGACTGTTTTTGCCGATTTAAATAACAATGGCACCCTCGATGCAGGTGAACCAAGTGCAACAACCGCTGCTAATGGAACATACACTATCACGAATGTTCCCGCAGGCTCGGTAAATATTGTTGTTAACACTTCAACTGTGCCCGCAGGTTTTATATTGTCTGAAGGAACGGAACCTACAAACGTTACCGTAATAGGAGGTGGAAGTGTGAACGCAGGAAAAGATGGGTATAAAAATCCACTAATAGCCGTAAACGACAGTTATACTGCTACTTATCTACAAGGTCTTAATGGTATCACCTTTAGTGGAATATTGGATAATGACGTACTAAATGGAACGTCACCAATTAACCCTTCAACCGTAAATATTTCATCTATTCCCACAGGACCTCTAACCATAGATTCAGCAACGGGAGATGTTATTGTGGCGGTGGGAACATTGCCCGGAATTTATACTATAGATTATACTATTTGCCAGACCGCATTCCCTACAAATTGTAAAACTGCTACAGTTACAGTTACGGTAGGAAAGCGTAATTTATTGATATCGAATCCGCATATTTATCAAAAAGTAAAAGATAATTAATATGAAGAAGTTTCTATTTTCCATCGCTCTTTTTATGTCTTTTACCTTGTGTATAAAGGCCCAAACTTCTAACGAAGGCATGCTCTACGTAAGTGAAGACACCAAGTTTTCAACAGTTGAACGATTTAACAACCTAAATACAGGTTCGTTCTATAATGACGGAAATACATTTATTTATAGTCACTTTAATAATGAAGGCGTTATAGATTTTTACCAGAATACGGGTATTACACGATTTATAGGAAGGTCAGACCAAATGATTAGCGGCTCAAAAGTAAGTTATCTTTTTAACACATTGTTTAATAATACTAGCAATTCCGTGCCATTTCTACTATCGGGAAGTATTCACATTTCTGGTGAGGCCGATTTTTTTGAAGGAATTGTAGATAATGATAATTTTGGAGGAGCCATTACTTTTAACACCAATGCGAACCACATAAATACCTCAGACTACAGTCACGTAGATGGTTTGGTTAATAAATTTGGAAACACTGAGTTTACCTACCCCATTGGTGATGGAGGATATTATCGTTTCGGTGGAATTTCTGCTCCCGCAAGTAATTCCGCAGTTTTTGATGGTAAATTTTATTTTGAAAATTCAAATGATCAATATCCACATGATTTAAAAGCTGGAATAATTTTAGAAATAGACAACCAAGAATATTGGACTATAGAAAAAGAATCTTCCGCTAGCGAAGATCTCTTAATAACTTTATCGTGGCGCGACGTAACAACGCCAGCAACAATGATTTCGGCCGCCGAACGAGAAACCTTAACAATAGTACGTTGGGACGAACCTACCAATATGTGGGTAAATGAAGGTGGCGTCATAAATATGGGTAATCAAACTGTTACGGCTGCGGCTACAGGCTATGGGGTTTTTACCTTTGGCAGGTTGGTTGAAGGTGAAGTTTTAGGCTGTAGTAGCCTAGCCATCTATAATGCCGTGAGTCCGAATGACGATGGTATGAATGATTATTTCCGAATTGAAGCAACCGACAATTGCGCACGCGATATGCACGTGTTAATATTTAACCGTTGGGGGGTAAAAGTATTTGAAACAGATAATTACGGTCCCGACGGCGATGTGTTTGACGGCACTTCAACGGGTAGGGTTACCATAAAATCTAAAGATCGTTTACCCACAGGAACATACTTTTACATATTAAATTACGAATATGGCGATCCTGCATTAGGCAATAGACACAAACAAACCGGATTTCTATATTTAAACTAAAAATTAAAGAAGCCCGTGAGCAGAAGCAAATTTGTACAGGGCAATGGTATTACCTTCAATATTTAACTTTCTAAAAATATTGCGTCTGTGCGTTTGTACGGTAAAACTTGAAAGATAAAGTTGGTCGGCTATTTCTTTAGAGTTATATCCTTTACAGACCATCTGTATTACTTCGGTCTCGCGCTTGGTGAGATTGTATTTCTTTAAAAATTCATCCATATAAGTGAATTCATTTGGGTCTTCTTCGGTCTTCATTGAAAAATCTGGAAACACGCCTTTACCTTCCATTACTTCCAAAATATTGTCAGCGAGCCTATCCAGATTGTCCGACTTTAAAATATAGCCATTGGCGCCCGCAGCTTGGCACTGTTCTGCAAGTTCCTTTGAAAAATAAGATGTAAGTACAAGTATTTTTGCTTTGAGCTTCATCGATTTAATTTCCTCCAAGACTTGAAGCCCATCCTTTCCAGGCATATTAAGATCTAATAATAATACGTCGGCATCTGGCACAGCCGTAGATTGCAATAGAGCATTCCCATTTGTAAATGTTTTTGTAATAACGAAACGATGGTTCTTTTCCAGCAATTCTGTAATTCCCTTAATAATTAGCGGATGATCGTCTGCAATTATTACGCGTATTTTAGATTCGGTGCCGTTTTGCGTCAAAATATAGGTTTTTGGTGAAAATTAATTTACTTATTGTTAATACAGATTAATTTGTAATTTCTTTTTTTTCTATAGGAAGCTCTGCCAAAATAAAGGTTCCACTGTTTTGATTGCCGTTAATTTCTAAAGTTCCGTTAAGGTAGGCCACATTACTTTTCAGCATTCTTAAACCGGTTCCCTCCTGCTCTATGTCTTGCTTTATCCCGGTCCCGTTGTCTTCAATATAAATTGTTACGGAATCTTCCAATTCTACTATTTGTAACAATACATGGCTTGCTTGTGCGTGCTTTATGATATTGTTCATCACTTCCTGTACAATTCTATAAACGGTTAAACAGAACTCTTCACTCCAATCGTTTGTATTTTCAAGTCCTTCAAAAATTTCTTCTACCTTAAGTTTTTCTGAAGTGTTTACGGCGCTTACCAAATCGTGAATTGCAGGTTTTAGTCCATATTTTTCGAGGGCGACAGGCATAAGGGTATGGCTAATGCTACGAACGTTTTCACTTATTTCTCCCAGTAGTTTTTGGGTGGTTGTAAGTTTATCTTCAACCTTACTTTGTATTACACCCAAATCATTTTTAAATTGTTTTAAATTCAACAAAGCAATAGAAAGCATTGCGCCTGTTTCGTCGTGTAATTTATGGGCTATTTTTTTTCGTTCCTCTTGTTCGGCATTTTTTAAGGAACGCGTTAAGGTTAAGCGATGCTGCTGATCTAAAGTTATAATTTGAGATTGGTGTCGTTCCTTTAATTGTTTTCTGCGCTGCCACAACGATAAAGAAATTAAAAGTAAAATTAGCACCACACTACCTCCGCCAAAAATCATTCTGTCTCGTACCAATTGTTGCTTTTTGTTTTGGAGTGCCATTTCCATATCACGTTTTTCAAGCAGGTATGTGGTTTCGGTTTTAAGCGTGTTTACTTTTTCGTTTTCAGTGAAAAGCGTGCGCTCTAAATCCAATTCATTGGTTTGATAATACAAAGCTTTTTCAAAGTTTCCCTTTTTGGTATATAACTCTTTTAATAGTCCATACAATTCCTTTAAGTTTCTATCTTCACGATTTTTACCATAAAAAGCAGTTTCTGCAGCCAATAAATGGGTTTCGGCCTCTTTAAGTTTATTTTGTTCAAATGCCGATTTTCCCAAGATAGATTGCGATGAGGCCGCCGCCAGTTCAGCTCCTATTTGTTTTCGAAGTTTATACGCCTTGAGCAAAAACGTATCTGCCTTAATGTAATTTTTTCTTACAACTAATGAATTGCCGTAATTGTGGTTTGCAAAGGCAATACCGCCTAAATCTGAAATTTCCTCAAAATATTTTATTCCTTGAATGTAAAGGGTGTCAATACCACTGAATTCTTCTAAAGCGCTATATACCGTGGCCATATTAACCAAGGTTAACCCCATAGATTTATATTCGTTTAATCTTTTACCAATGGCAAGACTTTTGTTGTAATACATGAGGGCCTTTTCATATTCTCCCGCATTTTTAAAAGCTATACCTAAATTGTTATAGGCTCTCATTAAGCCGTTTTCGTTATTCAACTTTTCGTTTAGACGAATAACTTTAAAATGCATTTTTACAGCCTCATCAAACCGGGTTAAACGGGAGAGTGTGTTGGCGTAATTTATATACACATTAGAAAGTAGAATATTGTCTGTACTTCCTTCTGCGAAATCTGCAGCCTTTTCTATGGCCAATAAACTTTCAAGATTATCGCCACGTTTAGATTTTAATATGCTTGTACGATTATAAAGCTCTGCCAAACGATCGCGATCTAAGGGTGAAAGGTTCTCTTCAATATTGATGGCAATTATTAGGAGGCTGTCTGCTATTTTAAAATTTCCTGTAGTTATAAATTCACGCGCCAAGTTTCCCACAGCGGTTGCACGTCCTTTTTTGTATGAAATTTTTTCGGCTAAAGCGGTCGCTAACGAGTCAAAATGCGCGGCCTTCGGTGGGTTTCTATTCCAGAAATGTAAATTTCCATAGGCAATATAGCTATCAACTTCTCCTTCTTTATTGCCCGTGTTTCTATAAAATTCTAATGCTTCTTCTATATCTTTAAAAGCCTTATTGCTTTCACTTTTATCGTAAAGGAGTGCTCTTTCTAATAAGAGTTTAGCTTTTTTTGAAGTATTGATTTCACTATTAATTTCTTGTGAAAGACTGTCTAGTTTAGACTGCCCAATGCCACTTAATCCAAATAATACAGTAATTAAAAATAGTAGCGACTTTATCCACGTTGAAATATCTAACATTAAAAGTGAGGAGATGTTAATTTGACTTATTTTAAATAGATTTCGTATTATTTTATCATAAAACAGCTGTAAATCTTATTGTATTAGCACAATAAAGATAGAAAAATTAATCAATTGCCAACACCTGAATTATATTTACTTTTTGAGTATGTTTTTAAAGGAAAGCTATTACATTCAAATTCAGGATCATATAAAAAATGCGATCTTTTGTAGATCGCATTTTTTATATGAAGTAATAAGTATTATACTATTATAATGAGCTCATATCAATTACAAACCTATATTTTACATCTGCATTAACAACACGATCATACGCTTGGTTTATATTTTCAATATCAATAAGTTCTATGTCTGAAACAATATTATTTTTACCACAGAAGTCCAGCATTTCTTGGGTTTCTTGAATACCGCCAATTAGTGAGCCTGCAATACGTTTACGACCTCCTATTATACCGCCACCATGAAATGGCTCTAATGGCTCTACGGCCCCTACGAGTACCATAGTTGCATCAATTTTTAAGAGACTTATATACGGATCCATTTTATGGCCTACGGGTATGGTGTTTAGAATAAAGTCGAAACTGTTTTTATGCTTTGCCATTTCAGCTTCGTCTTTGCTGATGAGTACCTCGTGAGCACCTAGTTTTTTCGCATCCTCTGCTTTAGAAGGTGAAGTAGTTATCATTACTACATGAGCGCCCAAAGCATGTGCAAATTTAACCCCCATGTGGCCCAATCCGCCTAAACCTATTACTCCAACCTTATCGCCACTTTTTACATTCCAATGGCGTAAAGGCGACCAAGTAGTAATGCCAGCACATAACAACGGCGCGGCTCCTGCTTCGTCTAAGTTAGTAGGGATTTTTAAAATAAATTCTTTATCAACAACCACACTTTTAGAATAACCACCATAAGTTTGTTGTCCACTTAAATACTTGTCCTTACTGTTGTATGTAAAGGTTGCGCCTTTTTCGCAAAATTGTTCCAAATTATTTTTGCAGGAGTTACATTCTTGGCAGGAATCTACCATACATCCTACGCCTACTACGTCTCCTTGCTTTATATTTTTTACATTTTTACCCACCTCACTAACGTGCCCGATAATTTCGTGTCCCGGAACCACAGGATATTTTGATCCACCCCACTCATTTCTGGCAGTATGAATATCGCTATGGCAAACACCACAATAGGTAATATCTAATTTAACATCGTTATCACCAACATCTCTTCGGTGTATATTCATTGGTTTTAAGTTGTCCTTTTCACTTTGTACACCGTATGCTTTTGTGCTTGTAGCCATTATTTATTTGTTTGTTTTAAAATGATTGAATCAAGCAAAATAAAAAGAATACCATTACTCAATTTGCCTGAATTATGTAAAGATATTTATACGCAATTGCAAATCGGGTTAAGGCAATGTTAATTGAAAGGTCATAAAATACATAGCTGCTGTATAGCAAAGCCTAGGATAAAGCATAGATAGTGTATTAAAACGTAGGAAAACAACAACTTATTCCTACAAATAATATGACCCATTGCTAAAACCTATTTTTCGAGCTTTTCACGCTTTATCTTACCCGAAAATCGAGGAATTGCAATAGTAGTTCGCGATGTAGTTATAAAATAAACCCCCGTTAACAATACAGCGGCGGCAACTATAGACTGTGTGGTAATTACTTCGTCTAAAATATACCAACCTAAAAACAAAGCTATTATCGGATTTACATAAGTAGAAGTAGCAACCTTATCTGGCGAAACAGTTTTAAGCAAATAATTAAACGAAGTAAATGCAACTATACTTCCAAAGATTATTAATAACACCATACTCCACTGTACAGAATCACTCCACTCGCTCGGAGCAGTCCATTGTTCCCCAAAAGCTAAACTAGCCAACGCAAGTGTAATACCCGCAGTAAACATTTGATAACCTGTATTTACAAAAAAGTTTTTTGGCAAATCTGCTTTGCCCACAAATAAACTGCCATATGCCCAACTAAGCATACATGCAAAAATCATTACCATTCCTAAAACTGTTCCTTCTTTAGCAATAATTTGCTGCTGACCTACTAGTAAAATTATACCGACAATCCCTAAAGCTACTCCCACTAACGACATAACTTTTATAGGTTTACCTTGCAACAAACGCATGAGTAATAATACCACCAACGGCTGAGCAGAAATTTCTAAAGCTGCAAAACCACTATCAACATATTTAAGCGCCCAAACAATTATACCATTTCCAAAGGAAAGAAATAACACTCCCACAATGAATGAATTTATAAACTGTTTACGCGTTATGGCAAGACTTTTACCCATTGCTTTTGAAATAATAAAAATAAGCAGCCCCGCACTTGTAAACCGAATTGAAGCTAAAAAGAATGGTGGTAATTCTGCCACCGCCACTTTATTCAGCATATATGTAGATCCCCAAATAACGTAAATGGAGAAAAAAGCGAGGATTATTAAACTTGTATTTTTTACAACTTTCATTTAGCGAAGCTTTGTTTTTTTAAGGGTATGAAGGTATGAATTTAGGCTGTGGCGATTTCGCTTTCGTATAAAAATTCTTACGTGAAATTTCACAAAAGCAGCAATTCTTACATCATAGAAAATCGCCAAACTACAGTTATAATGGTAATAATGACGTTTTTTAATTAAAAAATGACGTTTTACACTTTACAATTTGTAAATTAGTACAAATATCACACTCCTCAGGATATTTCGCCCCTACCTATTTATTAATATTTTTAAAAATTGGTAAACTATGGCATTAATTCCAGGATACGACTACGATATTTTTATTAGCTACGTGCATGCCGATAACGAATCGGAAACTTTGGAAGAAGAAGGCTGGATAGATCAGTTCTATAAATATCTTGATACAAAACTGAACAAACACTCCAAAAACATTAAAATTTGGTGGGATAGCAGAAACTTGGATCGCAGCGAGGTTTTTGACAATTCTATTGAAGAAGCAATAGACAAATCGGCTATTATGATTTGCTTGTACTCCAGGTTATACCCACAATCGGAGTACTGCATAAAAGAATTAGAACATTTTTACAAAAAGGTAGCTAAAGAAAAAGTTGGACTTACAGTAGGCAATCGCTCGCGGATAATTCCCGTCTTTATGTCCAATATTCCCCATACCGAATGGCACGACAAACTTCGCGGAACTAGCGGATTTCCCTTTCACGATAATAACGAATATGGCGATCCATTAAAAAACACCAGCCCCGAATTCGGCTCTGCAATGATACAATTGCGAAACGCCCTTGTTCGTATTTTTGACGATCTATCGAAAGAAACTACTGCTGCCATCAAACCCAGTTCGCAGGAAGCCAAGGAAGATAAGCCCTTTACTATTTTTCTGTCTGAAGTAAATGATTCTCTTTTAGATCGAAGAGACGGCATTATTGCCGATTTAAAAGAAAAAGGATACAATGTTATTACGGGCAACGATTCTGCAACTACTCTTGAAAGCCACGATGATCTTACAAAAGAAGCCATCGCCAATTCAGATTTTGCGGTTCATATATTAGGAAATTTTCCAGGACGCAAAATTTCGAATGAAACCGATGCACGTTATATTCAAAGACAGACCGAAATTGCTTTAGAATCAAAAATTCCCCAATTAATTTGGGTTTCAAGAGATACCGATTTTGAAAAAATAGAAAACACTGAATACAAGCAATTTCTTCAAAGTTTGGAAGATGCAACGCACACCTCCAAAAAATATGAATATGTTCGAGGCAACGAAGGCGAATTGGCCCTGTTAATAAATAATTTTGCCGAGCAATTGCAAGAGGTTCAAGCGCAAAAAGCTGCAACGCAAAGTAACGAAAAAGGAGCCCCGTTAAAAGTATTGCTAGACACGCATACCGATGATTTTAAACAAGCCTTTAACCTTAAAAAAATACTGAATAAATATAACGTAGATTTAATCTTTAACCCCGAAGATGGCGATCCACAGGAAAATATTAAGTCGCTATACGCAAATATAAACGAAGCTAAAAAATTCATTTTCTTATACGGCAATGAAACACATAAGGATTGGGTAGACATTCGTGTAAAAAACACCTTAAAAAAACTGATGGATTACGACCGTTATGGGCAAGATATTTTTATATATGTTACTCCGCCCGAAAAGGATACGGGATCTATAAAGGTAGCACAAAATCCTATGGTAAAATTGGTTGACCACAGCCAGGAAATGTCGGAAAATGATGCCGTATTGGAAGCATTCTTAAACGATTTAAAAGCTGATAATTTATGAGCGACAAATCTTTTAATCCATACGTAGGGCTTCGGCCCTTTACAGAAGAAGAAAACCTGCTATTTTTTGGTCGCGACGAGCAAACTTTAGAGTTATTGCAACGGCTACATTCCAATAGATTTGTTGCTGTGGTTGGCAGTTCGGGAAGTGGCAAATCTTCATTAATTAGAGCGGGATTAATACCCGCTTTAAAAGGTGGTTTTTTAGTTGAAAACAGTAGCCAATGGTTAGTAGCTGTTATGAAACCAGGCCAAAATCCCATGTATAATTTGGCAGAAACCATTTTGCGCCAAATTAATTATAATATTGAAGCCCCAGAAATACAAGCACTTGTAAAACGAATTAAAAAAGAAGGTGTTTCCGCACTTTTAAATACTATCCAACCACTTCGAATAAATAAAAACGCAAATTTCTTTTTGTTGGTAGATCAATTTGAAGAGCTTTTTCGGTTTTCTATGAAACAAACTGATGCTTCCCATAAAACCGAGGCAATAGATTTTGTAAATATTATTCTAAAATTATCAGAACAAAAGCACATTCCTTTTTATGTAGTACTTACTATGCGTTCTGATTTTATTGGCGACTGTGCCCAGTTTTTCGGATTGCCAGAGGCATTAAACAAGAGCCAGTACTTAGTGCCAAGACTCAATAGACTGGAGCTTAAAAAAGTAATAGAAGGTCCTGCCAAATTATACGGTGGTAAGTTTAATACAGCCCTCACCTCTCGCCTTATAAACGACCTAGGAAAGGTAAAAGACGAGCTTCCCTTGGTGCAACACGCGTTAATGCGAATGTGGGATTACGAAGTAAGAGTTGATAAAAGCGGCGAACTCGACCTGGAAGATTACAAACAAATTGGCGGCATTGAAAATGCCCTCTCCGTTCATGCCGATGAGGCCTTAAAAGAATTAAAGCCAGAGGAAGTTTCACTGGCCAAATCGTTGTTTCAAGCCCTGACGACCATAGACGAAAATGGCAGGAAAATTAGGCGACCCGCCCAATTGAGCTATTTAAAGAAATTAACCGGTGCCAGCGAAGATAAACTGAAAACGGTAATTAATAATTTCATTAAAGAAAATCGTTCTTTTTTAGTTGTTGGCAACATTGGCGATACCGGCGACAAGTTGATAGATATTTCGCACGAGAGTTTAATTAGGCACTGGAAAATTCTCAATCATTGGGTTGAAGAGGAAAATAATGCCGCAGTTCAATATTTAGGTCTTTGTGATGCCCAGCTGGCCTATTCCGAAAACCGAAAAGATTTATTGAGCGGAAAAGAATTTGAAATTACCCAAGAATGGTTCAAAACATTTGAACCTTCAAAAATTTGGGCCGAACGTTTTAACACCAATTTTGATGAAAAATACAAAGATCGTTTTGATGAAAGCATTAATTATCTGTCCAACAGCGCAAAAGTTTATAACAAAAAAAAGCTAAACGCACGAAGAGTTAAGCGTTTTAAAAAAGGTATTCTTTACACCGTTATAACATTGCTTAGTCTTGGAACATTCTATTATTTCACCCGTCCCATAACAGATCAAAAAGCTTGGGATTTGGCGGTTTCCGAAAACACGGTTGGAAGTTATGAAACCTATATAGATTCGTATGGAAAAGGGGAATATGCCACGGTTGCTCATGACTCTATTGCCTCCTTAAAGTTTAAAAAGGATTTAAGAGCTTTTTGGTTGGAAGCTACCACGTTGAATGCCGTAAAAGGTTACGAGAATTATTTAAATTTCGCAGCCACTACTCGCGACGCCGATGGTAAAATTACCGGCTTTTCCAAATTGGCGAAATACGTGTCCATTGCGCAAAAAAAAATCGATTCGCTTAGAAATTCAGAATCAACAACTTTACTTGATGACAATGCTTGGAAAATAGCCCAATCTAAAAACCGTGTAAGCTCCTATTTAAACTATATTAAAAACGAAAAAGTGATTGGCGAGTACGATATGATTGCAATGGTGAAATTACAAGAAGTTGGAAAAACCGGTTTTTTATACGCCGGTAAAGCAAACAATGAACAAATCTACGAACCGGTATTCGATTTAATTTATAGGAATGGCGGTGAGTTTAAGGATGATAGTATGCTGCGTGTAAACGACATTGTGCGCACCTTACAAAATAGAAGAATTTACAACGACCCCGCGGTTCGTAACGAATCGGGCAATTTAGTGCGGCAAGACAGTATCTATTTTGTAAAAAGCGTTTTCCTGCAAGGAAATGCGGTTTTTGTAGAAATTATATATTAACCCCCAAGTTAACGTCCCTTTTTACGCTTGTTGTAGTTTTTATCGCCACGGGTTTTTGGTTTTTTATATTTTTGTTTTATAGTACGCTTATACGATCCACCTTGGTTTTCTTTCTTGTTTTTCTCCTTTTTTTCATGAAAAGCCGGACCAACTTCTTCAACATTAATGGGGTTGTTTATTTCTACAACTTGAGGCTGCTCTTCGTATGTAAGTTTTTCAGAAATTTCAACTTCTTTAGGAAATTCCAACTCCTTAATTTTAAGATCCATTAATTTTTCAATGGCAACTTTGGCTGCTTCTTCCTTTTCGGTATAAAACAAAATAGCCGTTCCCTCCTGCTCTGACCTACCAGTACGGCCTATACGGTGCATATAATTTTCAGGAAAATTTGGCGTATCAAAATTTATTACATGGCTAATTTGGTCTAAATCCAATCCACGTGCCATTACATCGGTAGTTACCAGAATTCGCGTTTTTTCAGAATTGAAATTTTCAATAGAACGAATTCTGTAATTCTGAGTTTTATTTGAATGGATTACAGCAACTTCACTTCCAAAGTACTCATCTAAAAAATCGAAAAGTAAATCGGCGCTCTTTTTATTCGGCACAAAAACGAGCACTTTTTTGAAATCGCTATCATTTAAAAGTAAATGCTTCAACAAATTTGCTTTGGTATAAAAGTTTTTGACCTTATACGCATACTGCGAAATATTCTCCAAAGGCGTACCACTCACCGCCACGGAAACGGTTGTTGGTGAAATAAAAAAATCGTGGATAAAAACATTTACATCATCGGTCATGGTTGCAGAAAACATAATATTCTGCCTTTTGTTTGGCAGAAGCTCCAAAATATTCGTAAGCTGAAAACGAAATCCCAAATCCAACATTACATCTACTTCATCAATTACTACTTTCTTAACCATTTTTAAGGGTATGGCCCTGCTAATAATTAAATCGTATAAACGCCCTGGAGTAGCCACGACAATATCGGCACCTTCTGCGGCGGCTTGTTTTTGTTTATTGATATTGGTACCGCCATAAATTCCCAAAACCCGAACAGATGAATATTTGCCAAACTTTTCAATTTCTTCTACTACCTGGAGCACCAGTTCGCGCGTGGGTACTAAAACTAAAACCCTTGGCTGTAACTGTTTTGAAAATTTTAAATCTTGCAGAATCGGGAGCATATACGCAAACGTCTTCCCAGTTCCAGTTTGGGCAATCCCAACCATATCTGTACCCGACATAATAACTGAAAAAGACTCAGCCTGTATAGGTGTTGGCTTCTCAAAGCCCAAATCGGCAATTGCATATTGCAGTTGTTTGGAAATATTAAGCTCGTTAAATGACTCCATGTTTTATTCTATTTTCTGCAAAAGTAGCGTTTCGAGCACGAATAATTCACTTTTATATCTTTATAAGCAAATTGAAACCTTCATTTTTTATAATTAAAGCTATACACATAAACGCATTTATGGCTTATAACTATAAAATTAGAAAACTAAAATAAATTTAAATAGCACTGGGATTCATCTTTCTTAAAGCGCTGATAGCGTAATTGGATCCAAAATTGGCATCCAAATCTAATGACTCTTCTCTACCCAAAGTATATAAAACGTAATCTACCCCAGGTTTTGAATAGCAAACAATTAAATCTGCCAATACGTTATATGCCCCTTTCGTTTTTTTAGAGGCGCTATTAAGTTGGCTATAAGCTGTTGAAGCAAATTTTGAACAGTCCACCAACTCATTTTTATTGTTTATGTAATTTTTACCAACAATTACTTGGCAGCCTGCAGACCAATTAGATTGCCCCATACCAGACCAATGAATATTTATACTGTTGTTTAACTCTAAGCTATTACTTCCCGCTACTGTAAGGTCGTGCGGTGTTAATGCGTGATCTCTGTTTAAATCACGAAGAATTATTACCCCAGCTGGATCGTAGGGTTTTAAGGCTCGGTAAATCTTTTTCTCTACTGAAATTTTATGCCATCCAAAACGGTATTTATGTTGACCTTCCACTAGAAAGGGAGCATTTCTCCTAGTGCCTACCATATTTTTACTCGGGTCTGTTGAACCCCAAAACTTAAAAACCAATCCATTTAATAATAGCACGAACAAATCGTCGTTTGCACGTCTATTTGCTTCAGATTTGTCTTGTTTACGGCGAATTCCAATTAAGTGAATTTCGTCTGTGGTAAAATTCCAATCGGGAGCTTTAATTGTTGAATGCGTATTTCCGAAAGCATTTACTGCTTTCATAATTGGGCCCGGATTAGCTTTATAATGCTCCTTTGATTTATTCAAAAGTTTTATCCAATCACCGTATTCCTTTGAAGGATTTTGAGCTTTGGAAGTATCCCAGTCTGCTACTATACCTTGACTCTTCCATCGTTCCACATGTTTCATAGTTATAGTACCAACTATACCATCGGGTACCATACTTGGGTCACCGTCTGGATCTATAGTGCGAATATATTCCTGAAACAAACGCGCAGCCGCTTGAGTTACATAGTCAAATATACCATCAATAACCCCTCTGGGCATAAAGCCTGCCTTAAATAAAAATTCTTGAAGCTCAGCCACATCGTTAGCTTGTCCTTCTCTAAATGAGCGCCAAGTGGTTCTATCATCGTCGCGAAAGGAAACCGCCCGAGCAGTAAGTCCGTCTTTATGATATGGTTTTAGAAATTGTTTACGGTTTGCAGGAATTTTACCAATATCGCAGATGCCAAGTGAAAATACGCTCATAATAGTTGTTTTAATTAACGATTAATCAAAACCGAATTCGAACAAATTCGGATGCTAAAAACTATTGAGCCTTTTATTTATGCGAAGTAAATAGTGAGGTGTAAAAATAACAATCAATCAAAGCAATTGTGCTTCGACACTAAAGATAAGTAATATTGTGAAGACAAATAGACCTAATACCTACCTATTGTTTTCAATTTAAAAGAATTTTTCAGGAAAAAAATTATTAGTCTTCAGGTGGAAATCCGTTAATTTCTTCAAAAACGGCGTCAAAATTTTCGCGAATGTAACTACGCAGTTTTAGTCGGTAGTCGTCTTTAAGCCAGCTAATAAAATTATGGGTGCTTTTACTAATGCACTGTGAGTATTTTTCGATACGATGGTCAATATCGTCGTTTAACATTTTTGCAAGACCCAAAGCATCATAAACATCTTCGCTGTTTTCTATACAAATATGCGCGTGCTGCGCAATAGAACGTTCTAGCACTACTTTAGACGATTCGCCTTTAAAGGTTGCTTCGGTATATGTTTTTTTAATATCGAAATAAACTTCTTTACTTTTTGCGAATTCGGCTCTGAGTTCGTCTGGCATTTCATATCTAAAATGACTTTCCAGTTCGTCATCGCTCATTAACCTATCCATATAATAATCTGGCGAACGGAAAATAGCCTGCCAATCCAATGGTGCTTCCCAAGGGCCAAAACGCTGATAGTTGTTTCCTAAATCGATAACAGAAAACTTCGACTTATTATTTAAAATTCGCGAACCGCGACCAATCATCTGAAAATATAAAGTTAACGAACGGGTTGCTCTGTTTAAAATTATAGTATCAATCGTAGGTTCATCAAATCCAGTAGTTAAAATACTTACTGATGTTAAAATGGCGTCCGGGGTTTCTTTAAACCAACGCAAAATTTGTTTACGTTCCTTTTTTGAAGCTGTATTATCTAAATGCATTACTGGCAAACCTTCGGCTCTTAAGTGGTAATACACTTGTATAGAAGTATTGATACCATTATTAAAAATCAAGGTTTTTTTACCTTTAGAGTGCGTTAAATAGGCTTGTAACAATTGGTCCAACATTCCCACGCCCGAATACAAATCGTCTGACGATTTAACGGTATAATCGCCATTGGATCCAATTTCTAATGAAGTGAGCCCCATGTTATATTGAAATACTTCAACTTCGGCCAAAAACTCATTTTCAATTAACGATTCTATACTTTCGCCTACGATCAATTCCTGATAATTGTCTTTCATAGGAAGACTTCTATTAGAGCTTAAAGGCGTTGCGGTAACTCCTAAAATAAAGGATTTTTCAAAAAATTTGAAAAGTTTGGTAAACGAATTGTAATGTGCTTCATCAATAATTACCAATCCAATGTCCGAAATATCCAACTTATCGTCGTTTAAACGATTGTTCAAGGTTTCTACCATTGCCACAAAACAACTGTACTTAGCCTGATCAGAAAGATTTGCCGTGCTATTTACCACCTTGTTAACCACCCCAAAGCTTGTTAGCATTTCCGAAGTTTGCTTGCAAAGTTCAACCCGGTGGGTCATAACCAATACTTTTTTGTTGTGATGCTTTAAATACTGACGCACTATTTCAGAAAAAATAACCGTTTTTCCGCCACCCGTAGGAAGTTGATAAAGCAAATGGTAATCGTCTGGCGCAGTTTCAAACTTCTCAAAAATCTGGTCTATTGCTCCTTTTTGGTAGCTATACAGTTCTTTATCAGTCTTTTTTTCTTGAACAGCGTCTTGAATATCGGTCATAGAATTTTAGTTTTGCGGGATTGCAAAAATACACCCTTTTGTAGGTTTTAAAAGGATATTCAAGAATTTTATTTTGAAAGCCCATTAGGGCGTCTTTTTCAACTTTGTCTTTAAGTAAAGTTGCTCTACTTTTTCTCGCGCCCAAGGTGTTTTTCGAAGAAATTTTAAACTAGACTTTATGGATGGATTGCTGTTAAATGAATTAATTTTAATCTTTTCGCCCAACGTTTCCCAGCCGTAATATTCAACTAAAAATGTTACTATGTCGGCCAGTTTTATACCGTGCAATGGATTGTTGGGTTGTTCGTTACTCATAATTGTTTATTTAATTTACACCCTGCTTTTTTAGCGATTAACCATTTCCTTTTGAACATTTGATGGAACGGGCTGATATGATGCAAAGGTAGATTTAAAAGTAGCTCTTCCTTGTGTTAAAGAGCGCAAGTCTGTTGAAAATCCATATAATTCCGCTTCTGGAGTTAAGCACTTCAAAATTTGATAGTTGTTGTTGCTTTCAATTCCTTGAATCATAGACCGGCGCGCTTGCAAATCGGTCATTACATTACCTACCATTTCTTCCGGAACTTTTACCGTAAGTTCCAGCACTGGTTCCAATAACTTTGGATTGGCGTTTAAAAACGCTTCTTTAAAAGCATGCGCCCCGGCAATTTTAAACGAAATATCATTAGAATCTACAGCGTGCATCTTACCGTCAAAAACGAGTACGCGCACATCGCGAATGTAAGAATTTACCAACGGACCAGATTCCATCACTTCCAGAACACCTTTCATAATTGAAGGCAAATATCGCTGATCTATTACCCCGCCTACAATACAATTGTAAAAAACCAACTTTCCGCCCCACGGAAGATCTATTTCCTCTTTTCCTCTTAAATTAAAACCTTGTGGTTCGTCTATACCCTCAAACCACGGTTCAACTTTTAAATGAACCTCTGCAAATTGTCCGGAACCACCAGATTGCTTTTTATGACGGTAATTTGAAGTTGAGGATCGTTGAATGGTTTCGCGAAAAGCAATTTTGGGTTTATTAAACTGCGCTTCCACGCCGTAAATATTTTTTAATGTCCAATCTATCGTAGCCAAATGAAGATCACCTTGACAAGAAATAAATAGCTGCTTTGCTTCAGAGGAATATGTAATTACAACGGTGGGATCTTGACTGTGAATTTTCTTCAACGTTTCGCTGAGTTTTTCTTCATCTTTTGTACTCACTGCCGAAATAGCTTTTTTTAATCGCGGCTGCGGAAATTTAATAGGCTTAATTTCAATGGTGTCATTTTGCGAAGAAAGTGTATCGTTTGTTTCTGTATATTTCAACTTTAGCGTTGCACCAAGATCGCCAACGGTTAATTTGGTCACGGGTTGCCGCTCCTTTCCATCCATTATAAAGAGTTGGTTTATCACTTCGGTTTCATCATTTCTCGAATTTGTAAGTTTGTCATTTAACCGTACTTCGCCACGCATGACTTTAAAGAAGGTAATTTGTCCTAAATTGGGTTGATACACTGTTTTAAAAACGAACAATGCGGTAGGGCCTTCTTTATTGGCTACTATCTCTTTTCCTTCCGTGCTTTGCTCGGGCTTTAAATCGGCGGCCGCTGGGGCTACATTATCTATAAATCCCATTAACCTTCCCGTTCCCATATCGTTTAAAGCCGAAACACAAAAAACGGGGAAAAGTTCCTGATTTAGCATACCCGCTTTGATCCCTATCCGCATTTCGTCTTCGTTCAAAGTTCCTTTTTCAAAAAAAAGCTCCATTAATGTTTCATCATTTTCTGCAGCTTTTTCTATTAGTTCGTTGTTAAGTTGTTTAGCCAATAGTTTTTGGTCTTTTGGAATTTCGAGCTTTTCGGGCTTCCCTCCTTCCGCAGAAAATTTATACATCTTCATTTTTAAAACATCTACAATACATTGTGCTCCCTCTACAACTAAGGGGTATTGAATTTTCACCGCATTATTGCCAACTAAGTTTTTTATACTGTTAAAACTCTCCTCAAAGGCAGCATTAATGTGGTCTATTTGATTTATTACAAAAATTGTAGATTTATGGTATTTATCAATGTAATTCCAAATAATTTCCGTGCCCACTTCTACACCATATTGAGCATTCAGAACAGTCACAATTGTATCTGAAACACGGATGGAGGAAATTATTTCTCCAATAAAATCATCCAAACCTGGAGTGTCTATTATATTGATTTTAAAATTGCGCCATTCGGTGTGTAACGGGGTGGCGTAAATAGAGTTGCCTCTTTCGTGTTCAATGTCGTGGTAGTCCGAAACGGTATTTTTGGTTTCAACTGTACCGCGTCTGTTTAACAGTCCCGCTTCAAAAAGCATGGTTTCTGCGAGGGTGGTTTTTCCGCTATTGTGAGCACCCACAAATACTACGTTTTTTATGTGCTTTTCGTCGTATATTTTCATCTGGCTGTATTTTTTGGTTAGGTATCTGCTTAAGAATATTTAGTTCAGGTTAACTTGTATATACGTTAGAAAATAGTTTGAAATTATAGACGTAAATGAAAAGATTCCCAAAGTCCAAAAAATTATAATACACCCACCATCTCGAATTTTGCGATAGTTCTTTGGAAAGTTTTGCCTCATAATTACTTCTGTAAATAGTGTGGTAGTTGTGCTAATATAATGGTACAAATAGTATAAGAAAGTAGTAATATTTTTAATGTAAATACTTTTCATATTAGAAGAACTAAAGAAGTGCTTTTAAAGTTACAACAAATTGATTAAAAAACAGATAGCCCTTTAAAAACTTTAATTGATCGTAACTTCAATTGAAAAAATTGTGAATATTTTTTGCAATTGGCAGCATTAGTATTAAACTTTTACTAAAGTCATTTTAAAATTATTGTCTAACCCTTCAAAGCAGTATCTTCACACAAACAAAAAAATAAACAACATGAACAATAAAGGAAAAGGAATATTAGCTTTGCTAGGAGTAGCAGCTGGCGCATTTGCATTTTGGAAATACAAAACAATGACGCCCGAAGAAAAACAAAGACTTAAAGATAAAGCCACTGAAACTGGAAGTAGAATTAAGGAAAGAGCTGGAGAAGTTCAGGATACCATTTCTGAAAAGTATGACCAACTTAAGAATTCTGCTAAAAAGGAAGTAGACAACATTACAAATTAAAAATGTAATTATTGAAAACGAAAAATCCCGCAAACAGCGGGATTTTTTTTTACTTTAAATAAAAAGCTTATACTTTTTTAACCTTGACAGCATTCATTCCGCGCTGGCCTTTTTCCAGCTCGAAGGACACATTATCATTTTCGGTAATTTCGTCTATAATGCCACTTACATGCGTAAAATACTTTTCGTTATTTTCGTTATCGATAATAAATCCGAAGCCCTTGGAAGAGTCGTAGAATGATACTTTACCCTTTCTTACCGGATCAAATGCCTCGCGCTCGCCCTCTTCTTTTGGTGGAATACCAAGAACTATATCCTCAGCTTCAATTTCCACTTTCATAGATGGATCTGGCGGAGTATCTACAAGGTTTCCATTGTAATCAACATATACAAAATCAATACCCGGAGTTTTCTCTGCTTTGCGAGCTTCTTTCTTTTTTTGTTTTTCTTCGCGCTTTTTTTGCTTTGCTTTTTCTTTTTCTTTTTTACTATACGTCTGTTGCGATTTTGCCATTTTAGAGTTTAAATTTTTAAAATAAAAAAAGCCATCCACAAGCTGCAGATGACTTTTTAATTAGTTATATGTAATTTGTAATTTTATTGGTTTTACCTAGCTGGGTTTTAAATACTATTCATCCGAGGACTGCGAAGGTACAGTTTTTTAAGCAATTATAATCACAAAAAGGGTTAAAGTATAAAATGCGAATTACATTTACCTCACAAGTTATTCAAAAAATTTGATTTTTTTATTGCATAAACACTACTTAGCGCTTTTAATTCAATTTTAGTTTATCTGCGTGCATTTGCCGCAATCGTGCAAGTTTAGGTGAAATTACCGCTGTGCAATAGCCTTGGGTTTTATTATTTTTATAATAGTCTTGATGCTCCAATTCGGCTGGATAAAAAGTTTTTAATGCACTCACTTCCGTAACGATTTCATCTTTATAATACGGTCTCATTTCGTTTAAAACTGCTTGAGCGATTTCCTTTTGGCTTTCGTTGTGATAAAAAATCACGGAACGATATTGTGTGCCTCTATCGGCTCCCTGTCTATTTAGCGTTGTGGGGTCATGGCTCGTCATAAAGATAACTAGCAAATCTTCAAAAGATACAATTGCGGCATTAAAAGTAACCTGAATTACCTCGGCATGACCTGTAAGTCCGCTGCAAACCTCCCGATAGGTGGGTGTTCCCGGAACAGTACCCCCAGAATATCCCGAAACCACTTTTACCACGCCTTTTATTTGATCGAAAACTGCTTCAGTGCACCAAAAACAGCCACCGCCAACAGTCATTGACTGTAAATTATTTTCCTCCATCTACTTTTTTCTCAAAGATACTTATAGCACTTTTCTAAATTTTACAAAGTATTGTTAAAGCACATAGTATATTTTATACCAGTTTCTATTAAGAAACAATACTGAAAATCATATCTTTAATAAATTTTAAAGCCTTTTGTATGAATAAAGCAATACTATTTACGCTCCTTTATTTCTTGAGCATGCCATCATTCTTTTCACAGAACAAACAAATTGAGATTGTTGAAGAAGAAAAACCAAGCCGCCTTTTTTTATATGGTTTAAATAAAACTGAAAGAGATCTTGACGTTACAATCACAGTTGAAGGAAGCAATTTTAGACAAAGTAAAAGCGCGCCAAGACCTGTTCGTATTCCAGCGGCATCAAAAGTGTTGCTCGCAAATTTAATTGTGGAAAGAGGTAAAATAGCGCATTACACCTACACCTTGGATGTAAATGATAGTTTGTCGCGACGAGCAATGCGCAGAAGTTTTGAACCTATAAAAATAGAACCGAAGAAAAAAGTAATTATTTATATTGCCGAAAGCTGTACCAGTTGCGATACGCTTGTATCAAGTCTCAACAAAAGTCATTATTTGTACACGGTGCATCGTTTTTCTGAAAAACCTGAATTAAAAGAGCAGTTAGCTCCTGCCTTTGCCAATTCAACAGTAAAAATAGATTCGGTTACTACACCCATTATAAGTTTAGACGGCACGTTGCATGTTAAAATTGAAGATTATGATCAGTTGTTAGAGGAATTAAACAAATAGTATTTTTTAAAATGGATATCCAATTCCAAAATTAAATACTGTTTCCTTTACATTAAAATTGAAGCGTTTACCCTCCATTAGCGATGGATCGTGAAAGGGAGCTGCAAAATCAAACCGAAGTACAAAACCCTGCACATCTACACGCAGCCCAACGCCCGCGCCCATTCCCAATTCGTTTATGAAATTGGAAGTAAATTTGTCTTTTCCGCCGTAGGTGGGATTCGCTATTGAATTCCAGATATTTCCGGCATCTGCAAAAATGGCGCCCTTAAAGAATGAAAATAACGGAAACCGATATTCAATATTGGCCTCCAAGCGTATGTTACCAGTCTGGTCAAAATAATTGGAATTTGGATTGGCTTCGTTGTTATACGTTCCCGGCCCCAAAGAACGAATGCGAAACGCACGAACACTGTAGGGGCCACCAGAATAATATTGTTTTACGTAGGGCACAATTTCAGAATTTCCATAGGCATATCCATAACCTCCAAATAATCTTGCGGCAATTAGCTGATCCTTTCCAAATTTAAGATGATACCGAAAATCTAAATCTATCTTTGCATATTGGGCATATTCAAGTCCTAAAAACTCCTTTGTGCCCGTATCATTATCTTTTCCGAAAAGGCTAACGCTATTTCCCGCCACATCCAGGGTAGTATTTACAAATATTTGATTGGTTTTTGAAGCATCAATCATTTCATTATAAGTGAATGAATAATTTAGGCCCGAAATAAATTGTTGGTCAAAACTTCGTTTTAAAAACGGATTTTCGTCTAAAATTGCTTCAAATTCGGGGGTGGTATTTGAAGGTTTTGTATAATTTATTGAAATAGGAATTATTTCATGACTTACAAACTTATTGGCCTGCCAGAGATATCCAAATTGAGCGGTTCCTGAAAGCAGGGCATATAGTTTTGTTCTACTTAAATAATCTACGCTTAAACTTGCTTTGGTTTTAGGGATTGAATATTTAAAAAAGTCGGTATTAATTTTTATGGGAAATATTACACGGGGAAAAATTAATTCTTGTTTTAAACCCAAATCAACACTGGTATTTCCACTATTGCTGCCGCTGCCTACTTGCACCTCGTATCCTACGCTGGCAGTGGTATTTAAAGTTTCGCCCCCTTTAAAAATATTTCTGTTGCTATAGGTTAGTGCCAATCCAGGGCCAGCAAAATTATTAGATTTTGTAACGGCTTGTAATTGCGCACGCAAAGCGCGTTTATTTAGTGGGGATAGAAATATATTGGCTTCCAAAACTCCCAAACTATCAGTAAGTAGTGAGTCTTTTTCTTTATATTGAATGTTAACAAATTTGTATGCCCCAATCGTTGAAAGCCGTCGGGCAGTATTTCTTGAATCCTCGGGACTGTATAACTTTCCCGCTTCCAAAGTAATAAACGGATCCAGATATTTTGGCTTAAAATGCGCTGCACTGTTAATATAATTTCGACCGTTAAACTCCGTGATATCTGTTACGGTACTGTCCTGCACATCGTAATTTGCGTAAACGTTTATTTTTGAAATTTTATAGGGAACAATTGCTTTTTGCGGTACATCCCTCTTTAGTCGTAGAAATAAATCGAAACGTTTTCTATCGTATTGATTGGTGTCTGCCTCAAAAATTAAAAAGCCAGGGTTAAAGTTGAAATAGCCATTTTGCTTTAAATCTCGGTCTATACGCTCCCGTTCAAGTTTCAAATTAGAAAGGTCAAAACGCATTCCTTTTGTAAGTTTTGTTTCGGAAACACTTTGCTCTATTTGTGAATTTATGGGTTGTGGTAACGAATCTAATTGATAACTTGCAATGGTGTATGGCGTTGGTGCTTTTACCGTATAAATTGCAGCAGCCTCCTTTTCCTGTTCCTTAAATTCTGAACTTACCTCACTGTAGAAAAAACCTCTATTCTCCATTCGGTTGCGCAATATATCTTCAACTTCATAAGGTTCTACATCGCTTTGGTAAACCGGCTCCTCTCCTATTTTTTTATAAAAAAACCGATTTATAAATCCTGGCTTTTCTTGTTGCATTTTGTAGTAAAAATGAAGCCCCGGTCGCATTCCCAAAAACTTTTTATTCGGTTTGGGTCGCAATGCTTGTTCCAATACCGCTGCTAAACTTTGTTTGTTTGCAATTACTGAATCTGCTTCAATTTCTACTTTGGCACCTGTATAAAGTCGTTCTCCTTCCGGAATAAATTTCTTTACGGCGCAGGATTGTAACACGAGAAAAATCGCAGAAAAACAAATGGATATTATATTTTTTTTATTCAGCATGTAATAATTTGTTTCAACCTATATGCAGTGTGCTATTCGTTATTTGTATTTTCAATCTTGTCTGTTTTGTTTTTTTCGGTTTGCTCCTGCTCTTTTTTGGGTTGTTGTTCTGCAGCCTTCTTTTCTGCTTTTTCTTCTTTCGTTTCTCCGCGGAGCAAGGCCTGCCACAATTCATCAAACTTATTAAACTCTTGAGTAAAAATAAGTGCTATACCGCTAACAATGGTCTGCCCATCCACTATGTTTTCAAACTGATTTTTTCTGAAACCTTTTAATCTATATCTACCATTTTCCGTAAGGAGATACTCTAAACTTACATCACCAATTATCGGTACGGGTTCGTTGGTAGCGCTGCTTCCCTGAATATCTACTTCGCTGCCAACACGCACAATAAGCCTATCGTTAAATAGCTTTTTTTGTGCTGCGATGTCCAATTGAGTGCGTTCTTGTGCGGTTTCGCCTTGGTAATCTGTGTAACTGTCTAATCCAAAATCCAGTTCAACGCCTGTATTTCCGAGTAGTTTATTAGAAAACACATTTAATTGATCTGAGATGGCATCGTTCAGGTTATCGCGGGCTACTGTTGCAAATCCGCCGCGGCTACCATCGCTGCCCGGCTCAGGATAAAAACGACCTAATACCAACAGTGAAAATACTTGCCGGTTTAGTTCGTCTTGTTGGGTATTTACCTGTTGCAATCTGCCATAAACTTGGCCGCCAATAGCACCCTGCTCTTCTTCGGGCATATCTAAATCGAAACCTATTTCAGGTTGGGTTAACTGCCCGTCTATATTTAAATACACATTGAAGGGTAAAACCTGTTTGTATTTATTTTTTACTGAAGGGTCTGAGCCCGATGTTATTGGCGCCATTAAAGGAGAGGCCGATGCCTTTACAGTATAGATTGCTTTTACGTCTAATTTGGCATCAAAGGGATCTCCAGACCAAGTAACTCTACTTTCGGGAGAAAGTTCAAACCGTCTGTTTACAAGATTGTACAAATTCATTTCATAATGGCCTCCGGCAATTTCATATACGCCACTCAAGGTCATTCTACCATTTGGATTCATATTAAAGTTAAATTCCCCGTCGCCAAAGACTTCAAAATTATCGCCAGTTTCCTGATCTATAATTATGGTAACCTTTGCGGATTTACCGATGTTTAAAAAAGCATTTATATCTAAGCCGGTAAATGTGGCGGTCTTTTCAACATTTTTGGTTAAAATAGCATCAGGATTTTCGCGATTCACAAATAATACTACGCCATCGCGCTCTTCAATAGCAACACTGGAGGAAGGTAATATATATGTGACATTAGTATCTTTATTTACGGTAATTTGTGCATCTAGTTTTGGAATTTGCAAATCGCCCGTTAATTTGGCATCGGCATTAAACGAAGCCTGTCCGTAAACCATATCGTTATCGTCTTCGGTGGCATTTAAAACTTGGAAATTCTGCGCGTTTAAGTTTAAATTGAATGTTGGATTTATATAGCTTTCCGTGCCAATTTTTCCTGTTATATTGAGTTTGTTTTGGTTTTCGTCCAAGATCGTAAATCCTTCCAAATACACACCGTTATTGTCAATTCGCAAGGATTCATTAACCAATGTAAAAGGCGCGTTTAATTTTGAAATTGTAAAATCGGCGTTGTCAAAATTCAAGCTACCTTCGTATTTTGGAGCGGTAGTACTACCCGTAACGTTAAATTTTCCCGAAAAGCTACCATCCGCATTCTTTACTTCACCTAAAGTGAAACCTTCTAAAGCACTCATTTTGAAGTCGATGATATTTAAATCTAAATTCAATTTTGCGTCAGTTTCCGTTGCAATGTAATCTCCGGTTAAATCTAATTTTACCTCACCCTCCTTTACGGCTAGATTAAAGTCGTAGCTATTTCCGCCTTTCGATTTTGCATCTACTGTTAATTTTCCCAAATCTACGTTTAGAAGATTAAGTTCATCAATTAACAAATCGGCAAAAAGCCCCGCGTTTCCAAAGGGCTCAACAATCGCCAAGCTACCGTTGAGGTTACCTTTGGCAAGCTCTTCGGAAGGATTTAAATAATTTAAAATTTCACTTAGTTTAAAGTTTTCAAAAGTAATGGCAGCGTGCTGTTGCAAAACGCCTGACAGATTATGGGTTAATGCAACCGTTTCGTTATTTTTTGTGAAGCGAAAATCATTAAATTCCACATTGTTTTTAAAAATTAAAACTTCGTTATTCGCGGGTGTTTTCCAAGGTTTTCTATCTAGAATTAAATCTTGCGGTACTACGTGAAACCGCAATTTGTCTGAAGTTCCTGTTATTTGCGATTGTATATTGATTAGCGTGCTATCTTTATGAACTGCGTGAAAATTTAAATTCATTTGCCCATCAAGCTGATTGCCGCTAATTTGTGTTTTCGGAATTTCTAACGGACCTCCCTTTATACTGCCAAAACCGAGGTTAAAAACAAATTTCTCTTTGTCGGTATCCATCGTAAAAGCGAGGCTGTCCAGTTCGTTGCCACCGTAGTTTATATGTGGCGCATTTATGGCAGCTTTTAATTTTCGGGCTGCTTCATCAAATGCCACATCAATTTTTACGGTATCTAAGTCCTTAACATTTACTAAAAACACTTCGTTTAAAACCGGTGCCTCCACAATTTTGCCTTTTACGTCGAGTTTAACTGGATTTTGTAACGTATCTGCAAAAGCCGTTTTTTTGGAAAAATAACTGCTAATGTGCCGTCGTACCGAACGACTAAAAGTTGCAGGATCTGTATTGCTTTCAAGACTCAATTCTATCATTTTATTATCCAGCCAAATAGAAGTTGTATCGCTTCGCACGTGGGCCGTTGCAAGCAAATCTCCCAACAAATAGGTTCTGTTGTCGTAAACCACTACCCCGTCGCCAACAGTAGAAATTACATCAAACCCGTCTGTATTGCCTTCAAAATCGGCATCTAATTTAAAAGCAGTTCGCACATCGCGAGTCATAAGTCCAAGCGATTGAAGATTTGCGCCTATTATGTTTAGATGCGCACTCGCTCTGGGTGTAACGGAGTCTAAAACAACGTCTGCGTTTAAGTTTACATTTAAATTTTGGTCTTTATAATTTGATATTACTTCACCCTTTCCATTTTTTATATTACCAATTATTCCTAAGTTTTTTATTGCGTAATCGTTAAATTGAAATTTAGATACATTAGCTTCCAAAGTTGCGTCTAGCGAGTTAATATCGTTGCCAGAACCTGTTGTATTTAGCTGTAAACTAATTGGTCCCAGCTGTTCATTTTGAAGCAATTCATTAAGTTGGTATTCTGTTATTTCAATATCTGCATTAAATGCAATCTGCGAATCGTTTGTAAAATGACCGTCAATTTTTGCCATACCTTGTGAGGTTGTAAGTATAGCATTTGCATAAATATCTTTCGTGTTTCCCTGGGCGTTTCCTTTAAGGGCTACATCTTCCGGTAATTTAATACCTAGCTCCTGCTCGCTTACAAACTGAATTAAATCGCTGCGCCTGGTTTGGGCTGAAAATTGAGGAATATTAAATTTTAAATTTTCAGGCAGTGTTGCATTTTCAATAAAACCTTTGGCAACGATGCGCGTAGTGTTACCCCAGCGCAGATTTACCGTAGGAATTTGAATTGCCGAAATATAACCCGAAGCCTTTACTTGGCCAAAAAGTGGTTTTTGGCTGAGCGTTTTTAAATATTCATTGCTTTTAAGTTCTGGTTGAAATTTAAAGACCTCCTTTAAATCGACCTGAAAAACAGGAAAATCCAATGCAATTTTTGATTGTTCAGGTGCTTTAAATAAACTGGCCAAAGTTTTAAAATCCAACCGCAATTTACCGTTTAACTTATTGTTGTTAAGCGCAAAATTTAGGGCGTTTACGTTCAAGTACGAATCTGTTGCTTCTAGGTTTAATGCAAGTTTATGAAGATTAAATCCCGATGCTTCTCGAAAACTTAAAGCGTCTAAATTTATACCAGCCCGTTTGTCTTTTAGATAAATAGAATTCGCTTTTAAAGAAACATTTTCCAACGCAATAGCATTGGGATTAAAAACATTTGGTGCTCCTTTATTTTTACCGACAAAGTAGCTTATGTTATTTCCCTCCAAATTTATTTCAGAAAGTGAAATTGTAAAATCTGGCCACTCAAATTTTTCGATGTCTTCCTTTATATCGGTAGTTACTTCATCAACTTTTTGAGTTATGCCATTATTTTCAGTTTTAGTATAAATGGTGACAATAGAATTTTTTAGATTGAAATCTCCAATTTCAATGTCGTTTGTCGTTAAATCGGCTTTTGGGAGTTCAAGAAATAAATCTGAAAATTCCAGATTTGCTGCAATTCTATCTCCGAATGATTGATAATCTACACGAACATTATTAAGCAATAATTTATTTAAAGCTAAATACGGCAATGGCGGGGCTTCGGTAGTTGAGGGCGGCACCGGCGATTGAATATAGGTTATGTTAGCGTTGGCAATTTTAGCTTCCGATGCGCGAAAATCCATTTTGGATAAATCGGTTTTCTTCATATTGAGCGCCAAGGAACCTACGATAAATTTACTGTCAATTCCCAGTACGGCATCATTATAAACTATATTGAAATCTTTTAAACGTAAATCGCCCAAAACTATATCTAATGGAGCTGAAGTGCTATCGGGCGTAACGGTAGTAGTATCTGCCACAGCAAAAGCATCCAATAAAAACTGAAAATTATATCCATTTATGGAATCTTTTCGAACAATATTGGCGCGCAACCCCTCCCAGTTTATATAATTAATTGCTATGGTATTGCCCCGAATAATGGGCAATAGAGGCACATCTGCCTCTAACGATTTTGAATAGATAAGAGTATCGCCCTTTTTATCTTCAAGATAGAGCCCATTAAGCACAATATTACCGCTAAACGTAACAAAGAGTTTTTCTATTTCAACTGTCGTATTCGTTTTGTCAGACACGTATTTTACGGCACGCTGAACAATAATATTTTGCCCCCAAGGACTTCGGATAAAAAGCACTAACAGGAAAAACAGGATGATAAGACCCACGGTAAATTTTCCGAGAAATCTTAAAAACCTGTAATATTTTGGCTTACTTTTTTTTTCTTTTTTCTTTTCCAAAGTACTTTTTGGGTATTCTCAAAAATATAAAAAATCTAGCTCAATTATACACTCAATCCCGCTAACTAAGTGTGTTATGGCATAAACTTCTGTTAAAGTTTATTTTTAAAATTTTCAAAATTTAGTTCAAAATAAAAAATGGCGCCGTCGAAAGTATTTCAGATAACATTCGTATTACTTATCATACATCAATGTATTTACGTATTATACACAGTAATTTTACTTTCAACTTAAAGAAACCAAGATGAAAACACGCAATATAGAACGCATTCTAACACCTCCCCGTCCGCATATGGTTGGCGATGGTTTTAGGGTACATCAATATATTCCTTCCGGATTGGGAGAAGGTTTTGAAAGAATGGATCCATTTATAATGATGGATTACAATAGTAAGTTTTACTTTCCGCCCACAGACCAACCTCGGGGCGTGGGTGTGCATCCGCATAAAGGTTTTGAAACGGTAACTATTGCTTATAAAGGAAGCGTTGCGCACCACGATAGCACTGGCTATAGCGGAGTAATTAATGAAGGCGATGTGCAATGGATGACGGCTGCTTCTGGAATTCTTCATAAGGAATATCACGAGGAGAATTTTAGCAAAACTGGAGGGGATTTCCAAATGGTGCAGCTATGGGTAAATCTTCCCGCAAAATACAAGTCAAGTCCACCAAAATACCAAGGTATTACAAATGCTGAAATAAAAAAGGTGGAACTCCCCGATGATGCTGGTTTTGTTGAAGTAATTGCTGGCGAATACGCTGGTATAAAAGGTCCTGCAAGTACTTTTACTCCCGTGCACATGTTTAACGCAAAGTTGAAAACGGCGGGAAAAGCAAGTTTTAATTTTCCAGAAAATTACAATACCGTTGTTTTAGTTGTAGAAGGAAATATAAAAGTAAACAACGAACATGAAATAAAAACAGACTGCTTAGGATTGTTTAAAAATGACGGTGAAAAATTTACGATTGAAGCGACCAATCCCGCTGTAGTTCTGGTTTTAAGTGGTAAACCCCTCAACGAACCCATTGTGGCCCAAGGTCCCTTTGT
The DNA here is from genome assembly GCF_038742595.1 of Aequorivita flava. Classification (NCBI taxonomy): domain Bacteria; kingdom Pseudomonadati; phylum Bacteroidota; class Flavobacteriia; order Flavobacteriales; family Flavobacteriaceae; genus Aequorivita; species Aequorivita flava. The sequence continues at coordinate 486,608 of NZ_JBANCF010000001.1, read as the reverse complement.
AATGAATACCCGCGCCGAAATAATGCAAGCTATGAATGACTTTAATATGGGTAAATTTGGATATTTAGAATAATGTGTTTTACACTTAAAGACTGCAGTAGTGAGTTTCGTAATTGTTTATTGAACCAAACATATGCTTTCGCGGGTGCTTAGGTTACCTTCAATTTGGTTTAAAATTTTTATGTGCCAGTTCTTTGCGTACACGACTAAGGCTTTCGGGGGTTATTCCCAAATACGAAGCAATCATCCATTGCGGTACGCGTAACAACAAATCTGGATATGTTTCTATAAAACTTAAGTATCGATTTTCGGCGGTGGCTCCGAGTAATAAATTAATTCTTTTTTGCAATTGCCTAATGTGGTTGTGCAATAATTTATCATTGAATTTGCTGAAAGATGAATTATTTTCATTGGCTTTGCATATAAAATTTTCACTTAGTAAAACCACCTCAGAATCTTCAACTGCTTCAATAAAACTTTCGGAAGTATCATTAAAATAAACACTGCTTCTATCTACGATAAACCAATTTTCGGGCGCGAATTGAATTACGCGTTCCTTTCCATCATCTTCGAGCATATATGAGCGTAGCAAACCTTTTTCTACAAAAAAAGAATGGTTGCACAAATCGCCTTTTCTCAAAACAATATTTCCTTTTTTATATTTAATTCGCTTTAAGTCTGCCGTAATATGTAGCGCTTCATCTAATGTCATACCCGCGGTTTCAACCAAATATGCATCAAATGGAAATTCTATTTTATTATTTTCTGAAATCATTAATCGGTAAGTTATATAACATTTTAAAATTACTAATTTCTTCTCACACGGCTCATCAATTCTATTTAATTATAAATTTCGAACATTGGCAGTTAAAAGAAAAAATAGTTGTAAAAAATTCTATAATAACACAGAAGGAAAATATCATATTAAATCAATTATACTCCAAAATTGCTAAATTTGCGGGCAACGATATAAACAGTTGCGTCAGGGTACAATACTGTTTTATAATAAATTACAAACTACAATTTAATGCTAAGACACCAAGGCCGCAGTAGGACTTTAAGACACAATCTGCAAATTGCCACTGTTTTATCTTTTGTGGCCGGAATTGTAAATGTTACTGGTTTTCTGTCTATTCACCAACTCACTACAAATGTAACGGGGCACTTCGCACAATTTATGTACGACGTTGAGAATTTTCAATTCTGGCAAGGCACCATTTATGTTTTGTATATTTTTTCGTTTCTTCTTGGTTCTTTTTCTTCTAGTTTTCTGATTGAAATATTTAAGGAAAACAAAAAGCTCAATATTTTTGCAACCCCAATTTTAATTGAATCACTCATATTAATAATCATAGCTGTAAATAGCAATTTTACTGCAATTGAATTTCCGCATATAATTGCCTGTTTTCTACTTTTCGCAATGGGAATGCAGAACTCATACGTTACCGAAATTTCGAATGCTATTGTGAGAACTACGCATTTAACTGGGCTTTTCACAGATTTGGGTATAGAACTTTCCCAATTGTTTTTTCCCAAAACGCATCCAAATAGAAAAAAAATTAGAGCAACTATTAGATTGCGACTTTATATAATTGCCTTTTTCTTTATTGGCGGAATAACGGGTGGTTTATGTTATTCAACATTCAACTTAAAGTTAAATACATTACTTTTAGGAGCTTTTATCTTACTGGCGAGTTTAATCTATGACGATGTGAGATTTGGATGGATCAAGGCAAAACGAAGAAAGTTTCAAGAATGGTAATTAGTTATGATACCAATAGATTATACTGTATTTACCACTGCGAAACACAAAAAATTTAAAAAACTAGTTTTGGAATAATCCTAATAAGAAATAGTCCTTATTCTTTTTGATGTTCTTCCAAATCCTTTTGCAAGTCTAATTTTCGCAGTTTTGGGAATAAAATTCCGGTACCGATTACAGTAAGTATAGTCATTCCACCACCAAATACCACCGCTGTTACCGTACCCATCAATCGCGCGGTAAGGCCGCTTTCAAAAGCTCCCAACTCATTTGAAGATCCCACAAACATAGAATTCACCGAAGCCACGCGGCCACGCATTGCATCTGGAGTTCGCAGTTGAAGAATTGTTTGGCGAATTACCATAGAAACGCCGTCTGTTGCACCACTGAGAAAAAGTGCAATTACCGAAACCCAAAACCAAGTGGAAATTCCAAATACAATAATACAAATACCAAACCCGAAAATGGCTGCCAGTAGTTTCATTCCTGCATTTTTATTTAAGGGAAAATGTGCTGAAGTAAACATAATTAGCAATGCACCCACAGCTGGCGCAGCGCGTAAAACACCAAACCCTTCGGGTCCTACTTTTAGTATATCCTGCGCGTAAATTGGCAGCAGTGCCACTGCACCTCCAAAAAGTACTGCAAACATATCTAATGTAAGCGCTCCTAAAATAACCCGTGTATTTCTTACAAATTTAATTCCTTCTTTAAGACTTTTTAGTATTGGCTCCCCGATGTTTGGGTTTAAAATAGGTTTTTTCGGAATTTGAATTAATAATAATAGAGCCATTAGTGAAAAAGCAAAAACAAAACACATAGACCAATGCACCCCAATCCAATGAATAAAAAACCCACCAAATGCTGGTCCAACCACGGCGCCCATTTGCCAAACCGAACTGCTCCACGTTGCAGCATTTGGATATACTTTTTTAGGAACCAATAGCGAGAAAAGTGAAAAAATTGTCGGACCGAGAAATGCGCGAACAATACCTCCCAGAAAAACCAAAAAATAAACGGTATAAAGAATTACATCTGTAGAAAGATTGGCAATTATTCGAGGCCACGTTATTAAGAAAAGACCCAGACTAACAACCGAAAAACCGAGAATACATTTAATTAATAACCCGCGCTTTTCCTTTTGATCTACAATATGCCCTGCGAAAAGTGCCATGGATACTGCAGGAATTACTTCCATTAAACCAATTATTCCAAGGGAAAGTGGATTTTTGGTAATACTGTAAACCTCCCATTCTATTACTACAAATTGCATAGTCCACGCAAAAACCATTGCAAACCGAACCAGAAGAAAAATATTAAATTCCCGAAATCGTAAAGCGGCGTAGGGATCGTTTTTCTTCATTTAAAAGAAGTGGAAATTTAAAATGGGTATTTTATTTTCGGAAGAATAGTCTTCGAACAGTTACAAAAGTACTACAGCAAACTGAATATAGCAATCGCGTATAGATAAAACCGAACAAAACGAAGCAAACCAAATAATAGGTAATTCTTAAATTTATAGTGAATCATACCCGCTGCCATACTCGTCATAGAAAACGGAATGGGCAATAAAGCGCCAACTACAATTAAAAAGCCACCCCATTTTCGAATGTGTTTTAGGTGTTTTTTCATCTTGCCCTCCATATATGCGTACACACGCGGAATAGTAAAAATCCATTTCCCTATAAAATAGGAAATAATACCCCCAATGTATGAAAGGGTTGCCAATAAAGTTAAATAAAGTATGGGTTGCGGCATTTTATCGCTCCAGGCAATAAAAATTTCTGGAGGAACGAGCCCCAATAACGATTCTGATGCCAAGAAAACCAATAATACGTTTATGGGAGCGTAGGTAACCGTTATATAGGTAAATAAATCGCTAAAATCTACAACATATCTATCTAAAACAATTAAAACGGCCACAGCCAAAATAATTGGAATAATTGCCTGCTTAAGGCTCTGCCCTACAAATGAATAAAATCCTGTGTATTTGTAGTATAAATGGGTGCGCTTAAGCTTATTGGTTTCAGATTTTCTTACCGTATTCATTTTTAATTTGGGATAATGCTAATTTCTTTTCCATTTTTACATATCAGTGCTAAAATCGCACCGATATTATAGGGTGCAAATATAAAGCTAAAGCCCCTACCCTGCAACAATTTGGTAACTCATTGGCGGTTAATAGTATGTTAAACATTTTAGGACGATTTCTTGTGAATGTAACCATAAAAAAAGTTAATATTTAGTTAAAACACTACTTTGTATAGCATAGTACTGTAACAATTAATTAAATCGTGCGTCTTTTAGATATAACCCAGTAAAATTTATTTATTATGAGAACTTTAGACAACAATCAATTATCAGCTAAAATGAAAACTTCAAAATCGTATTCTTGGAATCTGAAAAGAAGGTTTCACTAAAAATGAATTCAAAAATTAATTAAAATTAAAAATCATGAGAACTTTAGACAGCAACGAAAAGCAACACAGACCCACTAATTCCAGAGCATATCTTTGGAATACGAAAAGACGCTACAAGTAATTTTTATAAGAAGAGCTAAGATGAAAACATTGAGAAACATTCAAAAGAGAATCAAATGCGGATCGCAAAAACTGCATACCTTGCAATACTTAAGCGCAAACCAACGCGTATTTGAAGATCCCACAATAAGAAAAACATGCAGATACATTTATTAAAATTACCTACGCCGAAACAAAGCTGAATTGAAGAAATTTAATTTAGCTTTTTTCTTTTCCTTTATTCGGTCGCGGTTTGTGCGTGCGTGGCTTTTTGCCTTCTGGTTTTTTAATTTTCCGCTCTGGCATAGGCCCTCTTAAGTGAATTACCAAACCGTTTAAAAAATTACGTAAAAACTGATCGCCACATTCCATATATTTCTCGTGGCTTTCGTGTCTAAAAATTGCGCCCAATTCACTTTTAGTTACTGCAAAATCTACCAACGAACATATTTTTACAATATCGTCGTCGCGCAATTTGTGTGCAACACGCAGTTTTTTCATTATATCGTTATTACTTAAAGCCATAAAAAATTTTTGTGTAAAGGTAACTTTATTTATCTACCATAAAAAAACACACTTCTTATCCCCTATTTTTCCCCAGTTGGCACCATATAAACAGGAATTTTAGTGCTTTCCAAAACACTGGAAGCAACTGTGCCTAAAAATAGTTTTTCTAAAGTACTGTGACTGTGTGTTCCCATCACTATTACATCAGCATTCCACGATTCGGCATATTCAAGAATACTTTTAGCGGTATCGCCTTCAGCTAAATGGGTTGTAACATTTTCGCCGCCTAAGTGAGCTGCGGTTTTTTCGAGATAATCCTTTGCTACTTTTACAAATTCCTCTTGAATTCTGAAATCTACAGGAAATGCATATCCTTCGTACCCCATAAATGGTTCGTATTGCATCCCGTAATACCGAACTTCTGCCAAAACGTGGAATAAACAAATTTCCGCTCCCATTAACTTAGCTAGTTGGCTTCCCATTTCTACTACTTTTTCGGAGTTGGGATTATAGTCGAGCGTTATTAGTACTTTTTTCATTTGAATACAGGTTTTAATTCAAAATTAAATGTAGTCTTCTTTTTACAGTTTTTCCTCTTAAAAAGTGAAATAGCCTTTTTGATAACATTTAATTTCAGTTTCTACTTGCTTAAAGATAAAACTTCTATTTAAATCTGAAAGCGTTTTGCAACCCGTTGGGCAAAAAATTCCAAAAAATTTTAAATAATTACCAATTACTCTTTCACAAGAATAGCGGTAGCTTTATTGCCCGTAAGAAGATTCCATTCATAGGAGGCTAGCAGATTGCCAATTTCGTCGTAGATATTTAATTGCGCCGTATTTGGTCCAGAAGAACCTTGATTTAAGGCTTCAAAATCTATTTTATTGAAACCTATTTGCAGTGGAACATCAAACCCTCTAAAACTGCCCTCTAACCGCGCTCTGGGAAGCGCAATTTCGCCATTAACCCAAATTCGAATCATATCGCCATCTACAAACTGATGGTCACGATACATAAAAGTAGCCGTTTTTGCAGTGGTTTTAAAATCCCCCAAATACTGATCTTTCCCGTATTCAGGTTTTATCTCTTTGTCATTCGTAAAATATTTTGGAGTCTTATTGGTTATGTATTCTTGTAACCCATCTCCATTTTGCATATCTATCTGTTTTTCCTTTTCCTTTCCCAAATCTGAATTATTTGGAGTATTGGGGTTTTTTGTATTGGAAAGCGATGGTGCTTTTATTGCGGGTATTTCAAAACCCGAAGAACTATTTATATTAGATTCTGAACTATTAAAACGAACGGAATTGTTTCCCAATTCAATTTGTGAAAAGGAAGAGCAGGTAGTTAATAGCAATCCAAAAAGAAAAAAATGTTTCAACATATTAAAAAATGTTTTCAATACAATTAACAACAACTACACCAAATGTAGTATTTGAAGAGGTAAAATATATATTTCATGAAAAAATTATTTTTTCTTCTTTTTTCTACTATTTCTATAAATCAAATACAATAGAACCGCGCACACTGGCAGCACAATATATATAATAATATCTGCCGTACTGGTTAAATCTATAGGCTCTTCACTTGGTTTGGGAACTTCGGTTGGTTTTTGAGCGAAAAGCACATTACAAACCAATAAGAAAACAGACGTGGAAAATATTTTAATAGTGTTCATACTTTTTTTTATGAAAGTATATAAAAAAAATGGACTAACAAATTTTAACAATATGTGTTAACTATTTGGAAATTACCCTAAAATGTCATACTATGCCGTGTTATTATAAAAAACAGGAGAATATATGAGACAACTTAAGATCACGAAGCAAGTAACCAACCGCGAAACAAAATCATTAAACAGTTATTTACAGGATGTTAGTAAAATAGATTTAATAACTGCTGAAGAGGAAGTTGAGTTGGCTCAACGCATTCGTGAAGGAGATCAGGCAGCGCTGAACAAGCTAAGCAGAGCAAATTTAAGATTTGTGATTTCCGTGGCAAAACAATATCAAAATCAGGGATTGAGCCTCCCCGATTTAATCAACGAAGGAAATGTAGGCTTGGTAAAAGCCGCCAAAAGATTTGATGAAACACGAGGCTTTAAGTTTATTTCCTATGCAGTGTGGTGGATTCGCCAAGCCATTTTACAAGCCATCGCCGAACAATCGCGTGTGGTGCGTTTGCCTTTAAACAAAATTGGCGATATAAATAAAATAAAAAAAGCATCTATTCATCTTGAACAAAAATTTCAACGTGTACCCACGGCAGCCGAAATTGCCAAAGAGCTCGATTTTAGTGAATCTAAAGTAAAAAGTTCGCTTAAAAATTCAACTCGAAGTTTATCGATGGACGCGCCATTCCAAGAGGGTGAGAACGACAATAACCTCTACGATGTGCTTAGTTCTGGCGAAAGTCCAAATCCTGATAAGGATTTGATGCACGAATCGCTTCGCATTGAAATTAACCGAGCTTTAGATACACTAGCTCCACGCGAGGCCGATGTGGTAAAATTAAATTTTGGACTTTGCGGCCAACCGCCAATGACGCTTCAGGAAATTGGAGACACTTTTGATTTAAGCCGAGAGCGTGTACGCCAAATTCGCGAAAAGGCTATTAGAAGATTACGACAAACATCAAAAAGCCACATCCTTAAAAAATATCTTGGCTAAAATGTTAAAATATTGATCTTTTCAATATTTTATGAATTTCTTAGGAACGAGTATTATTTCTGCGGTTATCTTTATAAAGCTAACCTTTCAACCAAATGACGCCAGAAATAATACTCGTTTTTTCTATTCTGTTAGTTACCATTATTCTATTTGCATTTGAAGTTTTTTCAGTAGATAAAATTGCAATGCTTCTTATTGCCGCCCTTGCATTAACTGGTCTTGTAAAACCTGAGGAAGCTATTTCCGGATTTTCAAATTCTGCTACAATTACCGTACTTTCTTTAATGATTATAGCATTGGCATTGGAAGATAATGGGGTAATTGCTTCTCTAGCGCGCTTTTTAAAAAACCTGCACGTCTTACCGCTTTTTTTATTACTACCTGTGCTCATGCTTATTACAGGTGGCATTTCGGCATTTATAAATACTACGGCCGTAGTAATCGTATTTATTAAGATTATTTCGGAATTGTCCAAACGTTTTAACCTACCACAAGCAAAATTGCTTTTACCCATTTCTTTTGCGGGAATTTTGGGCGGTAGCTGTACGTTAATGGGAACTTCAACAAATTTAATTGTAAATTCCGTAGCGCGCGATTTAGGTGCCGAACGTTTTAGCTTTTTTGAATTTTCATTATTCGGCGCCATTTTTTTAGTGGTTGGTATTTTTGTAATAACAATCGCTTCACGGTGGCTCCCAAAAGATTCGAAAGAAAATTTACACGATGCTTACGACCTGGAAAGCTTTGTTACTACTGTGGTGATAAACGAGAATTCAAACTTAATAGACAAGCATATAGAAGACACATTTCTGTATAACAATCCAGAAATTTCCATTCTAAAACTCACCCGGAACAAGCAAATTACCAATGCGCCTGGAAAGTACATTACTTTAAAAGAAAAAGATAAACTGCTGTTAATGTGCGATATTGAAAATCTTTCTAAACTAAACGACGCCCAAGGTATAAGCGTGCATAAAAACAAGGACGATTCCAAGAAAAATGAATCTTTTACTGATGAAGATGCTAGTACAACAAAAAATTCTGAAAATTATGGTTTTGTAGAGTTATTAATTCTGCCAGGATCAATATTTATAGGCAAATCATTAAAACAATTGCGCAAGCAAACTTTTCACAATGCTTTGCCCATTGCCATAAAAAAACGAAAGAATTTTCGGAATACCGAGGAACGTCTCGTTCGTAGAAATATGGATCAAATTACATTAAAACCAGGCGATAGGTTACTAGTTGAAATACCCTCCGACGAAATAAACCAGCTTAACGATTTAGAAAATGTAGCTATTTTAAGGGAACACAAATCACAATCTGTAAATAGCAAAAAGAGAGCTATCTCGTCTGTTATTTTATTATTGGTAATAGGTTTGGCGGCTAGCGGTATTCTTAGCATCCTTATTAGTGCCATTACAGGCGTTTCGCTGTTATTACTTACGCGCTGCTTAAATCTAAACGATGTATATCATCGCATAAATTGGCAAGTAATTTTTTTACTGGCCGGGATGATTCCTTTGGGAATAGCTATGAACAATACTGGCGCAGACCATTGGATTTCAGACCAGCTACTCGAAATACTCAGCGGGCAATCTAATTTAATTGTTATAGGTTTAATCTTTTTAATAACCATGGTGTTGAGCAGCGTAGTTAGCAACAACGCTACCGCTATTATTATGACCCCAATAGCCATAGCCATTGCCGTTGGGCTAGATCTCTCTATGAAACCTTTTATACTGGCAGTATTATTTGGAGCAAACTTTAGTTTCTTTACCCCAATGGGCTATCAAACCAATACCTTAATTTATGGTATGGGGTTTTACAAATTCAAACACTTTTTTTTAATCGGAGGCATACTTTCACTCATTTTATGGGTTTTAGGTACTTTTATGCTTTCAACTTTATTTTAATACAATTATATGGAAGATCAAAAATTTTCAGTACACGATTCAATTACAGCATTATGGGACAAACTTGATGGATGGCTAGACGCCATTATTTTAAAATTGCCAAATTTCGCCTTGGCAATTGTAATAATGGTAATCAGTTATTTCATTGCGAAAGGAATAAAAAAGTTTTCATATCGGGTGCTTTTCAAAAAAGTTAGCGACGATTCAATAAAACAGGTACTGTCAAAATTAATTTACGCCATTGTATTATTGATTGGTTTCTTTATTGCTCTTGGAGTAATGCAATTAGATAAGGTGTTAACTTCGGTACTAGCCGGTGCAGGTGTTATGGGGCTGGCTATCGGGTTTGCTTTACAAGGCACATTAGGCAATACAGTTTCAGGTTTTATGCTTTCATTTCAGCCCAAAGTTCGAATTGGCGATTTTATCGATGCCCAAGGCAATATAGGGTATGTAGAGGAAATTGATCTGCGCAATGTAACGCTCCGACAACCAGATAACGATTACGTTATTGTACCGAATAAAATTTTTGCCGAAAACCCATTTACCAATTATTCGTGGACAGAGCGGGCAAGAATATCTGTTAGTTGCGGCGTGGGTTACGAGGACGACCTACAAAAAGTAGAAGATTTAGTCGTAAAAATAATTACTGAAAATTTTGAACAACGCGAAAATGAAGGCGTTGAATTTTTCTTTACCGAATTTGGCGATAGCTCTATTAATTTTATGGTGCGCTTTTGGATTACCTGCCAAAAACCAAAACCTAAATACGAAGCACAACACAAAGCAATAAAGCTTATTAAGAAAAACTTTGATCAAGCAGGAATTAATATTCCATTCCCAATAAGAACATTAGACTTCGGAAAAAATAAATTGCGAATGGAACCGCAACAAGAGCAGTCAAAACAGGATGGAACCTCCGAAGAAAATGAATAAATTCTTTAATCAACCTTAAATTAAATATGAAAAAAATACTTCGAATTTTATTAGCCGGATGGGGTGCCAAAAAAATTGGTGGCGGAAAATGCGGCTGTATCGGTACTATTGTCGTCTTTATTATTTTATATGTGGTATTGGGCTATGTTTTTGAATGGTTCAGCTAAAATTATTTTAACAAAACAATAGCATCCGTTAACTAATTTTTTGGTGCTTCAACGAGTTATAGATAGCATAAACCTAAAAAACTTAGTATTATGAAAAAAGTTATTGCACTAACCATGATAGCAGGAACGCTTTTGGCAACCTCCTGTGTATCGAAAAAAAAGTATGTAGAACTGGAAAACCAGTATAATGATACCCGCTCTACATTAGCTAAAACCCAACTTGAAAAAGAAGAGATTGAAGCGAAATACGCAAAAATTGAAGAACGCGTTTCTAATTACAACGCAAAAATCCAGTCGTTAACAACTTCTAACAACAGCCGTTTACAGCAAGTGGAAGGTGTTGTTATTTCGGAGAACGATAAAGAAAAAATGAAGCAGGCGCTTGCAAATGTAGATCAGCAAGAATTGGCGCAAGCAAAAACTTTAAAAGACTCTATGAATCTTATAGTTTCTTACAATCTTAAAAAAAACCTAGACAATAGCCTCGCTGGTCAAGGTGAAGATGACGATATTAAGATTGATATAGATGAAACCGTGGTTATGATTACCATTTCAGATAAGCTTTTATTTAATTCTGGAAGTGCGCGCGTAAATCCGAAGGCAAATCCATTATTAGAGCGACTTGCAAATGTAATTAACAGCGAACCCGCACTAGAAGTTATGGTTGAAGGTCATACAGACAGCCAAACAGTAAAACCTGGCGCCTATATTAAAGACAACTGGGAATTGAGTGTAGAACGCTCCACAGCCGTAATTAGAACGCTGCAGGATAAATATGGTGTAGCACCGGAAAAACTTATTGCAGCAGGTAGAAGTAGTTTTCACCCATTAACTGAAAATGATACTAAAGAAGGGCGTGCTAAAAACAGAAGAACCCGTATTGTAATTCTGCCGAATCTGGATAAATTCCTGGCCCTACTTGCAGCCAATTAAAAATAGCAAGTAAACATTTAAAGTAAAGGCGGTTCATTTTATAAAATGAGCCGCCTTTTTAATATGGATCGGTTAAAGTATTTATTTTGAAGGTGGCATGGTAGGTCGCACTTCAATCTTACTTGGCAAGGTACGTTCGTTCATTTTAAGCAAATCTACTACTAGTTTACCTATATCCTCCTTTTGAATTTTCCACGCATCTTTGGCATCAGGTTCATTTCCCGCAAAATGTGTTGAAACCGAACCAGGCATAATAGTACTAACCTTTACTCCATGATCCCGTAAATCCAACATTGCAGCTTGTGTAAAACCGGTTAATCCAAATTTACTGGCATTATATGCACTCCCGCCCTTAAAAAAATTAGTTCCTGCCAAACTGGAAATACTAATAAAATATCCTTTAGATTTTTTTAATTGCTCCACACTCGCTTTTAAAGAATAAAACGGACCTGTAAGATTTGTATCAATTGTTTCCTGCCACTGTTCAATAGTAAGTTCTTCTACCGAACCAAAGTGTCCAAGACCTGCGTTTGCAATTACAATATCAACACTTCCAAATTTTGCAATGGTTTGTTCTACCGCATTTTGTTGACTTTCAAAATTACGCACATCGGCCTCCAATCCTATTGCTTGTGCCCTATCGTTTCCGTCGGCATTTAATTGTTTTGCAGCTGCTTCGGCTGTTTTTATATTTCTTCCCGTTATGGCAACATTTACGCCTTCTTTTAATAGCGCTTCTGCAATTCCGAATCCTATTCCTTTTGTACCGCCTGTAATAAGCGCGGATTTTTTTCCTAAATCATTCATATATTTTCGTTTTTTTCAAAGTTACAAATAGCGATTGCGAATGTTATTAAATTCTACTTAAATTTGACATATGAATTTACCCTTATTACGCTTTGTTACTTTACTATTCCTAAGTTTGGCTTCCGAAGTTACTTCGCAAGATACATTGGTGAATTTAAAAGATCTTTCAACAGAGTTTAACTATGAAATTCGGTATGCAACCCCAAATAATTTTATAGGTGAAACGCTTTACGATTGTGCTGAATGTTTACTTCGTCCTGAAGTAGCCGAAGCTTTACTACAAGCCAATCAATACTTTTGTGAAAAGGGATACCGTATAAAAATATACGATTGTTACAGACCGTTAGATGTGCAGAAAAAAATGTGGGCCAAAGTACCTCGCGCAACCTATGTGGGCAATCCGTACGGCAATGGCTCTGTGCATAATAAAGGAGCCGCAATAGATATTACTTTGGAAATGTTAGACGGGTGTTATGTTGAAATGGGCAGCGATTACGATTACTTTGGAAAAGAGGCTCATATTGATAATTACAATTTTTCAAAAGAAATATTAGCCAACCGAAAGTTGCTTTTTGAAGGAATGCGCCAGTTTGGTTTTAATACCATTCGCACCGAATGGTGGCACTTTAGTTATCAGAAAAACTGGAGCTACAAAACGTTGAATACACCGTTGCCCTGCGAACAATAGTTTTACCAAATTAGTAACTATAATCTCATTTTAAAATTTATATACGGCTTACATTTTATCTTCGTACGTAATTTCGGGGTTATTTCTAAATTTTATAGGAATTGCATCCTCTGTTCCATAAATTTTAAGCTCTTTAATATCTGCAGGTAAATTAAAACCTTGCTTAAATAATGCTTCTTTAACCTCCCTAATAATCAAACCTCGCAAAACCCGTGAGGCTCTGCGATAGTCCATTGTGTTTACCCAAAAGAAAACTTTCAGGTTAACCGTACTTGCTGCCAACTCGTCTTCTATCACAAAATTTTCGTGGAACTCGTCGCGCATTAGTTCTTCGTTGGCATCCAAAATATCTTGTATTACCTTTTTTGCTGCCTCAATATTATCTTCATATCCTATGCCTACCGTAAAATCTACTCTATAAAACCCATCAGCGGTATAATTTTCAACAGGTTTTGTGAGTACATCGCTATTGGGGATATAAATATCGCGACCGTCAAAAGTTTTAATATGCGAATATCTAAAACTCAATTCTTTCACCTTTCCGAAAATGTTGTCTACCTTAATCGTATCGTTAATGTTAAACGGTCTATTAAAAGCCAGAATAATTCCCGCTAAAAAGTTCTTTCCAATATCCTGAAAGGCAAATCCCAAAATAATTGCGCCTCCTCCAACTGCAGTTAATAAGCCGGTGGCTATGCCATCTAAGCCAGCAACCTTTAAGGCCAGCATTATTGTAATTATTATTAAAACAATTTTAACCGCTTGAGCCAAAAACTTAGACATTAACGGATCTTCAGATTTTTGTTGAAACCGTCTTTTGTAAAAATTGGTAAGCAGTTGGGCCAGTAAAATTCCCAAGATTATCACTAAGACTCCCAATGCTATTCGCGGAAGAATTTTCAAAAACTCATCGTAATAATTTAATAGTGATCTGTGAATTGTTTCCGTAGGCGTTTGTAGCAGTAGATGCATGTATATTTTCTTTTAAAGATAGTAATTCTAATTATAATATTATAAACTATAAATTAACCTAAAAATGTAGCGGGTCTATTTGCAACTTGTATCTTTGCAAAAAAATTATTCACAGTGATATTATCAGTAAAATCCTTCCGATTAATTAGCACTCTAGAAGCTATTTCATTTCTAGTACTTTTAGGCATTGCAATGCCGTTAAAATATATTTGGCACTTGCCTCAAATGGTTCAAATTGTGGGTATGGCCCACGGGGTGCTATTTGTAATTTATGTAGCCGGCGCCTTTTATATGTATAAAAAATTAAAGTGGTCTCTTACAGATTTATTTATTGTAGTTATGTGCTCCGTATTGCCATTTGGACCTTTTTATGTAGAACGTAAATATTTATAATGAATACCGAAGCCATACAGGCCTATAGCTGCTTACTTCAGGATTATCTGGTAAATGAAGGCATGACCTATGGTTGGGCGGTCTTTATTAATGTTGTGGTTAACTGCATTATACTTTGGCTGGCGGTATCAATAATTGATATTGTTTTTAGGAAAACGATCATCCAGGTTTTTAAAGCATTTAGCAATAAAACCATTTCTACATTTGATGATTATCTAATAAAAAGTAATTTTCCAAAGTACATAGCGCACGTTTTGCCATTAATTATAGTATGGTATCTTATACCTATTATTTTTATGGAATCGCCTTTGGTTATAGGCCTGTTACTAATTGTAGCCAAAGTTTACTCCGTTGTTTTATTCGTTCTTATTTTCCGAAGCATATTGCGCACTACCCGTAATTTTATGGAAGAAAGCGAACGCTACGGCGATAAGCCTTTAGAAAGTTACGTGCAGGTATTAATGATTTTTGCCTGGGGTGTAGGCGCATTCTTTATAATTAATTTACTCACCGGCTATTCAGTAACTAGCCTTGCAACTTTAGGCGCTGCTTCGGCTGTTGTTTTACTGATTTTTAAAGATACCATCCTCGGATTTGTAGCCAGTATTCAGGTTGCAGTAAATGATATTGTGCGAATTGGCGACTGGATTACCTTCAGTAAATTTGGTGCAGATGGTTTTGTAACCGAAATTAACCTCGCTACCGTACGCGTACAAAATTGGGACAACACTTTTACAACCATTCCAACGTATAGCTTAATTGCAGACTCATTTCAGAACTGGCGCGGAATGCAAGATAGCGGTGGAAGAAGAATTAAACGCGCTATTTATATTAAGCAGACTTCCATTAAATTTCTATCTGATGAAGATTTGGATCGTTTAAAAAAAATTGCACTTATAAAACCTTATATCGAACATAGACAAAGAGATATTGATAAGTTTAACCGCCAAACCGAAGCAAATAAAGAAGTGCAAATTAATGGGAGAAACCAAACAAATCTCGGAGTGTTTAGATATTATATTGATGCATATTTAAACGAAAATACCGCTATTAATAAAGATTTGGCTTTGATGGTTAGACATTTGGAACCTACCGAAAAAGGATTGCCTATTGAAATTTACTGTTTTAGTAAAGACAAGCGTTGGGTAAATTACGAACACATCCAAGCAGACATTTTTGATCACTTGTTGGCTGCAACGCCTTACTTTGATCTCGAAGTATTTGAATTACCCACTGGAAAAGATTTTAAATCGTTGGCATAAACTTTATTTTGCCAATCTATCTTTTACAAATTCCTTTTCTGTTTTGCCGTGTTTTTGGGGTTTACCATCTTCTCCAAGACTTACCATTATTATTTTTTCAATACTTATTATAACCTCTCTCGTCATCTTATTTCTTACCTCACAACAAAGGGTTAAGGAGCTATTACCAAATTTCACGGTGTCTATACCTATTTCAATTATATCGCCTTTTTTCGCAGAACTTTTAAAATTTATTTCACTCATAAACTTTGTAACGGTTCGTGGGTTTTCAAGTTGAATTATTGCGTAAAGTGCGGCCTCCTCATCAATCCACTCCAAAAGTCTGCCTCCGAAAAGTGTTCCGTTGGGGTTTAAATCTTCAGGTTTAATCCATTTTCTTGTATGAAAATTCATGATTTTTTTTGTTTTATGTAAAGATAGTGCTTACGCCTACATTCAAAAAAAATATTAATGTGTAACTTTTTATAAAACGGTTAGTCTTATATTTACTAACATTTCAAAAAAGTGTTGCCCAAACAAAGTATTATAATGAAAGAGAAGACGGCAAAAGGGCATGCCAACTTCAAAATACTAATAAAATAAAAAACACGTATGAAAATTTTTAAAACACTCACCATCGCCTTTTTATTAACTGCCATCGTACCCGTAACAGCACAAACTGCAGATGAAATAATTAGTAATTATTTTGAAAATACTGGAGGAAAAACAGCTTGGGAAAATCTAGAAAGCGTAAAAATGACAGCTACTGCCAACGCGCAAGGCATGGAGATTCCGGTAGAAATTTACCAAACCAAAGACGGCAAACAATTAATTAAAATTAATTTTCAAGGGCAAGATATTACCCAACTCGCTTTTGATGGTGAAACCATGTGGACCACAAACTTCATGACCATGCAACCCGAAAAAAGTGATGCTGAAACTACTGAAAACATGAAGAAACAAATGAAGGATTTCCCCAGTCCTTTTATGAATTACAAAGAAAAAGGATTTACAGTAGAACTTATGGGAAAAGAAACAAAAGAGGGTGCCGAAACTTTTAAATTGAAACTTACACAAACTCCCGTAATGGTTAACGGAGTGGAGGAACCAAACGTATCATACTATTATTTTGACACCGAAAACTTTGTACCCATTGTTGCTGAAAGTGAAATTAAAGAAGGCCCAATGGCTGGACAAATGAATGTGAGTACCATGAGCGATTATCAAGAAGTAGATGGTTTGTATTTTCCTTTTGCCCTGTCTATGGGCGGGCAAGCTATTCAGTTAAAAGATATAGAGCTAAATCCTGAAATTAAAGTATCTATGTTTGCTTTCCCTGCAACTTCTCCGGCAGAAGTTGAAAAAGATTAACCCTTCTTTTTAGTATAAAAATCCCTGTCTATTCGGGGATTTTTTTTTCAATACAATTTTATTTTTTTCAGAATAACCAAACCAACAACCAATATGAAAAATTCCATCTTCGCATTGCTAACACTACTGTCTTGCTTTACATTCGTCCGTGCTCAAGATACCGCCTTAAAAGGAAAAGAATTATTTGGTAATATGAAGGCGCGCCATATTGGTCCCGCCCTTATGAGCGGCCGAATAAACGATCTTGAGAATCATCCCACAAATGCGCGTATTATTTATGCTGGCGCCGCAGGGGGCGGGGTTTGGAAATCTAGCGATGGTGGTGCAACCTTCGCACCCATTTTTGATGAGCACGCGCAATCTATAGGCGTAATTACTTTAGATCCCAAAAACCCCGATGAAGTTATTTGGGTGGGTACGGGCGAAACTTGGACCCGCAATTCGGTTTCCGTGGGTAATGGTTTGTTTAAATCTACCGATGGCGGCAATAACTGGAAAGAAATTCCAGGTTTCGAAAATTCAGAAAGAATTTCTTCAATAGTAATCAATCCAAGTAATACCAATGAAGTTTATGTTGGTGTTTTAGGCGCACTTTGGAGCGATAGCGAGGATCGCGGTGTTTACAAAACCACCGATGGCGGAAAATCATGGAACAAGATTTTATACACTGGAAATTCTACGGGTGTTTCAGATTTATTAATGGATCCAAATAATCCAAACATACTTTTTGCCTCTATGTGGCAATTTCGAAGAACCGCATGGGGTTTCAATTCGGGTGGGGAAAATAGTGCAATCCATAAATCTACCGACGGTGGAAAAACTTGGAATAAACTTACTAGTAATCTTCCTACCGGAAAATTAGGAAGAATTGGTATTGCAATGGCTCCGAGCGATACTAAAATTATTTATGCCGTTATTGAAACCGGTGAGAAAGAAACAAACGGACTCTGGAGATCTAACAATGGCGGTAATTCCTGGAAACATTTAAACAATGATTTTGGACTAACCGTTCGTCCTTTTTACTTTTCGCGGATTACGGTTGACCCAAAAAACCCCGACATCGTGGTAAAAGGTGGCTTAACAGGTTCCATAAGCCGCGATGGCGGAAAAACCTTTAAAAATCTCGGAAATATGCATGCAGATATTCACGATGTTGTTTTCGATATTAATAATAGTGATATTCTCTATTCAGGAACCGATGGTGGCGTTTATCGTTCATGGAATGGAGGTTCAACTTTTGAAATTGTTGAAAATCTGCCACTTTCCCAATTTTACCACATAAGTGTTGATGATGCCGAACCTTACAACGTTTACGGCGGTCTGCAAGATAACGGCTCCTGGTATGGCCCCTCCTCTGCTCCCGGCGGCGTAAATGCCCGCGACTGGAATAGTATTGGATACGGCGACGGATTTCGAGTTTTAAAACATCCCACAAAAAATATTATTTATTCTGAAATGCAGGGTGCCGCAAATGTTTGGCGTTATGATGTAGATAGAAACCGTACCACAACTGTACAACCACAACCTAAAAAAGGTGATCCAGAGCTTCGCTTTAACTGGAATGCACCTATGGCTGTGAGCAACTTTGCTCCGGACAGGTTTTATATGGGAAGCCAATTTCTTCATCGTTCTGAAGATATGGGCGATAGCTGGACGATTATTTCGCCAGATTTAACTACTAACGATAAAACAAAACAAGATCAGGCCAAATCTGGTGGACTCTCGGTAGATAATAGTGGCGCAGAAAAACACACTACTCTTTTTACCATTGCCGAATCGCCATTAGATGAAAATATAATATGGGTGGGCACAGATGATGGGAATGTACAACTTACAACCGATGGCGGAAAAACTTGGAAAAACCTTACCGAAAATTTAGTGGGAATTCCAAAAAATACCTGGGTGTACCACATTGAAGCCAGCGTTCACGGCAAAGGAACAGCTTATGCAGTTTTTGAAGGGCATACCACTGGCGATATGAAACCATACGCCCTAAAAACCACTGATTACGGAAAAACTTGGAAATCGATTATTTCGGATGACATAAATTCCAAAGCATTTGTTAGAAATATTCAAGAAGATTATAAAAATGAAGATTTGCTATTTTTAGGAACCGAATTAGGACTTTACGTTACAATTGATGGTGGTAAAAATTGGTCTGAATTTACAAACAATATGCCACCTGTTGCGGTTCATTTTATAGATCTTCAAAAGCGCACCAACGATTTGGTAATGGGCACCCACGGTCGTGGCGTAATTATAATTGACGATATAAGCCCTTTGCGCCAACTAACCTCAGAAATTTTAGATAAAGAGGTACATTTCTTTCAATCGGAACCATTTACCATGACCGAAGATAGCGGCTTTAGTGGCAGTTTTGGCGCAGAAACACAATTTGTTGGCGAAAATAAAAATACCGACGCTCAAATAGTGTATTACCTAAAAAAAAGACACACCTTTGGCAAAATGGAGATGGAAATACAAGACATGACAGGAAACAAAATTACGACATTAACACCAGGAAAGTCGAAAGGTATTAATATAGTCAGCTGGAATTTTATGACTACAGCTCCAAAAATGGCCCAAGCAAAAACCCTTGCATTTAGTGGCTTTACCGCGCCTAGAGTAGCGGCCGGAAAATATAAGGTAGTACTTAAAAAAGGCAAAGAAACATATAGCCACGACATTGAAATAAAGTACGACGAAAAATCTCTTACTACTTTGGCGCAACGAAAAGAGCAAGAATCACTCACACAAGACCTCTTTAATATGGTTGAGGATTTGGCATATATGGTTTATGAAATTAACACAACTCAGCTAAAAGCAACCGAAGTAATTGAAAACAACCCAAAGGGAAAGAAAGAGGCCGAAAAATTATTCGAAGCGCTGGAGAACCTACGAAAGGACTTGGTAATTACCACTGGCGATAATTATGTGGCTTCGGCAGAACCAGAATTACGCGAAAAAATGGCAGACTTGTACAGCAATGTGGCTTCCAATTACAATAAGGTCTCTGGGGCTTCAAAAGCGAATTTCGAATTAATTTCTGAAGAATTTAATAAAGCAAAAATGCGTTATCAAAAGATAAAAGAGAAAGAAGGAGCTAAATTCAATTCATTTTTAGAAAAAAACAATATTTTAAAACCTGAAATACAAAATAAAGCTGAGTTTTTGCAGAAAGGATAATTGTGTAAATAACCTAACAGATTTAAACAAGCCTGTTAGGTTTTAAAGTTATTTATTGATAAAAACCGTTTTTCTATTTACAAATTCACGAATACCGTGTTCGCTTAATTCGCGACCATAACCACTCTCTTTAATTCCTCCGAAAGGTAATCGCGGATCGCTTTTTACCAATTCATTTATAAAAACCGCACCTTCATCAAATTGCAAGGCTAATTTTTCGGCAGCTTCAATATTTTTGGTGAAAATGGAAACCCCCAATCCAAATTTGGAAAGGTTAGAAAGCTCAATGGCTTCCTCCACTGTTTTAAATGTTGTAACTGCGAGTGCTGGTCCAAAAGTTTCTTCTTTAAAAACCGGCATGCTACTCGTAACGCCTGTTAAAATAGTAGGTTCAAAATAAGCTCCTTGTCGCTTACCTCCTATTCGTAAATTTGCTCCTGCTTTAATTGAGGCATTTACTTGTTTTTCTAAATCTTTAGCTAAATCTTCGCGTGCCATTACACCGATAAAAGTTTTATCGTTGGTGGGATCGCCGCTTTTTAATTCACGAACCTGAATTAGCATTTTCTCTATAAATTCTTCCGAAATAGACGCATCTATAATCAGTCTTTTTCCGGCAATACAGCTCTGTCCTGTATTCTGAAAACGCGCTTGCACACAGGTTTTAATTGTTTGTTCCATATCGCAATCCTTAAGAACAACCAAGGCATTGCTTCCGCCTAATTCCAGTACAGATTTTTTAATATTTTTTCCAGCAATGGCAGCCACCGATGAACCCGCTGGCCCACTCCCGGTAAGAGTAACGGCTTTTACTTTGTCGTTTTCAATCACAGTTTCAACGGAGTCGCTTTTAATAAGTAATGTTGAAAAACAATTATCAGGAAACCCCGCTCGTTTAAAAACCTTTTCAATGTTCAAAGCACAGCCAAATACGTTGGATGCGTGCTTTAAAACACCTATGTTCCCAGCCATTAACGCCGGCGCTGCGAATCTAAAAACCTGCCAGAAAGGATAGTTCCACGGCATTACCGCCAATACTACCCCAATTGGCTCGTAGCTAACGTAACTTTTAAACGCATCGGTTTTTATTATTTCATTTTGTAGTTGTTTTTCAGCATTTTCGGCATAGTACTCGCACGCCAAAGCGCACTTTTCTACTTCGGCAACGGCCTGCGAAATAGGTTTTCCCATTTCTTGGGTTATCATCTCGGCGTATTCCTTTTTGTTTTTCTTCAATTCGGCAGCAGCAGAAAGCATTAGTTTCTTTCTTGTAGAAAAGGAAGTTTCACGCCAACTATAAAAGCGTTTATCGGCTTTGTTTATTATTTCAGAAACTTCAGTTTTTGTATGATTTTTATATGAATTTAATGTTTCACCTGTATAAGGATTGTACGAAGTGGTTGTGGCCATGGTTTTTCTTTTAAAAGTATTGAAAACATTGATAACAATGCTTCCGATTAAGATGATTTTAACGAAGAAATTGTTGAAAATAAACCCTGTAAACTTTCGTTACCTTTGAACGATTATGATACATTTGCTAAAATGTTTTATCTATAAATTATTCAAAATAAAAATAACTAATCTTAGACTCTAAGCGGTATCAAAGCGTCTAATACGAAAACTTTTTACCTATGAAAAACGTAGCACTTTCGCATATTCACGAACAATTGGGTGCCAAAATGGTGCCATTTGCAGGTTATAACATGCCCGTATCATACGAAGGCGTAAACACTGAACACCAAACCGTTCGCAACGCAGTTGGCGTTTTTGATGTTTCGCATATGGGCGAATTTTTAGTTTCTGGCCCAGAAGCACTCAATTTAATTCAAAAAGTCTGTAGCAACGACGCGTCAAAAGTGTCCGTGGGCCAAGCCCAATATACCTGCCTTACCAATGAAACAGGCGGTATTGTGGACGATTTAATAATTTACCGGATTGAAGACCAAAAATGGTTGCTTGTTGTAAATGCGTCAAATATTGATAAAGATTGGGCGTGGATTTCTAAGTATAACACTATGGGTGCAGAAATGCGCAACCTTTCAGACGATTATTCGCTGCTCGCAATACAAGGGCCAAAAGCTATTGAAGCAATGCAATCTTTAACCTCGGAAGACTTAAATGCTATTAAATTTTATCATTTTAAAGTAGCCGATTTTGCAGGAATTGAACATGTAATTATTAGCGCAACAGGCTATACCGGTAGTGGCGGTTTTGAAATTTACTGCAAAAATAGCGAGGTAGAACAAGTTTGGAACAAAGTAATGGATGCTGGAAAAGATTTCGGAATTAAGCCTATCGGGCTTGCGGCTCGCGATACTTTGCGACTCGAAATGGGGTTTTGTTTATACGGCAACGATATTAGCGATACAACTTCGCCTTTGGAAGCTGGATTGGGATGGATTACAAAATTCACTAAAGATTTCGTAAATTCTGAAAATCTCAAAAAACAAAAAGAAGAAGGCGTAAAAAGAAAACTAATTGGCTTTGAATTAAACGAACGCGGTATTCCAAGGCACGATTATGAGATTGCAGATAAGGACGGAAATACAATTGGAATTGTAACCAGCGGAACTATGGCACCGTCATTAAACAAAGCTATTGGTTTAGGGTACGTAACGGTAGAAAACAGTACTCCGGGCACAGAAATATTTATACAAATTAGAAATAAACCTGTTGCGGCAACTGTAGTGAAAACACCGTTTTATAAGGGCTAATGCTAGATTATCAAGCAATATTAGAAGAAATTTACGAATCGGTAACAAACGTTGAAAATAAAGGTGAAGTTGCTGCTTACATTCCCGAACTTGCCAATGTTCCGAAAGATAAGTTTGGAATAAACTTGCAGCTTATAACGGGCGAAAATTATTCGGTTGGCGATTCTGCGGAAAAACTGTCTATTCAAAGTATTTCAAAAGTACTTTCGCTTACAAAGGCATTTCAATTGGTTGGAAATAAACTGTGGGACAGAATGGACGTTGAACCTTCGGGGAACCCATTTAACCACCTTTCACTTTTAGAACTTGAAAACGGAATACCGAGAAACCCGCTAATTAATTCTGGCGCCATTGTAGTTGCCGATATTTTACTCACACATTTAAAGAATCCGAAAGAAGATTTTTTAAACTTTGTAAGAGAAATTTCGCACGATCATACAATATGTTTTAACAACAAGGTGGCCGAATCGGAACGATTAACGGGTTACAACAACTACGCTGCTGCAAACCTTTTAAAATCGTACGGCAATTTATACAATAACGTGGAAGATGTTTTGGATTTTTATTTTCACCAATGCTCCATAGCAATGGATTGTAAACAACTTACAAATGCTTTTTTTGTTTACGCCAATAAAGGTAAATGTTTAAAAAACAGACAGCATTTAACTGCAAGCCAAGTAAAACGTATTAATGCAATAATGCTTACCTGCGGATTTTATGACGAAGCAGGAGAGTTTGCATTCGAAGTTGGATTACCCGGCAAAAGCGGCGTTGGTGGAGGTATTGTAGCGCTGTTGCCACAGTGTTTCACAATTGCCACCTGGGCTCCGGGTTTAAACCCGCAGGGCAATTCGTATTTGGGAATGCAGGCGTTAGAACAGTTTACAACTAAAACTCAATTATCTATATTTTAAACAGCATTTCTAAAAATTTACATGAACACGAAACTGGAAAAGGAACGGATTTTAATTTTAGGAGGAAGCGGTTTTATTGGCAACGCCATCTACAAAGAGCTTCTTTCCTATTTTGACGTTCATTGTACCTATTGTCGGCAAAGTGGTGCATTTTCCGAAAATCATGTTTTTCATAAATACTGTGTTGCCGAAGATTCTTTATTTTTATTGTTGCATAAAATTCAACCCACTGTAATAATTTCAGCATTTAAAGGCGACTATAAAAGTCAGTTTGAAGCTCATCAGCAAATTGCGAATTACGCCCTGCTACATTCAAATTGTTCTGTGATTTATATTTCTTCTTCCGAAGTTTTCGATGGAAAGTTTAGTCATCCCTCATTTGAAAACAACTTAACATTATCTGAATCAGTTTCGGGAAAATTTAAAATTTCAATAGAAAAGTTGTTGTTGGAAGTCATTCCTTCTCAAACAACTATTTTACGGTTGCCGATGGTGCTGGGCATAAACTCGCCACAGATTCTTCATTTAAGGCAGTGTATCAGGCATCGCGCCGCTTTTGAAGTTTTTCCGAATTTGGTAATTACCACTACCACCATCAATAAAATCTGCCAACAAATTCATTATATAATTAACCAATCGCTCCGCGGCATTTATCATTTGGCGAGTAACGATATGGTACATCACGAAGACCTTTTCAACGAAATATCTTCAAAAATTGGCGATAAAATGCCTATCTTTAAAAGTGTTTTTAGCAGTAATGAAGATCGATATGCGGCAATACTTCCAAAAGAAAACAGATTGCCAAATCCTCATCAAATTACTGTGGCACAAGTGATTGAAGACTGTGTTTTAAACGAAGAAATTATATCAATTAAATAGAGATGCTAGGCCTGGTGTCTCAAACTAAAAAACAATAAACCATGAAACCATTAACCGATAAACAAATTGAAGATAAATTAAAGGAGTTTGAAGGGTGGGATTTTCACGAAGGTGCCCTACATACTATTTTTGAATTTGAGGATTTTAAAGAAGCTTTTTCAGCTATGACGCGAATAGCCTTTGAAGCCGAAAAACTAAATCATCATCCGGAGTGGAGCAACGTTTACAATTCGTTAGAAATCTATCTTTCAACCCACGATGCCGACGGTGTTACTGAAAAGGATTTTGAGTTGGCAAAGATAATTGATGATCTCATTGGGTAGTATATACAATTCCAAAACCATAGTATTCTAGCTGTGCAAAATTTATACTTATGAAAGGCTTTGTTCTTTTAGCATTTGGTTTTTGGAATTTTTTATATTTGAACTTTCTTTTCACGGAATAACTAATAAATCAAGTAATACAATAATTTATGGGAAGAGCTTTTGAATTCAGAAAAGCAAGAAAAATGAAGCGTTGGTCTGCAATGTCTAAAGCGTTTACACGTATTGGCAAAGACATTGTTATGGCAGTAAAAGAAGGCGGTCCCGACCCGGATGCCAATTCAAGACTCCGCGCCGTAATCCAGAACGCAAAGGCTGTAAATATGCCCAAAGACAATGTGGAGCGCGCCATAAAACGTGCAAGCGACAAAAGTCTTGGCGATTATAAAGAAGTTCTCTTTGAAGGGTATGCACCACACGGAATTGCAATTTTAATTGAAACCGCTACCGATAACAACACCCGAACGGTTGCCAATATTCGCAGTTATTTTAATAAATGCGATGGCAGTTTGGGTACGTCCGGATCTGTTTCGTTTATGTTTGATCATACCTGTAATTTCAGAATAAATCCAGAAGGTTTAGATATTGAAGAATTAGAACTTGAACTAATAGACCACGGAATGGACGAAATTTTTGAAGATGAAGACGGAATTTTAATCTATGGCCCATTTGAAAGTTTTGGCGCCATTCAGTCGTATCTTGAAGGAAATAATATTGAAATTCTTTCTTCCGGTTTTGATCGAATTCCACAAGTTACAAAAACGCTATCGGCAGAAGAAGCCGCCGACGTTGAAAAACTTTTGGAAAAAATAGAAGAAGACGACGATGTTCAAAATGTGTATCACACAATGCAAGAGACGTCTGAAGAAGAGTAAATTAACCTTACAATCAAGCAATAAAAAAAGGCTCTCTAAAAAGTTAGATTCACTGTCGGTTTGGGCAAAGTTGAAAACTTCAACACGCAAATTATACTCGCTGCGAGACCAAACAAACTTACTGAATTATACTTTTTAGAGAGCCTTTTTTATTTTTCAAAAAATATCCCTTTTTTTATCTATCGATAAAATACAAAGATGAAGCTCCAGCAAAGGGTGAGCTTAAATTTGGAACTAGATTTCCACCGGCTCCTATTTCACTGAAAAACAAAATTTTACCACCTTCATTGGCACGCTCTGCAATAAATACCGTCTGGCTCGCACTATCGTATTCAACAGCTACAGGGTTGCCCAGTTCTGTTAATCTACCCGAAACGCGAACTTGATTTCCTGCAAAACTTAACGTTCCACCGTTTGCAGTAGCTTCAAATTTAGATACAAAACCATTTATAAAATGAAATGCACCGTCGCCGTCATTTGCGGCATCACCAATATCTGTTAATATCACAAAACCACCGTCTTCGGTTATTCCGTGCGTTCTGGTTATTCCTTCAATTGTTATTTGCTTATCTGGCGTAGCAGTAACATCTGTAGTATAAGTAGAAATAAAGTTTTTTAGTACGGCAACATCGCTCGTTTTATCAACTACAGAATACAGATCGTTTCCTATAAGTTCAATACCCCAAACTGCATAATTTACGGTTACGATATTTCGCAATGTATAACCATCATCATCGCGTTTAAAGATAAAAAACCTACCCTCATCAGTGTCGGGATTGTTATCAAGATCGGCATTATCTGAAATAATGTAATAATCGTCTTTTACAGCCAAATCGCGCGGACTCTCTAAAACAGTATCGCTTGAAAGAAAAAGACTTAAATTATTGCCGCTTTCAACGTTATCTATATTTGAATACGTGTTTATTGCTCTTTGCGATCTTGAGGAAACAACGAGTTCGCTGGAATCTTCATCGTAGTAAACTCCTTCATTATTTTCCGAACTGGTAAGCAATAAGCGCAGAGCTATACCATTAGGCGTAAAATCATACGATTGAATTGCGGTACTTGTATTACTGGTAGCGTACAAGTTTGCTAAAATAGCTACAGGGGTTGGATCGCCTCCACCACCGGTTTCATCGTCGCTACTGCACGAAACTAGTGCCATTGCAAAAACAAAAATTGGAATTAAATATTTACTTCGTTTCATAGTTTTATATTTTTTATGCATAATTAATACTAAGATTTTGAACTAGCGAATTTTTTTTGGAATGCTTAACTAACTTTTAACATCAAATTAATGGTTGTTAGTTTGATGTAATTGAAGATAAGATTATTCTTTATCGAGCCCTATATCGAAAGAATAGTCTTTATTTTTACCAATCACACCTTTAAAGAAAGAACGCAATTTTGGCGTATCTGCTTCTATATTTCCTGTTGGATAAAAGGGTTTGTCAATAACTATTCGTTTTCTGCCATAATCAAAAGCAACACAAATAATTGGCACATTTGCTGCCAGTGCCATAAAATAATAACCCGTTTTCCACGTATCTACTTTTTTACGTGTGCCTTCCGGTGAAAGCGCCAGACGAAATTCTTCTTTTTTATGAAATAATTCAGCAATTGCTTCTACTTTTTTTTGGCCCGGGGTTCTGTCTAGTTTTGTACCTCCCGTCCAACGAAAGTACCAGCCTATTGGCCACACGAATAGTTCCTTTTTAGCGATATAATTAATTTTAACCTTGGTCAATCTTCGCGTAAACAGCCCGAGATAGAAATCGTGCCAACTGGTATGTGGCACCACAATTATAACAGCTTTTTTAACCAAAGGATCAAAAGTTCCTTCAATTTTCCAACCCATTACTTTTTCAAAAATAAATTTTGTGAATCCCATATATTCAGCGCGGTTACATCTTTAAGTAAAGCTCCCTCAGTTTTTCTGGTGTTATAACCTTTTCCCAATCTGCGCCAAGGGCATTTTCCCACAGTGGAACCATACCCAATGCTACAGTAATCATTGTATTTAACTGCGCTTCCGTAAGGTTTTGGCAAATTCCTTGCGGAATAGTTACGCCGTGTTTGGCAACCATCTGTTTAAATAAAGCCACGTCTTTGGGGTAAAATTCACTTAAATATTGAAAAACAATACAATTACCCACCCCGTGTTTTGTTCCTAAAACATAGCCTAAACCGTAGCTCATTGCGTGCGCTACCCCAACTTGTGAATACGCTATGCTCATTCCTCCATGCCACGACGCCATCATAAGTTTAGCCCGCGATTCTTTTTCGGAAAGTGTATCGCCAAGAAATATCTCCAAACAAAGATCGTAGGCCTTTTCGCCATAACTTTGGCTAAATGCGTTTAAAAACGTTCCGTTTAGAGATTCTACGCAATGTATAAAACAATCCATTCCGGTAAAGAACCATTGGTTTTTTGAAACGCCTTTGGTTAGTTCCGGATCGAGCACTACTTGATCAAAGGGAGTAAAATCGCTATTAATCCCCAGTTTGCGAACAGGACCCGTTAATACGGTTGTACGGGAAACTTCGGCACCGGTTCCCGAAATCGTTGGGATGCCTACATGATAAACCGCCTTTTTGGACACTAAATCCCAACCCTGATAATCTGCAGCACTTCCTTTATTATTGAGCATAATGGACACCGCCTTGGCCAAATCCATGACCGTTCCGCCACCAATTCCGATAATGCCCGATGGTAGGTAGGTAAATTCAGATTTTATATTTTTTACAAGGGTATCTACTTGGCTCGTTTTTGGTTCCTCTTCTGCCGAAACAAAAATTAATTTGTCATTGAACCGAAGATTAATTCTATCTAAAAATTTAGTGTCTTCTTCAAAAACGTTGTCAACCAAATAAATAAACGGTGCTTTTTCCTTCTTTTTAGAAGATAATATTGAACTGAGCTGATCAAAACAACCTTCGCCAAAAACCACTTTGGGCACCATTGGGAAATTTCTAAATTTATTGTTTATGGTATCCTTTTCCTTTTCTTTTAGCAATTTATTTGCGCGCGCAAGGTCTTCTGGAGTGTCTATTTCAACCCCAGTAGTGTTAGACACTGCCATTTTTATGTTCTTCCCGTATTCTAAATAACGAATACACTCTATTTTTTCTACAGCTTCCAAAGAACGCATTGGTAAGCGATAAAAATCCATTATCGCTTGTTTTCTAAAAGCGTAGATACCTTTGTGTTTGTAGTATTGAAGTGCCACATTTTTATCGCGCGGATACGGTATTGGCGAACGTGAAAAATAGAGCGCAAAGTTATCTTTATCAACTATTACTTTTACGCAGTTTGGGTCGCTTATTTCTTTCCAATCATGTATTTCGGTCATTAACGAAGCTAAGTCAATTTTATCTGCATCGGGTTCGTTAAATACCGCCAAAACCTTTTCTAAGCCTTCACGGCTCGTAAATGGCTCGTCGCCCTGCACGTTTACGACAATATCTACATCTAGGTTTTCTACGGCTTCGGCTATACGATCGCTACCGCAATCATGTTCCTTTTGGCTCATAATTGCTTTGCCGCCGTTGGCTTCAATTTCTTTAAAAATTACATCGCTATCTGTAACAACATAAACTTCATCAAAAAGATTGGTGGCTTTTGCAGCTTCGTATGTTCTAACTATTACAGGTTTTCCTGCTAAATCCTGCATCAATTTTCCGGGAAAACGCGACGCACCGTAACGCGCGGGAATCATGGCTATTATTTTCAAGTCGAAGTTTTTAAATTGAATTCAAAAATAAGAAGATTATGTTCTCGGCGTCCCTTTTTTACGAAGCTTTTTATAAAATTTGAATATTACATAAAAAAGAAAGAGAACCAAGACAAAAGCAACAACAGGTACAAAGATGGCAGCCACAGCCATAACTATTGAAGTGCCCGTTTCTGCTGTGGTCAAAATCGGATTTGCAATCCCTCCGGTGGTTGTACTGGAAGTAAGTCTTGCCGCCGAAGTATTGCCCTTTATTGCTGCGGCTGTACCACCGCCCGCTATTATTGCCAGCGTCCATGTAATAACAGGGCTTAAATCGGTAACCGTTGC
Organism: Aequorivita flava; assembly: GCF_038742595.1. Classification (NCBI taxonomy): domain Bacteria; kingdom Pseudomonadati; phylum Bacteroidota; class Flavobacteriia; order Flavobacteriales; family Flavobacteriaceae; genus Aequorivita; species Aequorivita flava. The sequence goes on along the minus strand of NZ_JBANCF010000001.1, from coordinate 456,772 downwards.
TACCATAACCGCTGTGCCTGCCAAGGTGGCTAATGGGAGGGCAATGGTGTCTAGCAAATTATCAAACCAAGGAATATAGTAACCAAAAATTTCAACAACCGTTGCCACGGCCATTATTATTACTGCGGTAAGGCTGCCAATCCACTGCCAATTTTCGTTTATTGGAATTACATCAAAATAACCCGCCAGGCTCATAATCAATAATGGTAAAAATACTCGGAAACCTACGGCTGCAGCTAAACCGATACCTAAAAAAATACTTAGTATTAAATTAAAAGTTTCCATGGGTATTTCTAATTTAGGTCATGCAAAGCGTTGATTGCCCTACACAAAAGTTTAATTCTAATTAATATCACGTTACAAAAAATTCATCTTTAAAACCTATTAAATACAATTTTTCCTGCGCCCGCGTAATAGCTGTATAAAGCCAACGCAAGTACTCCTTATCTATTCCATTGGGAAGATACGGTTGCTCAACAAAAACGGTATTCCACTGGCCTCCCTGCGATTTATGACAGGTTATGGCATAGCTAAATTTTACTTGGAGCGCATTAAAAAATTTGTTATTTTTTACTGCCAAAAATTTCTTGTACTTAGATTTTTCCGACTCGTAGTCTTTCATTACTTCTTGATATAATTTGTTCGATTCATCATAGGTTAGTGATGGAGTTTCGGATGTTAAAGTGTCTAAAAGTAACACGGTTTCCAAAGGTTTCATTGTAGGATAATCTACCATTCGTAATTTTACTTCAGCAAAACGAAACCCATAGAGTTCTTTAAAGGCAAAAATTTCCAAAACCTCTACTATATCGCCATTGGCAATAAAGCCAGCTTCGCTCGTATTATCTACCCAAAAGTAATTATTCTTTACCACCATTAAATAATCGCCCGCCGAAAGTTCGGATTCTTGAAACAGAATACGTTCGCGAATGCTCTGGTTATATAGATTTGCTCTTTTGTTGGATCGCACTACAATTACGGTATCTTCATTTCCCAAGGCTGAATAACTGTCGTTTATTGCATCCATAATTTCCTGCCCATCTACCGGTCGAACTATATCCGGAAAATTTATACCCGAAAATTTAAAGGCTTCATACAGTTCATTATCCAAACACTCCCTGATTCGCGTTGCGTTTTCTAAAATACCACTATCCTGTTGTTGCCGCACCACTTCATCGAGCTCCAGTTTTATAACTTCACGATTGTATTGGATTTCAAGCAAGGAGGCATCCAAGGCGGGACTAATATCTAAATGTACGGGTGGAAGCTGCGCAGAATCGCCAATTAGCAAAAGTTTGCAATTGTTACCACTATAAACGTATTGCATTAAATCATCGAGTAGCGAACCGTTTTCGAATAGTTTTGAGTCTTGGTTTATATCGGGAATCATGGATGCTTCATCTACGATAAATATAGTGTCACGATGCTTGTTTTGCTGTAATGAAAAGAAAACAGCTCCCTTTTCTCGCTTGGGGAAATAGATTTTTTTATGAATGGTAAAAGCCTGTTTGCTTGAATAATTACTAATTACCTTCGCCGCCCTGCCCGTAGGGGCAAGAAGTACAGATCGCTTTTTTATTTTGGCCAAATTCTTTACCAGCGCCCCCACAATTGTGGTTTTCCCCGTACCTGCATATCCTTTCAACAAAAACGTCTCATTTTTGTTTGGACTCAACACAAATTTAGCCAACAGTTGAAGCGCTATATCCTGTTTTGGGGTAGTATTATGTGGAAAATCATTTTTTAAAAAACTGTAAAATTCTGATACATTCATTATTTGCTGCTATCAATGAGGGTTTAAAGATAGGTATGATTTTTTCGCAATATACTTTTGTGAACAAAAAAAAATTGTAGATTTGCGATAGACCTTTTAGTAAAATCAACACTTAAATAAAATCAATAATGAAATTAGTAATTCAGATTGTTCTTTGGATTGTAATAATCTTCCTGGGTTGGAAGCTATATAACTCGGTAATGGGCCCAGTTGAATTCAACAAAGTAAAAGAGGCACGCTATGCCAAAGTAATTAAGAATTTGAAGGATATTCAGGCCGCAGAGCTTGCACACAAAGAAATTACAGGTAAATTTACAGGAGACTGGGACAGTTTGGTTAAATTTATTGATACGGCCAAATTTGCACGTACACAACGTCGCGATACCAGTTATGCCGATGTAGCCAAGAATAAAGCTTTCGGTATAGACGAAGGATATTTTATTGAAAAATCATTAATTGATACCTTAGGATTTACCCCAGTTAGAGATTCACTCTTTGGCGGCACCGATAGATATAAAACAATGATGAATGTGCCTGTAGAAGGTGTTGACGCCAAGTTTGAACTAAAATCTGGTAAAATTGAAAAAAACGACGCCACCTATTCAGTTTTTGAAGCAAAGGTTTCAAAAAAGGTAATCTTGGCAGATCAAGATTCAGACCTAGTTACACAAGAACTTCAAGTACAGTCTGTAGATGGGGTTAACGGTCCGGATATTAGAGTAGGCTCTTTAGAAGAAGTAAACACTTCTGGAAACTGGCCAAAAATTTACGATGCCGCAAAAGAAGAATAACATAAAAAATACATTACATAACAGACTGTCCGTTCAAGTTTCTTTGAACGGGCTTTCTTTTTTGGTGACTAATCCCGAAAGTGAAGAACCCGTCTTGTTTGTGGAAAAAAACTTAGACCACAGTACAACCCCCGAGGAACTTTTGATGGATATTGAAACTATTGTTAGTAACAATGAAATTTTAAACACTAGCTTTAGCGATGTAACCGTAGTATATGCTACTCCAGTTTACAGCTTGGTGCCAGCTCCGCTTTTTAACGAAACTAAAGCGAGCGAATATTTAAAGTTTAACTCCAAAATCTTAGCAAACGATTATATGGCGCACGATGTTGTTGAAAACCATAACATCGTGGTAGTGTATGTTCCGTTTATGAACATCAATAATTTTTTCTTTGAAAAGTATGGATCCTTCAATTATTACCACGCGATGACCGTACTATTGAATTCAATTCTTGAACGCGAAATATATTCGCTTCCAAAAATGTTTTTACATTTTCAAAAAAATAATTTCGATTGTATCGTTTTAAAAAATGGCCAACTGCAACTCTGCAATAGTTACCACTATAAAACCCCTGAAGATTTTATCTATTATACGCTCTTCTGTATGGAGCAGCTTCAATTAAACCCAGAAAATACTCCCGTTGTACTTTTGGGTGCTATTGAAAAAAACGACGAAAATTTTAAAATTGCCTACACTTATATACGTAATCTCACATTTTTAGATGCAAATATGTACAATACTAAAAGTTTGGGCAATGACGAATCCCACAATCATTTCATTTTAAAAAACGCTTAGTAATGCGAATAATTTCAGGCACATACAAAGGAAGAAGATTAACCGCTCCAAAAAACTTGCCTGTCCGTCCCACAACCGATTTTGCAAAGGAAGGGCTCTTTAATATTTTACGGGTTCGATATTTTTTTGATGAACTTACTGTATTAGATCTTTTTGCAGGTACTGGAAATATAAGTTTTGAATTTGCCTCCCGCGGTGTTCCCAATATAACCGCCGTAGATGCTCATTTAGGCTGTGTGCAGTACATAAATAAAGTTTCGGAAGAATTTTCCTTTCCTATAAATGCCATAAAATCTGACGTTGCCAAATACCTGGAAAAGGCTTCGGGAAATTACGATATTATTTTTGCCGATCCGCCCTATGATTTTAATGCTTCACAATTAGAGAATATTGTTTTGGCAGTTGCAGAAAAAAAACTCTTAAAGGAAGATGGGATTTTAGTAATAGAACATTCAAAACAAAATACCCTCGACGCATTACCCGGTTTTGCTGAAGCCAGAAAATACGGTGGAAATGTTTTCAGTTTTTTTGCGTAAATTGTAATATGTTTCAACTTCCCGTAGAACTGATAGAATTAGATTTTGTAAAAATTGAATTCTACGAAAATTTCATGATTGCAACGCCCGCGGACGCCATAGTGTTAGATGAAGCTTATGTTTCTAAAATTCAGCAGTTGGCATCGCGCTTCTATGGCGAAAAATCTTTCGGTTATATTTCTAATAGGGTAAACGATTATTCCAGAAATTTATCGCCAAAATCATATACCCGACAAATTCCTCGCTTAGTAGCATTTGCGATTGTTTATAAATCTGAACGATCTTTGCAAATTGCAAATTTTGAAAGTTTCTTTATCACGGTTCCATTTCAAACATTCCAAAAGTTAAGTGCCGCAAAGGTTTGGATGTTAGAACAAACAAATACCTTAAAAGAAAAAAAAGCAGGCCTATAAGCCGGGTTCTGTCCCCAATATGCATTGGGGCCTTATCATTTATCTAGACGTGCAGTTACCCACACGCTCAATCTGCCTACCCTCCTGCATTGGGCGGGCACCCTTTCCCGATTAATATCGGAGCGCAGGTTTACGTGGCATTTCACCGCATAGAGTTTACCTGATTTCACTACAGCATTACCTGTACATCCTTTCTGCTGCACTTGTCCTGAAAACTCAGCAAAAGCAGAGTTCCCGACGGCTGTTAGCCGCTATGCTTCCCTTTGGTGTCCGGACTTTCCTCCCACACCCCCGCAAAAGCGAGGATCTCGGCGATAAGGCGGCCTGCGCGGCAAAAGTACATCAATGTTAATAAATATGGTAAAATACAAACAGCTATTTTTTTAAAACCCATTGCACATCTTTATATTTGCTCTCTACTCACTATGGAATGATTGAGTAACCAATTACCAAATTCTGTAACAAAAAGATGGAACACTTCATTGTATCTGCCAGAAAATACCGGCCAGCCGTTTTTAAAGACGTGGTTGGGCAACAGGCCATTACCAATACTTTGGAGAACGCCATAGAAAATAACCATCTTGCCCAAGCATTGCTTTTTACAGGCCCCCGTGGCGTAGGCAAAACAACCTGCGCGCGTATTCTCGCCAAAAAAATTAATGAAGATGGCACTGAGAAAGTAGATGAAGATTTCGCCTTTAATATTTTTGAATTAGATGCAGCCTCCAACAACTCTGTGGACGACATCCGTAATTTAATAGACCAAGTTCGTATTCCGCCCCAAGTTGGTAAATACAAAGTATATATTATTGATGAAGTACATATGCTATCTGCAAATGCCTTTAACGCGTTTTTAAAAACTTTGGAAGAACCGCCAAAGCACGCAATATTTATACTGGCTACAACCGAAAAGCACAAAATAATACCAACTATTCTTTCACGTTGCCAAATTTTCGATTTTAGACGAATTGGCATTCGCGATATAAAAGAACATTTAGCCGAAGTTGCAAAGGCAGAAAATATAGAAGCCGAAGACGACGCTCTGCACATTATTGCACAAAAAGCCGATGGTGCCTTGCGCGATGCGCTTTCAATTTTTGATAGGGTGGTTAGCTTTGCTGGAAAAAACCTTACGCGCGAAGCTGTTACCGAAAATCTAAATGTATTGGATTACACTTGGTATTTTCAAATTACAGATTTACTGTTGGAAAACAATATCCCGCAAGTATTGGTATCATATAATACAATCCTTTCCAAAGGTTTTGATGGCCATCATTTTATAATGGGCCTCGCTTCCCATTTCCGCGATTTAATGGTCTGCAAAAACCAAGAAACAATTAGTTTATTAGAAGTTGGCGAGCAAGTTAAAACCATGTATTTTGAACAGTCGCAAAAAACCACCCAACAATTTTTAATTGAAGGAATAGACATTGCTAATACCTGCGACTTAAAATATAAAAACAGCCAAAACCAGCGGCTATTGGTTGAATTAACTTTAATGCAACTTGCTTCCTTGACTTTTCAGGGCGAAAAAAAAAAGCCTAATTCCCGCGTAGGTGAAATCGGCACCAGCAAAGGCGCCACCCATTTTGTTATTCCTCCCTCCCATTTTAAAAGTGAAGAATTTACATCAGAAAAAATAACCTCTGCAGGTAGCGCAGCTTCAAACTCAATAAGAAAGGCTGAACCCGAAACTGCGATTAATGCCACGAACAACCAAATTAAAAATGAAGTAAACGAACCTTCAGAAGTAGACGCCCCAGAAAACAATCAACCCAACCAACCCAGCTCCACACCATCTACAACCAGCGGAGAATCAGAAAAAGTAATTGAAAGGCCTCAAATTTTAGCAGAGAGAAACGCTAAAAAAGTATCTGCTCTATCACTAAAAAGCATTCAAAAAAAGCAGGAAATACAACAGGAAATAGTCGCAAACCAACCCGATGCAGAAAATCTACCCGTCAACGATTTTTCAGAAGAAGAAATGCAAGCGGTATGGACCGAATACACAGCACACGTAGAAAGCGATGGAAAATACAATCTGTTATCGCACTTAACAATGGGGGTTCCAAAATTGGATGGTTCCATTATACATCTTGAATTCCCGAACCAAACCATTAAAACCGAAGTAGAGCGCGCCAAATATGAATTACTCGGATTTTTACGCGATAAACTGCAGAATTACGAAATAGATTTAGACATAACCGTAAACGAAACAGTCGAAAAAAAATACGCTTACACTACGCGCGAAAAATTTGAAAAATTAAAAGAAATGAATCCAGCGATCGAAAAGCTTCGCAAGGAATTTGATTTGGACGTGTAAAATGTCCCCTAGCCCCCAAACGGGGAATAATATATCATAAATATCAAGGTACAAAAAATCAAAAATCGTTAATCAGCAATCGTTAAAAATTATGTTAGGCTTAAAACTTCCCACAGACCCACGATGGGTTAATATTGTAGAAAAAAACATAGAAGACATTTTAACCGACCATGCGTGGTGCGAGCAAAAAGCTGCTTCCACCGCAGTTTCGCTTATTGTGAGCTTTCCAGAATACACTGAGCTTATTCAGGAAATGGTTGCTTTGGTAAAAGAAGAAATAAGCCATTTTAAAATGGTACACGACAAAATTTTGGAAAATGGCTGGGTTTTAGGCCGCGATAGAAAAGACGAATATGTTTTAAAAATTGTAAATTTTTTCCCGAAAGGCGGCAGCAGAACTACACAATTGGTTCATAGATTGCTGTACGCCGCTTTAATTGAAGCCCGCAGTTGCGAACGTTTCCGCTTGTTAAGCGAAGAACTTGAAGACAAAGAACTGGCAGAATTCTACCGAAAACTGATGGTAAGCGAAGCAAATCACTACACAATGTTTCTCGGTTTTGCACGCCAATATGGCGATAGAAAGGAAGTGGATCAAAAATGGCACGACCTGCTTTCTTTTGAAGCCGAAGTAATGAAAGATTTGGGCAAACACCAGTCTATTCACGGCTAGTTGTTCTGCTATTTATTTTTTAACACCTACTTTTCATTTACTTGTTTTACATATCTTTAATGGCCTTTCAAAAATTTCAGTATGGAAATTGCCATTGTTATATGTTTGCTCGTAATAGCAATAGTTCTATTCGCAACCGAAAAGTTTTCCGTGGATATTGTAACCCTTGGTATGCTTTTGGTTTTAGCGCTTTCAGGAATCATTTCACCTCAAGAAGCTTTTGAAGGATTCAGTAGCGATTTTATTATTATTCTAGCATCTATCTTCGTTATTTCGGGCGCGCTGGCAGAAACAGGTTTGTTAGATAAAGTTGGATCGCAGTTAATAAAAGTAGTAAAAAGCAAAACCTTATTTGTGGGCTACATTATGTTTATTACGGGGGCGCTATCTGCATTTATGAACAATACCAGCGTCACCGCCTTGGTTACTGGACCCGTAATAGGAATGTGCAGAAAATTAAAGATAAGTCCGTCAAAAGTATTAATTCCAGTAGCGTTCGCCTCTATTCTGGGCGGTACTTGCACCCTTATTGGCACATCAACAAATATTGCAGTGAGTGGTTACATTGTACAAGCTGGGATAGAACCTTTAGGTTTTTTTGAAATATCCTTTATAGGCCTCATTTTTCTCGTTACGGGTATTATTTTTATCGTGCTATTTTACAGAAAATTGTTGCCCGATTACAAAGAAGAAAGTTATAACGAGCGTTATGAAATTGCCCAATATTTATCTGAAATTGTGGTTTCGGAAAAATCTACTTTAATCGGGCAGCCAGTATTTTTTTCAGATCTGGCAAAACAGGAAGTACGTATTCTAAAAATTATTCGAAATAAAGAAGATTTTATCCCCCATCGCTTTACCCGAATTCAGGCGAATGATATTTTAATAGTTGAATGTAGCGTGGAGAACTTAATTAAAATTAAGGAAACTCCGGAATTAGATGTCCTAGCCGATACAATTGGTGATAAAGAAATAGAAAACGAAAAAATAATTCTCGCAGAACTACTCATTCTCCCAGGTTCCCAACTAATTAATAGGTCGTTAAAAGAAGCGCGATTTCGCCAAAATTATGACTTGGTAGTTTTAGCCATCCAACGTTTTGGCGACACTGTTTCACAAAAAATAGGCGGAATTCATTTAAAAATTGGCGATACCCTTTTAGTTCAAGGCACGCAAGAAGATATAGATAAAAATAGAAATTCTAACGATTTTTCTATAATTGGCGATTTCCGTGTAAATATGTTCAAAGAGAAAAAAGGGGTGTTTGCTGCTGTAATATTTCTAGTAGCCGTAATTGTAGGTACTTTAGAATGGGCTCCATTATCAATTACATTTTTAGGAGCGGCCTTGCTAACCGTACTTTCGGGCGCAATTAATATAGATAGGGTTTACCAAGTTATTAATTGGAAACTCTTAATACTCATCGGAGGAATGACAGCATTCGGAACCGCCATGGAAAATTCGGGTGCATCTCAATTTTTAGCAGAGAACATTTTAAACCTATTGGGTCACTTAGGGCCTCTTTACGTTATGGGAGGCTTTGTAATTTTAGTAATTCTACTTACCCAACCCATGAGCAATGCGGCAGCGGCATTAGTTGTGCTGCCAGTAGCAATAGACACCGCTGTGATGATGAATTCAGATCCGCGAACCTTCGCTATTGCCATAATGCTGGGAGCCTCGGTTTCGCTAATTGCCCCGTTTGAACCTTCGTGTATTTTAGTATTTGGTCCCGGAAAATATAAGTTTGCAGATTTCTTAAAAGTGGGTCTGCCCTTAACTTTAATTTTATTTATTTTGCTTATGTTTTTTGTTCCTATATTTTGGCCTTTAAATTAAAATTTGTTCAATTTAACATTTTCTTTTAAGCCTTCTAAATGGTACAATAACTAATCACGGATTTTTGAGCTATAAGTAGTTAACAATGAAATTAAAACGAAGAAGAAAACTCGTTAAATACACCGACATTCTGGATCAACCAATTCGGTTTAATCCGTTTGTATTTAGTAGAATGTTTATTCTTTGGGCCTTATTGGGGTTAATTGGCGGGTTAATTTCGGGAGCTTATTGGATTGTACTGATGTTTTTAACCGAATTTCTTGGAGGGTACGAAGGGTGGCTCGTAATTCCCGTAATGGCTATATGCGGATTGCTTGCTGGTTTAATTATATATTTTATTGGCGATCCGGGCGAAATGCAGCTAATTGTAAACAACATTCGTTTCAATAAGGGAAAACTAGACCCAAAAAACAATCCATCTATGATCCTTTCTTCCCTGCTCTGTGTAGCATCCGGCGGAAGTTTAGGGCCAGAATCGCCCTTGGTACAAGTTACAGGTTCTACAGGTAGTTGGTTGGGAAAAATTTTAAGATTAAAAGGAGAAGAATTACGTTCGCTAAGTATTGCTGGGATGGCCTCGGGTTTTACCGCTTTGTTTGGCGCACCTCTGGGAGGCAGCCTTTTTTCTTTGGAAATACTTCACCACAAACACGCTGTAGAATATTATCAAGCCATTATTCCGGCATTGGTAGCTAGTGGATTTAGTTATATTGTTTTTGCTATTATAGTTCAACTGGGCTGGGGTCCTATGTGGAATCTTCCTGCCTACCAAATGGAAACTTTTTTCGATTTTGGATGGGCTTTCTTTTTCGCGGTAATTGCAACTGTAGTTGGTTGGGGATTTATTTTCTGCACTAAATTTTTTAAAAATATTTTCGGAAAACTAAAAACCCCTATTTACGTTAAAACACTAATTGGTGGAATTTTACTGGGAACCATCGCTTTTTATATTCCACTTACAAGGTATTTCAGCCATTTTGAAATCAACGAATTATTACAGGAAAACGGCACTGTTCAATTTTTAATTGGTGTTTTAATCTTTAAAATTATTGCCATTGCTATTACAGTAACATCGGGTTGGCGCGGTGGATTTATAATTCCGTTATTTTTCTGCGGTACGGCGCTGGGTTTGCTTCTTCACACTGTATTTCCTTCCATCAGTTTATCCCTAACAATTGTAAGTTGTATGGCGGCAATTAATGCCTGCGTAACGCGCACACCAATGAGCACCACTATTCTTTTGGCAACACTTACGGGTTTCACTTATTTTATACCCATACTCTTCGCAAGTTTAACAGGCTATTTTTTAGCACCCAAAATTCCGTTTATTGGCGCACAAATGAAAGAGGAAGAACTAAAACAAGTTCAGAAAAATAAGTAGAATATTTAAAAATAGAACTTTTAAGAAAATACTTCGGGGTATTGCTTATACTTGACATTTATTTTTATGCCACAAATAAAAAATACAAATGAATAAAAAAACACATTGGGATACCGTCTATGAAACAAAAAGTCCGGATCAAGTAAGTTGGACACAAGCTATTCCGGAAACTTCATTGAATTTTATTAAATCGTTTAAATTAGATAAAACTGCAAAAATTATAGATGTAGGTGGCGGCGATAGTAAACTTGTAGATTATTTGCTAGATGAAGGTTTTGAAAATATTACCGTTCTTGATATTTCTGCTAAAGCATTGAAAAAAGCCCAAGATAGATTGGGTGAAAAAGCAAAAAAAGTATGTTGGATTGTAAGCGATATTACCGCTTTTGAACCGGAAACGGTTTACGATCTTTGGCACGACCGCGCTGCCTTTCATTTTTTAACCAATCCACAGCAGATTGAAAAATACAAGAAAACAATAAACACAGCAGTAAAAAATTATTTGGTTATTGGAACATTTTCTGAAAAAGGTCCGTTAAAATGCAGTGGGCTCGAAATAACAAGGTACAGCCATGAGAATTTAGTAGCTGAATTTAAGGACACGTTTAAAAAAATTAGCTGTTTAACCGAAGATCACAAAACCCCATTTAAAACATTTCAGAATTTTTTGTTTTGCAGTTTTAAAAGAAAATAATACTGCGGAGGCCATTTCCTTACAACATTTCCGCTACTATTTATAAATTGTAAATGGCGTGGTAAAGTGAGGGTATAATTCTTTATAACCCTAATATATTGTATTTTTGCCAGTTGAATTTTATAATTATGACCCAGCGAAAAGACGATGAAAGCCTTAAATACAAACGTTCCTATATTGAGGCTCAAAAATCGTCATCGAAAAGAAAGTTCATCGAAAAAAAGTCCGAACAAAAATTAACCGTTAAATCTGAAGTAGTAGAAAATAGCTCATTTTTTTATCGATGGGAAAATAGTAGGTTTTGGCTACTTAGAGGAATTTTTAACGTGTTGCGCTCTGTTTGGATGATTGTAATGCTCATTGGCGGTTTTATTGCTTGGTTAATTTCACTTCTATTTATATGATGCGCCATCTTCCATTAAAAGTATTGCATCTGTATGCACTTTTGTCTTTTATAACATTTTTATGTGTGCAATGTTCGAAAGTAACTTCAGGCATTCAGGCTAATTGGATTTACCATTATTTAAACGATTTTTTAACTATTCCGTTGGTGGCTATAATAGGTTTACACGGGGTATGGTTTATAAAAAAAGATAAGACAATTCGCCTAAATAAGTTTACCATTTTAAGTTTAGTGATTGTGTTTGCCGTTTTTTTTGAATATTATCTTCCGAAGCAATCCTATCGTTATACTGCAGATATTTGGGATGTTTTTTGTTATTTTATCGGCGGTGTAGTTTTCTATTTTCTACAAAAAGAAACATAGTTTATTTTTGCTGTCATTGCTAATTTAGCTCTGCACAATTAATACTTTTAGTAAAAGGATTTCAGTACTTTTTTAAAACATTTTATATATTCATAAATCAATTTAAAATATGGCATTCAACATTGTATTAATCGAGCCGGAAATACCCACCAACACTGGAAACATTGGCAGGTTAAGTTTGGCGTCAGGGTCTAATTTACACCTAGTAAAACCCTTCGGTTTTGAATTAAATGACAAACGCGTAAAAAGAGCTGGTTTAGATTATTGGAAACATGTTTCTCTTTTTATTTATGAAAACCTGGACGATTTTTATTCAAAAAATAAAGGAAAGCAATTCGTCTATCTTTCCAGTCACGGAAATCAGCTATACACTGCTATTGATTATACAGACGATATGTTTTTAATCTTCGGAAAAGAATCGGTTGGTTTGCCTAAAAACATCGTTTCAGCAAATTTAAATTCAGTTTATACCATTCCTATCTTTAGTTCGCACATTCGTAGCCTAAATTTAGCAAATGCAGTAAGTATCGTAGTTTATGAAGGAATTAGAAATCTAAGTTTTAAAAACCAAACTCTATAACCTTCACCTTATTACGTTTAGGACTTCACTTTAAAATTCAACTTCCGGATTAATTCCCCAACGTGTTTTATCGGCAAATGCAAAATCTAATTCATATTTCTTTGGAATTTCCCCATTGCGCATAGACCCAGGTTTAATAGAAGGGAAAAGTTCTTCATAAGTAATCATATCGTTAAGCGAAATACGGCGATAAATATGCGAACGGGTTAAATTTTTTGTTTCGTCTAGACCTGTTGCGCCCAAAAGTTCAACAAAATTTTTAATTGTTTTTTCGTGATAATTAGCCACTCGAACTTTTTTATCTTCCGGAACCAAACCTACCGTTAATTTAGGATCTTGAGTTGTAATACCCACTGGGCATTTATTGGTGTTACACAGCAGGGCTTGAATACATCCTAAGGACAACATCATGGCACGGGCTTGGTAGCATCCATCAGCTCCCAATGCCACGGCACGCGCTATATGAAAGGCAGAACTAATTTTTCCTGAAGCAATTATTTTAATATGTTGGCGAATGCCCATTCCTCTAAGAATGTTATGTACAAAGTCAAGACCGTCAATAAGCGGTGCGCCAACGTAATTACTAAACTCAGGCGGCGCCGCTCCCGTACCTCCTTCACCTCCGTCAACAGCAATGTAATCGGGATAGATATCTAATTCTACCATTGCTTGGCAAATTGATATAAATTCACTTTTATATCCTATACATAATTTAAAACCAATAGGTTTACCTCCGGAAAGGTCTCTTAATTTTTTAATGAATTTTACCATCTCCAATGGCGTATCGAATGCTGAGTGATACGGTGGCGATTCTACTTTAGTAAACGGTTTAATATGTCTGATTTTCGCAATTTCTTCAGAGTTTTTCTCTGCGGGCAAAATACCTCCGTGACCGGGTTTAGCGCCTTGGGAAATTTTAAGCTCAATCATTTTTACGTTCGGGTGCTTGGATTTTTCAGCATACAGTTCAGGATTAAATTTTCCATCTTCAGTACGACATCCAAAATATGCAGTTCCAATTTGCCAAATTAAATCGCCACCTTCCGATAAATGATGATCGCTTAATCCCCCTTCTCCCGTATTATGGGCAAAATTGCCAATTTTGGCACCTGCATTTAAGGCTTTTACGGCATTGGCACTAATGGCTCCAAAGCTCATGGCCGAAATATTCAGAATACTGGCAGAATATGGCAGTTTACAATCCTTATTGCCAATTAATATACGAGGATCATGATTTAATGTATTAAACGGTTTAGGTGCAATTGAATGACAGATCCATTCGTAGCCTTCGGAGTAAAGATCTAATTGGGTACCAAAGGGAATGGTATCGCGAACGCCTTTAGCTCGTTGATATACGGTAGATCTATCTACTCTGTTATAGGGGCGTCCATCAATATCCGATTCAATAAAATATTGATACATTTTAGGGCGTAATTCTTCAAGTACAAAGCGCAGCCTGCCGAGCAACGGATAATTTCGCATGATGGTATGCCGGGTCTGAAAAACATCGTAATAACCAACAATGGTTAGTATTAAAACGATGCCAAACAGCACATACCAATTGGAACTTAAAAAATAGGCCAATGCAAATGTTATAATTAACGATGCGGCCGAGATAACAAAAAACTGCATTCTCATAATTGAAAAATATTAAAGTTTTAGGCGAAATTTCAAAAAGAATGAAATCGCCTATTTTAAAATTTTATACTGAAAGTGACTAGTCGGCACTATTAAAAGTGAAGTTGAAAATTCAGCTTCTTTCCGAAACATATTCCCAACAAAATTAAAGAATATTTAAGTCATTCGGTACTATCAACACAACTTTATGCAAGCGTTTTTACTTATGTTGAAAATATAAAATTTATATATATTTTACAGCAAGTGGCCAATATTACCGCGTTGAATTTTGTCTTATCAAGAGTGTTTTTAAGGCTACTAAAAATTTAAAGACGAAGAATTATCTTTATAATGTGGGGATGCTTATTAATCTTTAATTTGCGTATGGGCTGCAACTTTTTCATTATAAAGACTACGTACAATACCGTCGCTCAGCCCTATTTTTGGCACAAACACATTCTTTGCTTTGCTCCATTTCATGGCAGAGAGATAAATGCGCGTAGCGGGTATAACAACATCTGCCCGGTCTGGATTCATATCCAGTTCTGTAATGCGCTCTTCATATGAAAGCGATTTTATTAACTCGTAATACGAAGAGAGATAAAAATAGCTAAGTGGTTTTCCCAGTTTTTTTCCACTCTTTTTAAAGATGGTGTTAATATTACCGCCACTACCTATTAGTGAGATTTTTCTGAAATCTTTCGTTTCCCTTTTAATCCAAGTTTCCATGTCTGTCCACACATTTTCATCAACCAGTCCTTCCAAAAGTCTAACGGTGCCAAGTTTAAAACTCTGCGAGCTAATATTTTCGCCATTGGCAAAAACTGTAAGTTCTGTACTTCCGCCACCAACATCTACATACAGAAACACTTTATCGGCCTGAATTAAGTTTTTTAAATCTGTAGAAGCTATGATTTTTGCTTCGTCTTTACCATCAATTATATTAATGGCTATGCCACTTTGTTCTTTAATTGATTTAGCAATTTGTGGGCCATTGGAGGCTTCGCGCATAGCTGATGTAGCACAAGCTTTAAAACGTTTTATATTGTGGGTTTTCATTAAAAGCTTAAAAGCTTGAATAGCATCTACCATTCTATGGGCACTAGCCTCCGAAATTTTTCCATCGAGAAAAACTTCGGCTCCTAACCTAATTGGTACTCGTACCAAGGAAGTTTTTTTAAACAAAGTAGGTTGCTCCTTCTGCTCTATTACAGATACAATTAATAGTCTAATAGCATTACTGCCAATATCTATGGCGCCGTATTTTTCAATATTTAACAAATCAGTTTACTTCAAGTTTATTTAAATAATAATCATACATTTTAAACTGGGAACGCACCGGTGGCTTGTGATTTTTTAGATACGCATTATCATTTTTAATGCTTATTACACGTGCCTTTACATTATCGCTCCAGCCTATTTCAAAGTTTTCCAATATTTCCTTCTTTATATCTTCATCGTAGATGGGGCACGATATTTCAACTCTATTGTCCAAGTTTCGTCCCATAAAATCTGCAGATGAAATATATACTTTTGGGTCGCCTCCATTTTCAAAGATAAACAACCGCGGATGTTCCAAAAATTTTCCGACAATACTTATGGCTTCAATATTTTCGCTCATACCCTTTACTCCCGGAATTAAACAGCAAATACCTCTAACAATCATTTTTATCTTTACCCCGGCACGACTGGCTTCATAAAGTTTATCGATCATTTTATAATCTGAAAGACTGTTGAGCTTAAGTTTAATGCCGCTTGGCAGACCGGCTTTTTTATTTTTTATTTCGGTATCTATTAAATGGTAAATTGCTTTGCGGGTATAATGTGGCGAAACAATTAAATGGCGATATTTTCGCACTAAATAATTCACTTCAAAAAATTCAAAAACCTTTTTAATTTCTTTACAGATTTTTTGGTTGGCGGTAAATAGGGTGTAATCTGTGTAAAGTCGCGCTGTAGATTCATTAAAATTTCCGGTACTTAAAATTCCGTATCTAACGGTTTTTTTGTTTTCCACCCGTTCAATAAGGCACGCTTTACAGTGCACTTTTAAACCTTTTACACCAAAAATTAAGCGTATGTCTTCACTCTGTAATATTTCGGCGTATTTAATATTTGCCTCCTCGTCAAAACGGGCTTGCAGTTCTATTTGCACTGTTACGTCTTTTCCGTTTTTCTTCGCATTGATAAGCGAACTGGCAATATGCGAAACTTCGGCCAGGCGATAAATAGTAATTTTAATAGATTTTACCTTGGGGTCTAATGCCGCTTCGCGTAAAAACTTAACCACATACATAAATGTTTGGTAGGGTGCATGCAGCAGATAATCTTTTTCTACTATTTTATCGAATAGATTGCCTTGTAAGCTCAAGCCTGGAATAGGCAAGGGTTCTATTTTTTCATATTGTAAATCGGGCCGTCCCAGTCTAGGGAAATCCATATAATCGCGTCTGTTATGGTAACGCCCGCCCGGTATAATACTGTCGGTTTTATCAATCCCCATTTTGTCTAACAAAAATTGCAGGGTTCTTTTATCTATGCTTTTATCGTAAACAAAACGCACCGGATCGCCTGTACTTCGGTTTTTAACGCTTTTTGAAATTTTATCTATAAAGCTTCGGCTTAAGTCGCTATCTATATCCAATTCGGCATCGCGTGTAATTTTAATCATATGTGCCGAAATGGTTTCATATTTAAAAATGCTAAATATATTGTGCAAACAATGGCGAATTAAATCGTCCAGAATAATTACGTATTGTTTGTTCCCTTGCGGAGGAAGCACCACAAATCTATCTATAGTTCGCGGTATTTCTATAAGTGCATAATTGTGTTTTGCTTCAAACGTATCGTCGTCTTTGCTCATCACCATGGTTACTGCAAGGTATGCGGCACTATCTCTTAAACTGGGAAATTCTTCCAATTCGCCAATCATAATAGTCATCATGGCGGGACTAACATTTCTGATAAAATATTCTGAAATAAACTTGCTTTGATCGGGCGTTATTTCAGTTTCGTTAATTATAAAAATGTTTTCCTTGCGCAATTCTTTTTGGATATCGCTCAAAATATTTAAACTGTGTGCTTGTTGCGCAATTACGGTCTGTGTAATTTCTTCCAATAAATCCTTAGCCGAAATACCGCCCAGAAAACTACGACCTAACTTTCCGGCTTCAACAATCCGTTTTATGGTAGCGTAACGCACTTTAAAAAATTCATCTAAATTATTTGAGAAAATACCCAAAAATCGAAGTCTTTCAATTAAGGGCAGTTTTTTATCATTCGCTTCCTGCAGCACACGGGCGTTAAACTGCAACCAGCTTAACTCTCGGTTGGTGTAAATATTGCGAACTTGAGTATGTGGGTCTATTTTTTCGATCATTATTTAAGATCCCGTGGGAAGATGGTTTTAACAGTTTTACCTGTAGTTATATCGCTCCAACTTTTTTCATCGAAGGCCAAAATAATAAAGCCGCAGGTTGGAACATTATCAATATAGCGATTACCCAACATATTTACTACCGAAGTAAAAGCATGATTATGGCCCACAATCATAACTTTATCCAAACCGTCCGGCAACGATTTTATAATGCGCATTACATTCTGGCCACTAAAGTCATAAAGATCGTGGTTTGTCTCGAAATCTGCATCGTCTATTTTGAGGGCAGTTTTAAAAAAATGTGCGGTAGCTAAGGCACGTGTGGCATCACTGCTAATAATTTTTTGAGGCGGATCAATGGTTTTGGCAACCTTGGCCGAAACCAGTTTACCATCGCGTTCTCCCCTTCCTTTTAACGGACGCTTATGATCGTCTACATCGTGTTTCCAGGAAGATTTTGCGTGGCGGACTAAGTATAGTGTTTTCATTGTTTTGTTAATTGGGGATTCGTAAATGTGTTAAGTTGAAAATCAGCAATTTAAAACTGTAAATTGTTAAGGAGCCAGTCTTTCAATTAGCCAGTCATTATTTTTTAAAGTATATCGAATTCTATCGTGTAACCTGTTTGGTCTGCCTTGCCAGAATTCAATTGAAAAAGGTTTTACTAAAAACCCACCCCAATCGTCGGGTTTTGGCACTTCTTTATTTTCGTATTTTTTTTCGAGTTCGGCTAAGTTTTTTTCTATAACTTCTCGAGAAGCTACAACTTCGCTTTGGTGTGAAACAGCAGCTCCCAACTGACTTCCCTTTGGCCGGGAATGAAAATAGTTGGTTGAATCTGCTTCCGAAGTTTTTTCAGCAATTCCTTTTATAATTATTTGCCGTTCCATATTTGGCCAAAAGAAAGAAAGCGAAACTTTGTGATTATTTGTAATTGATTTGCCTTTTTCGCTGTTGTAATTGGTGTAAAAATAGAAACCGTATTCGTCGTATTTTTTCAACAGCACTACGCGCCCCTTTGGAAAACCATCAGTACCGATTGTGGAAATTGTCATCGCATTTACTTCATCTACACCGCCACTATCCTTCACCTCAAAAAACCAAGTACGGAATTGCTGCATCGGGTTTACGTCAACGGACGTTTCAGAAAGTTCGCCTTTTTCGTAAGATTTTCGGTAATCGTGAAGTTTTTCGGCCATTGTTTGAGTTTTAACGCAAGTTAAGAGTTTTAACGAAGCTATAAAACAGTGGCTTATTAAATCTGTATTAAAATTACCGATGAAAAAGAAATCGAAATTGAAAGACTATTGCACAACTATTTTTTCGGTTGTCGTGCCATTGACGGTTGAAACTCTTAAAAAATAAAGCCCACTTAAAAATCCTTCAACCGGAATTCTGGATAGCCCGACATTCAGAGTGCCCGAACGCACTATTTTACCCTGCACGGAAATCAATGAGTACTCACCTTCCACTTTCGATGAAATATTAAAATAAGTTTTTGCCGGATTGGGAAAAATCTTGAATGGTGCCATAACAAATTCTTGATTTCCCAACGCATCACACTCCGCCTCGTTGTTCACAAAAGTGGTAAACGGATCTTTGTACCAATCGTCAAGATAGGTAGCACTGGCGTCGTCCACAAAGATACATTGTAAGTTGTCTGTGCCATATACATTGAAGGAGCCTATATTTTCATTATTGCCGTTGCGTAGGTCTAGATGATTTAATGGGGGCATAAATGGAGCCAATAAGAGTGTTAGGGCAGGATTTTGAGTTAGATCCAAACTCTCTATATCGTTTCTACCGCAAACCAAATAAAAAAGCTCCGGATTATTAGAGGTGTCTAAAGAGGCAATATTGTTTGAAGAACAAGAAAGTACTTCTAAAAAAAGATTCTGAGAAAGATCCAATGCTGAAATTTGATTTTGGCTACAATCGATTTCAATCAAAGATGGCACATTGGATAAATCCAGTGATGTTAAATAATTTTCAAAACACTCCACTACCACTAACATTTGACTATTTAACAGTAAACTAGTTAATTGACTGCCTTGACAGCTAAGCCACTCCAAATGTGTATTGCTCGACAAATCCAAACTGGTCAATGGATTAAATGTGCAGCCCAGCGTTTTAAGCATTGAATTTTGTGAAAGATCTACCTGTTCCACCAAATTATAACTAATATCCAACCATTCGAGTGCTATAAAATCCTCTATTCCAGTTAAATCTGTAACCCCAATTTGAGAATCAAGATCTAAGGTAATTACGTTTTCAATATTTGCAGTAAGCACCTGCCCATTTCCCGGTACACCATCACCCATGCCGTTGGCTTCTAAAAAATCTTCAAAGTTGGGGTCGGGCACCGCTGTATATTGAGGATAACAAACCATTGTTGTGGCCAGGAATAAGAAAAAGAGTATTGATTTTTTCATGTTTCTCTAAATAACAGGGCGATGGTTTCAATAAAAATACAAATAAATTATTCAGAACTCAAATACTCTCCCATCCTCCGCCAATTCCACATTTTCAAAAACTTCCTGCGCTTCTTTTCGGAAAAGCTCCAAATCGCCATAACGCCCAGAATAGTGACCGAGTATTAAAGTTTCAACCTTTGCCTTTCTGGCAATCACTCCAGCTTCTTTTGCAGTACTGTGTTTGGTTTTATCGCAAAGATGGTGGTGTTCTTCCAGAAAAGTAGATTCGTGGTATAAAACAGTGGCGCCTTCAATTTGCGGCACTATCTGTGGATAATAAGCTGTGTCGCTGCAATAAGCATAGCTTTTTGAAGGTGGCGGGTCAAAAGTAATTTCTTTATTAGAAATTAGTTTGCCCTCCCTATTCTCAACATCAAAACCTTGTTTAATTTTATTGTAATAACTTAAATCGATATTGAGTTTTCGAGCCTTTTCAACATCTAATTTTCTGTCATCTGGTTTTTCTTTAAAAAGAAATCCATTGGTATAAACGCGATGATCTAACGGAATGGTCTCAACGGATACTTTGTCATCCTCAAAAATGAGTTGTGGTGTGGTTTCCTCCAATTCGTGAAAATAGAGCGGATAATTAGTATATGCTTTACCCAGTTTTAGCAATAATAATATAGCTTGCTTTATTCCCTTTGGGCCGTATATGTGCAACTCTGCCTCTCTTCCCAATAGTAGAAAAGTGGAAATAAGCCCCGGCAATCCAAAAAAATGGTCGCCGTGCAAATGGGAAATAAAGATATGTCGAATTCGCGAAAACTTTACTCTATATTTTCGAAGCTGCATTTGCGTACCTTCGCCGCAATCAATTAAAAATAAGTGTCCCTTCATTTCCAAAACCTGCGCCGTTGGGTGCGCTTTGGCTGTTGGTGTTGCAGAATGACATCCTAAGATAGTAAGCTTCATAATTAAATGGCCGTTTTTGAGCTAGGGTTACAACAAAATTATTGCAGCATTAAAACCCTAAGTCTCTTTCAATTTCCTCCATTTCAATAATATCACGTGCTTCTTGCAGCGTTGGAACAACTACCATTTCAAAAGGTACATCGTCAATATCAATAGCATCGTTTACGATAACAAAAGAGTGTTTTGTTTTTCGGTGTAGATTGGAGGTTTTAAGAAACCTTAATAATTGCACCAACTCTAACGAATTGTATTTTAAAAGATTTAACACTACGTTTTGACCTTTGTATTTTGTAGGAATTTGCGATTCAATAAACGATGCAAAATCTACAATATCGTCCTTTTCATCTTCAAGGACCACATAATTAGGATGATTGTCAATTTTCATTACGATTTTATTTTTGAAGCCAATAAATATATAACAGCCATACGCACGGCAACGCCATTTTGAACTTGTTCCAAAATAATTGATTGCTTGCTATCTGCCACGTCGCTGGTTATTTCAACTCCGCGATTTATGGGACCTGGATGCATAACCACTATTTCTTTATTTAAAGAATCTAAGATTGCTTTAGTAAGACCAAATTGCTGGGTATATTCTCGCGTAGTAGGAAAATAACTAATGTCCATCCGTTCGTTTTGCACACGAAGCATATTGGCCACATCGCACCATTCCAACGCTTTACGAAGATTTGTTTCAACCCCCACATTAAGTTTTTCTATGTATTTAGGAATTAAAGTTTTAGGACCACATACCTTAACTGTCGCTCCAAGTTTTTGAAGTGCGAATATATTTGAAAGTGCAACCCGTGAATGAAGAATGTCACCAACAATTACAACCTTTTTACCCGAAACATCACCAAGTTTTTCACGAATGGAATACGTATCTAACAAAGCCTGGGTGGGATGCTCGTGGGCTCCATCGCCTGCATTAATTATACTTGCCTTTACGTGTTTAGAAAGAAATACGCCCGCGCCCGGGTTTGGGTGGCGCATAACTACCATATCTACTTTCATAGAAAGTATGTTGTTTACCGTGTCTATCAATGTTTCGCCTTTGGTAACCGAAGAGCTCGATGAGGCAAAGTTTATAACATCTGCGGAAAGTCTTTTTTCTGCAAGTTCAAAGGAAAGTTTGGTACGGGTACTGTTTTCGAAAAAAAGGTTGGCAATAGTAATATCACGAAGTGAGGGTACTTTTTTGATGGGCCTATTTATAACTTCCTTAAAATGGTCTGCCGTTTCAAAGATAAGTTGGATATCGGCTTCGGTGATGTATTTAATTCCCAGTAAGTGGTTTACACTTAGTTCGCTCATTTTTCTATTATCAGTTATCGGTTGTCTGTTCTCAATTTCTATTTTAATTTTTTACGAGGTAAACAGCATCTTCTCCGTCATTTTCTTTCCAGCATACTTTTACCTTTTCTCCATTAATTGCATCTACCTGTCTGCCGCGGTAATCGGGCTGTATGGGTAAGTGCCGGCTAAAGCGACGGTCTATCAATGTTAGCAGCTCAATTTCCAACGGTCTTCCAAAGGATTGTACTGCGGTCAACGCAGAGCGTATGCTTCTTCCTGTAAATAAAACATCGTCTATAAAAACAACATTTTTATCTTCAACAATAAAATTTATTTTGGTTTTGTTTGCTTCCAAGGGCTTTTGGCCTCTTCGGAAATCGTCTCGAAAAAAAGTAATATCTAAATACCCGAGTTTTATATCCTTGATTTTGTATTCAGATTCGAGCAAGGTTTTTAATCTTTCAGCTAAGAATACACCGCGGGGTTGTATGCCAATAAGTACGGTTTTAGAAAAATCGTCGTGCTTTTCAATTAATTGGCAAGCCAAACGGTTAAGCGCAATGTTTATCTCGGTTGCGTTCAATAACACTTTTTGGCTCATAGGAAGTTCTGAATTGTATTCAGAGAGCAAAAGTACGATTTTTTTGGGTTCAAAAAGTGAAGATTTTGAAATTGATTTTGAAGGGACTGTTTTTCAGGGATCTCCTCCCTCTTTGACGCCTACCTATAATGGTAATAATCAGAAAAAGTTAGTGTTTTATATAATAAAAAAGCCTTCCGTTTCGGGAAGGCTTTTCATTATTTATAAAATGAACCGATTATTTTTTACCGTCCATTTTGTCTTTAAGCGCTTGTAATGCAGCATTGGCATCGCCTAGAGTGGTTTTAGACTCGTCTTGTGCAGTTGCTTGTTTTTTAACAGCTTCTTTTACAATTTTTGCCTCTTCCTCTTTGTGAATTACCATATGCGAAGCAACCACTTTCTTGAATTCTTTGTTGAATTCAATAATTTGGAATTCTGCTTCATCGCCTTTTTTCAACATAGAACCATCTTCTTTTTCAAGGTGACGGCTTGGTACAAATGCTACGATATCTTCGTTGAATTTAATAGTTGCTCCTTTGTCTACTACTTCGTCAATAGAAGCAGTGTGCTTAGTTCCAACTGCAAATTCATCTTCGTATTTATCCCAAGGGTTTTCTTCTGTTTGTTTGTGACCTAAACTAAGTTTACGACCTTCAACATCTAATTCTAATACAACAACTTCCAGCGTGTCACCAATATTGGTAAACTCACTTGGGTGCTTAATTTTCTTAGTCCAAGAAAGATCGCTTATGTAGATAAGTCCATCAATTCCTTCTTCTAATTCAACAAAAACACCAAAGTTTGTAAAGTTACGTACAACACCTTTGTGGCGTGAACCTACTGGGTATTTAGTAGTAATATCTGTCCAAGGGTCTGGAGTCATTTGCTTAATACCAAGGCTCATTTTGCGCTCTTCCTTATCCATTGTAAGGATTACCGCTTCAACCTCGTCACCAACATTTACAAAATCTTGTGCGCTACGTAAGTGCGTACTCCAAGACATTTCGCTTACGTGGATTAAACCTTCAACACCTTCAGCAACTTCAATAAACGCACCGTAGTCTGCAATAACAACTACTTTACCTTTTACTTTATCACCTACTTTCAACTCTTCACCAAGAGCTTCCCATGGGTGTGGGTTTAATTGCTTAAGACCTAATTGGATACGTGTTTTATCTTCATCAAAATCAAGAATTACAACGTTTAACTTTTGATCAAGCTCAACAATCTCGTTCGGGTGGTTGATACGTGACCAAGAAAGGTCTGTAATATGAACAAGTCCATCAACACCACCAAGATCAACAAATACTCCGTATGAAGTGATGTTTTTAACAACACCTTCAAGTACTTGACCTTTTTCAAGTTGGCCAATGATTTCTTTTTTCTGTTCTTCGATATCTGCTTCAATAAGCGCTTTGTGCGAAACAACAACGTTTTTAAACTCGTGGTTGATTTTAACCACTTTAAATTCCATTGTTTTACCAACGTAAACATCGTAGTCGCGAATTGGCTTAACATCAATTTGTGAACCTGGTAAGAATGCTTCAATACCAAATACGTCTACAATCATACCACCTTTTGTACGGCATTTTACGTAACCGTTTACAATAGTACCTTCGTCGTGAGCCGCATTTACGCGATCCCAAGCCTTAATGGTTCTAGCTTTACGGTGGCTAAGAATAAGTTGACCTGTGCTGTCCTCACGCACGTCGATCAATACTTCTACTTTGTCTCCAACTTTTAAATCTGGATTGTAACGGAATTCGTTTAACGAAACAACACCTTCACTTTTCGCGTTAATGTCGATGATTGCATCACGATCTGTGATGTAAACCACTTTTCCTTCAACAACTTCGTCATCCAAAGTGTCAACGAAATTCTCTGCTACCAATTTTTCGAATTCTTCTAGCTTACCATCGTCGATTGGGTCAATACCTTCTTCGTAGTTGTGCCAGTTAAATTCTTCAAGAAATTTTTCAGGATTGCTCTCTTTAAGAGAAACTTCTTTTTGAGGTTTTGTAGCTACCTCATTTTGAGTTGCAGTATCTTCTACCTGCACTTCTTCTTTTTTTGCTTTATCAGCCATTTGTTAATTTGTGTTTGAAATTTTAAATTTTCAACAAAGTGAAAACTGCTAATTTCAAACGCTTTGTATTCTGCGTTGTTACAAGATTTTACTGCGACTATCCCACAGAAGGGTTTGATTTTGTTTTGTTTTAATTCCTCTTATTCTTGCCTCGTCGCTAAGAGGGGTGCAAAAATAGTGTTTTTCTTTTGAAAATCAAAAGGTTTGGGGACTGAAAATTATTTTTTGGAATAATTAATTTTGCAGCAAAAACGACCTTGAATGTTTAAAACAATAACCCCTGCCCGCCTTCATCGGTTTTTGAATCACTATCGTTTTTAGAATCGTTGTTTTTCGAAGCCATATCCTCCTCGTCCACAACATCAATTTCCTCGGGCTCTACAGGTGCTGGCGGCTCGTAAGGCAAAGGTTCTTTGGTGTTTATTTCCAAAACTTTTTCCTTTGTAAGTTGGTTGCCCATTGCGTTTATGCCTTTTACAGCTATGAATTCCTCCAAATTAAGCTCCAAATTTTCCTCGCGCTCCTGCCCTCTTTTTTTTGCGAATACCACTTCGGCCATTGGTCGGTAATCGGTAAATATTTTTTCTAAATATGAATTTGGATGATCGGTAATAATTGTTTCATCTCTATCGGGATTTTCAATTAAGAAACGCTTCACATAAAACAATTCTTTTTCGCCTTCCCAATAAATGGCGCTCAACGGTTTTTTAGGGTCCCATTTTTCAAGAATTATCATATCGTCATCAAACCGAAGCTGAAGGTCGGGCACAACGGTTTTTACTACACCTTTTTGGTTCACTATTAGCAATCGATCTTCTTTACGAAATTCGCCTAAAAGCTCACCTCTATCGTCCACATTTAAACGTTGTACAGAATCGTCAAACCATATTTTACGGGGTTTGAGTGTAGAAAGTCCTTTCTCTTTTAATTCAATTTTTCTGATGGAATATTTAGTAACGATGTTTCCTTTGGAATTTCTCCCTTTTACCAGCTGATCTGCAAAATCTAAATCGAATTTAAGTTTTTTAATGCTTCCACTTTGGCGTAAATAAATAGTAACCAATTCGGCCTCACCATTGGGATTTGCAGTAAAATAAAGCACTTTGGAACCTTTTGCCCCGTTCGTCATATCATATTCCCTATCGCGAGTTGTAGAAGTCACCGCAAAGCGCTTTACATAATTTGCGCCGCGAGCTCCATCGCGATAAATCATATTATAAATAGTGCGTTTGTCCTTCTTTTTAAAAACGGCCACATGAATAATGTTTTTGCCCACAAACGTTTTGGCGTCCACTTTTGTGACCATCATTGTACCATCTTCGGTGAACACTATAATATCGTCAATATCGCTGCAATCGGTAACGTATTCGTCGCGTTTTAGGCTGGTGCCCACAAATCCTTCAGCGCGGTTTACGTACAATTTTGTATTTCTGATTACTACTTTTGTAGCTTCAATATCATCAAAAGTCCTGATTTCGGTTTTCCGTTCCTTTCCTACGCCGTAATCCTTTTTTAAACGTTTAAAATAGTCTATTGCATACTCAATTAAGTGCGCTAAGTGATGCTTTATTTGAGCGATGCTATCTTCCAGCGCCTCAATCTTTTGCTGTGCTTTATCAATATCAAATTTTGAAATTCTCTTAATGCGAATTTCAGTCAAACGCACAATATCTTCTTCGGTTACAGCACGCTTTAAATGTTTAATATGCGGCTGTAATCCTTTATCGATTGCAGCAATTACGCCTTCCCACGTTTCCTCTTCTTCAATATCGCGATAGATTCGGTTTTCTATAAAAATTCGCTCCAAAGACGCAAAATGCCACTGCTCCTCCAGTTCATTTAATTGAATTTCGAGTTCGCTTTTAAGCAGTTCCACCGTGCGATCTGTGCTTACGCGAAGCATTTCAGACACTCCAACAAACAACGGACTGTTATCTTCAATTACACAACCCAATGGCGAAATGCTGCTTTCGCAAGCCGTAAAGGCATACAGCGCATCTATGGTTTTATCCGGCGAAATGCCACTTGGCAAATGGATTTGAATTTCCACCTCCGCAGCAGTATTATCCTCTATTTTTTTAATTTTTATTTTCCCTTTGTCGTTCGCCTTTAAAATTGAATCGATAAGCGATGAAGTGTTGGTTCCAAAGGGAATTTCGGTAATTACCAGCGTATTTTTATCCAGTTGGTTTATACGCGCGCGACTTCGGATTTTCCCACCGCGAAGACCATCGTTATAATCGGCCACATCCATCAATCCACCTGTGGGAAAGTCTGGATAGATTGTAAACCTTTTACCTTGTAAATGCTTAATTGAAGCATCAATCAGTTCAATAAAATTATGTGGAAGTATTTTTGTTGAAAGCCCAACCGCAATACCTTCGCCACCTTGATTTAACAACAACGGAAATTTAACTGGCAGATTTATTGGCTCTTTTCTTCGACCATCATATGAAGCCTGCCATTTTGTTACCTTTGGATTGTAAACCACATCCAAGGCAAATTTTGAAAGCCGTGCCTCAATATATCGCGATGCTGCGGCGCTATCACCGGTTAAAATATTTCCCCAGTTACCTTGGGTATCAATCAATAAATCTTTTTGGCCAATTTGCACCATGGCATCCGCAATACTCGCATCGCCGTGTGGGTGATACTGCATGGTATGCCCCACGATGTTTGCCACTTTGTTGTAACGCCCATCGTCCAAATCTTTCATAGACTGCATAATGCGGCGCTGCACAGGTTTAAAACCGTCCTCAATAGCGGGTACGGCGCGTTCAAGTATTACGTAACTGGCGTAATCCAAAAACCAGTCGCGGTACATGCCGGTTACCTTTTTTATGGTATCGCCGGAAGTATCGTCGTTTACGCCCAAGTAGTCTGGGCCTGTTTGTTGTTCTTCGTTGTTGTCGAGTTCGTCACTCATTGTTTTGGTTCCAAGTTTCAGAATTCAGGTTCCAGGTTCGGAAATCTTTTAATATTATTTTTGAATGATATAACTATAAGTTTCATTATCTCTTTGAATTTCTTCACCATTCAATAAAAATTTCTCAACACTTTTAAGCTCCGTAAAGCAATCAGTGTTATAAATATTTATTTTTAATTTTAAAATATCAGTTTCCTGCTGATTAAGCATCAAGTTATAATCCTTTTCAGATTCCATATCATAATAATAAAGCTCTATAAAAGTTTTCCCATCATAATCATAAAATCTCAATGGAATATTTTGATTGCCTCTATCAAGTGTAATTTCCGTAGGTTTATATATATTATTTTCACCAATCAGCGAATTTCCTTCGGTGTCGAGAATAGAAATATGTATTGATTGCGGAGGTGGGTCTGTCGCCGCACAATCATCATTTGTATCACACGCACTCATAATTAACAATAAGAAAAACACTACATAAATTTTTTCCATGCCTAATATTTTTTATTCTTCCACTCTATCAAGTTCAACCTTCAAATTATCAATAATAAACTCTTGTCTATCGGGGGTGTTTTTTCCCATATAGAAAGAAAGTAATTCTTCAATACTCATAGATTTATCGAGCATCACGGGATCTAACCGGATATCGTTGCCAATAAAATGCACAAACTCGTCTGGTGAAATTTCACCCAAACCTTTAAAACGGGTTATTTCGGGTTTTGGTTTTAGTTTTTCTATTGCGGCTATTCTTTCTTCTTCGGAATAACAATAAATGGTTTCCTTTTTATTTCGAACGCGGAACAATGGCGTTTGCAAAATATATAAATGCCCTTCTTTTATCAATTCAGGAAAAAACTGAAGAAAGAAGGTAATTAGCAATAACCGAATGTGCATTCCGTCAACATCTGCATCGGTAGCGATTACGATGTTGTTGTAACGCAAATCTTCCATTGAATCTTCAATATTCAATGCCGCTTGCAACAGATTAAATTCTTCGTTTTCGTACACAATTTTTTTGGTCATTCCGTATGTATTCAACGGTTTCCCTCGTAGTGAAAACACAGCCTGCGTATTTACATCACGACTTTTGGTGATACTTCCGCTCGCGGAATCTCCCTCGGTGATAAACAGTGTAGATTCAAGATTGCGTTCGTTTTTCACGTCGCCCAAATGCACGCGGCAATCACGTAATTTTTTATTGTGAAGATTTGCCTTTTTAGCTCGATCTTTTGCCAGTTTTCGAATACCGCTTAACTCTTTACGCTCACGTTCGGCCTGCACAATTTTACGCTGAATGGCGTCTGCTGATTCAGGATTTTTATGAAGGAAGTTATCGAGATTTGTTTTTACAAAATCGTTTATAAACGTGCGCACCGTTGGCAGATCGCCGCCCATATCGGTGGAGCCAAGCTTTGTTTTCGTTTGGCTTTCAAAAACGGGCTCCATCACTTTTATACTAATTGCCGAAACGATACTTTTTCGCACATCGCTGGCGTCGTAATTTTTATTGTAGAATTCGCGAACGGTTTTAACCAACGCTTCGCGAAAAGCTGCTAAATGTGTTCCGCCTTGGGTTGTATTTTGTCCGTTGACAAAACTGTGATATTCTTCGCTGTATTGGGTTTTGCTATGCGTTATGGCAACTTCAATATCATCGCCGCGTAGATGAATTATGGGGTATGCCATATCTTCGTCGCTGATGGTTTCCATTAAAAGATCTTTCAATCCATTTTCGGAATAAAACTTTTCCCCATTAAAATCTATCGTCAATCCCGGGTTGAGATAAACGTAGTTTTTCAGCATTTTTTGTACGTATTCCGTACGGTATTTAAAGTTTTTAAAAATACTTTCGTCGGGAATAAAAATTACTTTCGTCCCCTTTCGTTTGCTGGTTTCTTCAACTTCAACGTCGTTGGTTAATTCACCCAAAGAGAATTCCGCCGCCTTCATTTGGTTATCGCGAACCGATTCCACCTTAAAAAATGCAGAAAGGGCATTTACCGCTTTGGTACCGACACCATTTAAACCGACAGATTTTTTAAACGCGCGGCTGTCGTACTTTCCGCCCGTATTCATTTTTGAAACCACGTCGATCACTTTCCCAAGCGGAATGCCGCGACCGTAATCGCGCACTTTCACTTCCTTGTCTTTAATGCGAACTTCGATGGTTTTCCCGGCGCCCATTACAAACTCGTCAATACAGTTGTCTATCACTTCTTTTAGAAGAATATAAATACCGTCATCGGGCGACGAACCATCGCCGAGCTTTCCAATATACATCCCCGGACGCATCCGGATGTGTTCTTTCCAGTCTAGCGAGCGAATGTTATCTTCGGTATATTGTGTTTCAGACATAAGATTTGGTGTAGGGTGGCTAATATAAATATACGTGAGCACTTGTGAAACCAATACTTCGGAAAGTAATTAACAATAAAACAATATTAATTGTTAGTAATTTGGTTTTTGCTCCAATTGTGCAAATATCCGTGCTATTCTGAATAAAATACAATTAGTTTTCCACAATAGCAAGATTGAAATATTTTGTTTGGAAAAATAGCTTTTGCGGAGAGTTTAGCTAGTATGATTGCTAAACTTTTGTGAAGAATATGGTTGGAAATTGAATAGGTAAATTTCTTTTTATAATTTCATAGCACAAATAAAAACTTCAATGGAATTCATAGATTACTATAAAGTTCTCGGGTTGGATAAAAGTGCGACTGCGGCCGATATTAAAAAGGCGTACCGCAAACTTGCCAGAAAACATCATCCCGATTTAAATCCCAACGACAAAGCGTCGCAGGAAAAATTTCAACAGATAAATGAAGCAAATGAAGTTTTGAGCGACCCCGAAAAACGTAAAAAATACGACCAATACGGAAAGGATTGGCAACACGCCGATGCATTTG
Organism: Aequorivita flava; assembly: GCF_038742595.1. Taxonomy (NCBI): domain Bacteria; kingdom Pseudomonadati; phylum Bacteroidota; class Flavobacteriia; order Flavobacteriales; family Flavobacteriaceae; genus Aequorivita; species Aequorivita flava. The sequence goes on along the minus strand of NZ_JBANCF010000001.1, from coordinate 426,027 downwards.
AAGAAGCCAAGCGTAAACAAGGCTCGCAAGGATTCGGCGACGGATTTGGTGGGCAACGAACCTACTCCGGCGGCGGGCAAGGTTTTGACGAAAGTCAGTTTTCAGATTTTTTTGAATCTATGTTTGGCGGAGGCGGATTTACTGGTGGCGGCCGCAGGCAATCTGCACAGTTTAAAGGGCAAGATTTAGCCGCAACGCTTCGATTGAATTTGACCGATATCTTGGAAAGTCAAAAGCAAACTATCAGCATTGGAGATAAAAAAATTAGATTAACAATTCCGGCAGGCGTTGAAGACGGGCAAACCATAAAAATTAAAGGTTACGGCGGCGAAGGAATGCAGGGCGGCCCAAAAGGCGATTTGCTAATTACTTTTGAAATTTTCAACAATACGCGTTTCAAAAGATTGGAAAGCGATTTGTATGCCACCGAAAATATTTCGCTGTACACTGCAATTTTAGGCGGCGAAATTACAATTGAAACCCTTTCTGGTAAAGTTAAGCTAAAAGTAAAACCCGAGACCCAAAACGATACCAAGGTTAAACTGAAAGGCAAAGGCTTACCGAAGTACAAAAAGGAAAATCAACACGGCGATTTGTATGTTACTTACAAAATAGAGCTTCCAAAAAATCTGTCGGAAAAAGAAAAAGCACTGTTTACTGAACTTTCAAAACTGAGATAATGGCACGAGAAAAATACATATTGGTAAGTCACTACTGCAAAGTTTCACAAATTGAAAATACCTTTATTGAAAGGCTTCACGATTTTGGACTTATTGCTTTTGAAGAGAAACAAAACGACCTTTTTATAGATGAAAAGGATATTTCGGAAATTGAACGAATGTTTCGGCTACATCACGATTTAGGAATTAATTTTGAAGGATTAGACGCCATTAAACAAATGCTAAAACGTATGAGGAAGATGGAAAAAGAAATGAATTCACTTCAGAAAAGATTACGGTTGTACGAATAAAAAAATTTCCAAAAGGAACTATAAATTCTCTTTAATTAAACGTTAAATGAAATTTGCGCAGTTGGCCAAAACCATATCTTTATGGTTATATGAAAAAAATCACTCTACTCTTTGCGTTTTTTGCCGGCATTAATTTTTATGCGCAGCAATCCTTTCAAAATTCATCAATTTCTATAAAAAACAATAACACGCATTTCCAAAAATTGGCAATAGGCAATTCAAATGCGTTTATGTTTAAATTGCCCAGCGCTGCACCCGAAAGTAACTTTCAGGATAAAATAAATTTTGCTGTTAACCACCAAAAAAACGGTTCGCCCTATGAATGGAAATGGGTTCGCGATGGTATTTGGACGGGTGCTGCTTTGGGAGCCAGCGCATATGGTTTAATTTTAATTCAAAATAAAGACGATATGCCCCTGGCCGAACGTGAGCAATATTTGAATGAAGAATCACTCCAGAAAAAAATCGATAAATTAAATTTTTTAGATCAATGGGTGGCAGGAAAACACAATAAAAGCGCAAACTCCATAAGCGACATTCCTTTTGCGCTGTCTTTTGCAGCACCATTCGCACTCCTAATAGACGATGAAATTAACGACTACACAGGACAATATTTGGGGCTATATATAGAAAGCTTAGCCACTACGGCTGCTTTATACTCCATAACTGCCGGTCTGGTAAATAGAAGTAGACCGTATGTATATGATAATAGTGGAGATACACCTAACGACAGACGGTTTAAAAATAATGGGCAGCGCTCCTTTTATTCCGGTCATGTTGCAGCCACCGCCACAGCTACCTTTTTTGCCGCAAAGGCATACAGCGATTTTAACCCGGACGGAGACGGGAAAGTACTCATATGGACCGGGGCGGCAGCCCTACCTGCGGCAGTTGGAGTTTTGAGAATGGAAGCCGGACAACATTTTTTAACCGATGTATTATTAGGGTATGTTTTGGGCGCCGGAACAGGAATTTTAGTGCCCGAACTACATAAAAAGAAAATGGACAATATAGATATTTACCCAAGTTCAGGAACCAGCTTTAATGGCGATAGCTATAATGGAATGGCTTTTAGATATAGTTTTTAAATAATTGTTCTACATTTAAAAGTATAATACCCAGCGTCCAATTTTCTATATTTTTCCCAGTTTGTGCATAACAAACAATATAATTAGAGGAATAGCCAATAACACAACTATCCACAAACTAGTTTGAAATAAATAAGGCGCAAAAACAAGGGTAAGTACATACCCGCCAATTGCTCCGCCAATGTGGGCATCGTGGCCAATATTGCCCAATCGTTTTTTCATACCATAAATTGAATACAGCAAATAACCCATTCCAAAAAGCCAAGCAGGTATGGGGATGGGAATAAAAAATAAATAAAGACCCATGTCTGGGAAAAATAAAATGGCAGAATATAAAACGCCCATTACCGCGCCACTCGCGCCAATTGCACTATAGTGATACTCGTCTTTATGGAAATAAAACGAAAGCAGGTTGCCAATGATTAAACTCGCTACATATATTATTACAAAATACGTAACCCCCACGCTCATAATAACCACAGGCGCAAAAAAGTAAAGCGTAAGCATATTAAACAATAAATGCGAAAAATCCGCATGCAGAAAAGCGGAGCTAAACATACGTATCTGCTCGCCGCGGCGTATCCCGGCAATATTGAATTTATATTTTTCGAAAAATGAAAAATCGTTAAATCCTTTTAACGAAATAATTACATTGGCGGCAATGATAACAATTGTGGCGATGTGTAAGTTTTGCATCTTTAATTGAAAAGTTAATAGTTAAAAGTTAGTGATTAATTGTGGCATTATCCTGAATATTGAATATTGAACGTTGAATATTGAACATTTATTTAATTAGTTTTGCACGAACATTCGCTATGCAAAGATTGCTTTATATCCTGGCTTATCCAATTCTTTGGCTACTTTCCATTATGCCAATGCGCATTTTGTACATTAAATCTACCGCAATGTACATATTGGCCTATTATATTATTGGCTATCGCAAAAAAGTTGTAAAGGATAATCTGGCCTTGGTTTTTCCCGAAAAAACCCAAAAAGAAAGAAACCGAATTGCGCGACAATTTTTTAAACATTTGTGCGATATTATCTTTGAGACGATAAAAGCATTTACCATTTCCGAAGAAGAAATCCGCAAACGGTTTGTGGTTACCAATGCCGAAATACTTGACAGCTATTACCAAAACGACAGAAGCATCCTGTTAATGGCAGGCCATTATGGCAACTGGGAATGGAGCGGAATTTTGAATAAATTGATGCAGCATCAAGCCCACGCCGTTTACAAACCTTTGGGCAGTAAACAATTTGACGCTTTGGTTAAAAAAACCCGCGAACACTTTGGCGGTATCATTGTCAGCAATAAAAAAATTGTGCCGGTTCTATTTAGAAAATGGAAAAAAGGCATAAAAACCCTTACCTATATTCTTAGCGACCAAACTCCAAAAATAGGTGCTTTTAAACATCGTGACACCTTTATGGGAATAGATGTACCTATGTTCACAGGAACTGAGGAACTGGCAAAAAAACTTGACTTTTCAGTAGTTTATCTTAAAGTTGAAAAGGTGAAACGAGGCTATTACACGGCCACTTTTATTCCGTTGGTTGACAACCCGAAAGAATACCCAGATTTTCAAATTACCCGCATGTTTTTTGACGCTTTGGAAGCGCAGATTCGTGAAAAACCTGAGTATTATTTATGGTCGCACAAACGGTGGAAACTTAGAAGAACTGATTGACTACAACCCAGCAATGCCCTTAATCTCCCCAATAATCCTATCTGCCAAAGCATCCGCCTCCTCTTGGCTTTTCGCTTCGGTATAAATTCTTATAATAGGTTCGGTATTTGATTTTCGAAGGTGTACCCAGTTTTCTGCAAAATCTATTTTTACGCCGTCAATGGTATTTATTTCTTCCGAAGCATATTTAGCTTCCATTGCTTTTAAAATTGCATCAACGTCCAATTGCGGGGTTAATTCAATCTTCTTTTTGCTCATAAAATACGCGGTGTATTTTTTACGAAGTTCACTCACTGAAATTTTTTCTTCTGCTAAAAAACTTAAGAATAAAGCAATGCCCACCAAACTGTCTCGGCCGTAGTGCAGCTCAGGGTAAATAATACCGCCATTGCCCTCTCCCCCAATCACAGCATTGGTTTCCTTCATTTTTTCAACTACATTCACTTCGCCAACGGCACTTGCGGTATAAGTTCCGCCATGTTTTTCGGTAACATCGCGCAAAGCCCGGGAAGACGACATATTTGAAACCGTATTTCCTGGATTGTTTTGCAAAACATAATCGGCAACGGCAACGAGGGTGTATTCTTCGCCAAACATTTCGCCTTTTTCATCTACAAAAGCAAGTCTATCAACATCGGGATCCACCACAATTCCGAAGTCGGCATTTTCTTCCACCACTAATTCCATTAAATCGCCCAAATGTTCTTTTAACGGTTCCGGATTGTGTGGAAATTCGCCGTTTGGGGTACAATACAATTTTACCGTTTCTACGCCTAAAGCCTCTAAAAGCAAAGGTACTGCAAGACCTCCCGTAGAATTTACGGCATCTACCACAACTTTCAATTTTGCGCTTTTTATGGCATCTGAATTTACTAGTGGCAGCTCTAAAATTTCATCAATATGTAAATCTATGTAGGCATCGTTTTTATGAATTTCACCCAAATCGTCAACTTCGGCAAAGCGTATATTTCCTTCTTCGGCAATATCCAGAATTTGTTGGCCGGCAGCTGCGTTTAAAAATTCACCTTTATTATTTAGTAATTTAAGCGCATTCCATTGTTTTGGGTTGTGGCTTGCGGTAAGAATTATTCCGCCGTCAGCGTGTTCCATTGTTACTGCCATTTCTACAGTAGGTGTGGTTGAAAGGTCTAAATCTATCACGGTTATTCCCATCCCCACCAAGGTATTCATTACAAGTTGTTGAATCATTTGTCCCGAAATACGCGCATCGCGACCTACCACAATTTTGTAATCTTTCTTATTGCGTTGTTGTTTAACCCAAGTGCCGTATGCCGCGGCGTATTTTACCGCATCAATAGGTGTTAAGTTTTCGCTTTGCGCTCCGCCAATTGTGCCACGGATTCCCGATATAGATTTAATTAGTGTCATTATATATTGTTATATTTTAATAGTTATTTGTTGAAGTTGTATTTAACGTGAAATTCAATATCTCGTAGTTTAAAAAATCGTTATCTAAATTTATTTTTCAACTTTAAAAAGTATAGCTCAAAATATGTATAGGATAAATGGGCAATAAATATAGTTCCCGCGAAGGTAAGCAGGAGCATTAAAATTACAGTTAATTTTTCATTAAGGTTTTGTAGTATCTCCAATTTCAAAAATAAAAACACTACGGCATTTAATACAATGGCGTGATACATATAAATGCCATATGAAATACTCCCAAGGTGATTTAAAACTTTGCTGTTGGCCTGTACACCCCGATTGTTAAAAGCCAAGGAATGTATAAAGAAACCAAACAAAAAGCACGTTATTAAAGACCGAAGCCACAACGGTTCAAACAGAAATATATCTGTAATGTAATACAGTAAAGTTGCTACACAAATTACTGCCGGAAAAATTGCCGAACATTTTAAAAATTCGAGCTTTTTCCTTTCTTCTAAAATGGCAATTACACCACCCGTAAAAAGATAGAAAAAAACAAAGGTATATTGGCGAAGCAACTCAAAAACATCGGACCAATAAAGAATGAAATATCCTAACAACAAAATGCTTAAAACACGTAAAATCCATTTCGCATTAATAAAAAACAGCAACGGTGCAATTAGTAAATAAAATTGTTCTTCAATGCCGATAGACCACAGTATTTCAATAATTCCGCCGGGGTCGTATAATTTTGCGAATACATTCGGAAGAAAGAAAACGTTGTAAAATAAGGCTTGTTTCCACGTATAATTTATTTCAAAAGGTATATTTAACCACGGTAAAATAACATTGTAAAAAAGCAGGCCAAAACCTAAAACTAAATAATACAGTGGAAATATGCGCAGAATTCGGCGAATGTAAAAATCTTTAATAGAAAAAGAATCTCGAATTTTTGCTCGGTAAATAATCCGAATAATTAAAAAACCGCTAAGCACAAAAAACATGTACACCGCCTCTAAACCGCGATGAAATACTGGAAGCCCGTCAAAAAAAGGCAACCCTTGATTGGCCGAAAGTTGGGGCAAGTGAAAAAGCAACACGAGGGAAGCTAGAAAAAACCGCAATGGATCTAAATTGGGTAACCTCTTCAATTTTCAGTTTTTACAGCTCAAAAATACATATATTTATTGAATGAATTTTTTAGCCCACATCTATCTCTCCGGCGACGAAGAAGACGTAATTATCGGCAACTTTATTGCCGATGGCATAAAAGGGAAACGTTATCTAAAATTTCCACCCGGCATTGCAAAAGGAATTTTGCTCCACCGGGCTATAGACACCTTTACAGACGCCCACCCCACCGTACACCAAAGTACGGCGCGGCTTCACAAAAATTACAGTCATTATAGCGGGGTAATTGTAGATATACTGTACGATCACTTTTTAGCCAAAAATTGGAGCCAATATTCTAACCAACCTTTGGATATATACGTACAGGATTTTTATAAATTACTTCGCGAAAACTTTACAATACTCCCCGCACGCATTCAGCGAATGATGCCATACATGATAGCCGACAACTGGCTTTTAAGCTACGCTACTGTTGAAGGTATCGGAAAAATACTGGCTCAAATGAATGTTCGCACCAAAGGGATTTCAAAAATGAATCTGGCCGTTGAGGAGCTAGAAATCTATTACGACGAATTTGAAGCAGAATTCACTTCCTTTTTTGAAGAACTTATTAGCTATTGCAACAATAAACGCAACCAATTATGAAACAATACCTCGCCCTTTTACTAATTATGCTATTGATTTCCTGTAAAGACAATCCCAAGCCCATAACAGGAACAACCTCACCAAAAACCGAAATAAAAGCTGTAATTGCAGATAGTGCCATGGTAGTTTCGGCTCGTGCGGAAGCTTCAAAAATAGGCGCATCGATTCTAAAAAATGGCGGTACCGCATTTGATGCCATGATTGCCACTCATATGGCTTTGGCTTTAACGCATCCCAACGCCGGAAACATTGGGGGCGGCGGGTTTATGGTCTTCCGAACCGAATTTGGCGAAATTGGTTCCTTAGATTTTCGTGAAAAAGCGCCCTTGGCTGCTACACGAGATATGTATCTTGACAACAACGGTAAGTATATTCCTGAAAAAAGTACTGAAGGCGGATTGGCAGTTGGCGTACCCGGTAGTATTGCAGGCATTTTTGCCGTGCACGAAAAATTTGGCACAATGCCCATGGAAATACTGTTAAAACCCGTGATTGAATTAGCAAACAAAGGATTTCTAATAACACCAAAACAAAAGGCACGTTTTGATGAATTTAAAGATGAATTTGAAAAAATTAATGGCGGGGCGTCAATTTTTACGTCAACTTACACGGCTGGCGATACTTTAAAAAACACTGCGCTAGCAACTACCCTTAGCAGAATTGCAAAAAACGGAAGAGCCGAATTTTATGCTGGAGAAACTGGTAAGAAAATGATCGATTTCCTCCAACAAAAAGGAGGAATCATAACTCAAAAAGATTTAGATGCCTATGAAGCCATTTGGCGCGAGGCCATGGTTTTTAAGTATAAAGATGTAAAACTTATTTCAATGGCGCCACCTTCGAGTGGTGGCATTTGTCTTTCACAAATTTTGCAAATGATTGCGCCATTTCCGCTTACCGAATACGGTCATAATTCAGAAAAATATATACAGCTTTTGGTAGAAGCTGAAAAACGCGCCTACGCCGATAGAAGCGAATATTTGGGCGACCCTGATTTTATTGATATTCCGGTAGATTCACTACTTTCCAATACATATATATCCAAAAGAATGAAAAACTTTTCATTTGAAAAAGCCACTCCTTCCGAAACGATAAAACCAGGAAAAATTACTAGTTACGAAAGTCTTGAAACCACGCATTATTCAATAGTAGATAAATTTGGAAACGCTGTTTCAGTAACCACAACCCTTAACGCTTCATACGGATCTAAATTATATATTCCTGAGCTCGGCTTCTTTTTAAACAATGAAATGGACGATTTTAGTGCCAAGCCCGGCACACCAAATATGTTTGGTCTTATTGGTGGTGAAGCCAATGCTATTGCCCCACAAAAAAGAATGCTAAGCTCTATGACGCCCACCATTGTAGAAAAAGATGGCAAACTTTTAATGGTTTTGGGCACACCCGGTGGATCTACGATTATTACATCGGTTTTGCAAACATTTTTAAATGTATATGAATTTGAAATGAATATGCAGGAAGCTGTTAATGCTCCGCGCTTTCACCACCAATGGCTGCCTGATTTAATATTATTTGAAGCCGATGGATTTTCGTCTGAAACAATTAAAAACCTTGAAGCTAAAGGTTATTCCTCCAGCAACCAAATACTACCCGAAATTGGAAGTGTAGATGCAATTTTAATTTTGCCAAATGGAAAACTCCAAGGCGGTGCCGATCGTCGTGGGGATGATACAGCCATCGGCTATTAAAATTTATTTTTTTATCAAATATTAACACCCCACAAATAACATGCGTTCTTTATTTTCGGTTCAATTGAGTACCTTTGCAAGCTATGTCGAAAAATGAGGATTTTATAGAAGTTTTGGGCGCTCGGGTCCACAACTTAAAGAACATTGACGTTCGTATTCCAAGAGATAAATTAGTTGTAATAACAGGTCTTTCCGGCAGCGGAAAATCCTCTTTGGCGTTTGATACCATTTATGCCGAAGGGCAGCGCCGCTATATTGAAACTTTTTCTGCCTACGCCCGCCAATTTTTGGGTAGTTTAGAGCGACCAGATGTCGATAAAATTGAAGGTCTTTCACCCGTAATTGCCATTGAGCAAAAAACTACGAGTAAAAGTCCGCGTTCTACCGTCGGGACCATCACAGAAATTTACGATTTTCTTCGGCTTTTTTATGCACGTGCGAGCGATGCTTATAGCTACAACACGGGGCAGAAAATGGTATGCTATAACGACGAACAAATAAAACAATTAATTCTGGAAGAGTATGCGGGCAAAAAGGTAAGTATACTTGCACCCAAAATTAGATCTAGAAAAGGTCATTATCGCGAACTTTTTGAACAGATTGCCAAACAAGGCTTTTTAAAAGTACGCATAGATGGCGAAGTGCGCGATATAACCAAAGGAATGAAGGTAGATCGTTACAAAACACACGATATTGAAATTGTAATAGATCGTTTAAAAATACCATCAATAGCTACTATTGATGTTTCTGAAATTGAAGGAGCCGAAAACCATAAGCGACTCGCTGAAAGTATAAATACCGCCATGTATCACGGCGATGATATTTTAATGGTTTTAGACAACGATACAAATGAAGCCCGTTATTTTAGCCGATCGTTAATGTGTCCGAGTTCGGGTATTTCATATCCAAACCCCGAACCCAATAATTTCTCTTTCAATTCGCCCAAGGGGATGTGCCCACATTGCAAAGGGTTGGGTAAATTATACGAAGTAAACCTAGACAAGTTAGTACCAAATCCCAAACTTTCTATAAAACAAGGTGCTTTGGCTGCACACGGTCCGCAGAAAAACAACTGGGTGTTTAAGCAACTGGAGTTAATTGCCGAACGTTTCAAATTTAAGCTGAGCGATCCTTTTGAAAAAATTCCGAAGGAAGCCAAAGACGTTATCTTTTTCGGCGGGAATGAAAAGTTTGATATTGAATCGAAAGCATTGGGAATTACCCGAAGCTATAAAATAGATTTTGAAGGAGTTGCTACTTTTATACAAAACACTTTTGATGCCAGCGAAACCACGTCACTAAAACGATGGGCAAAGGAATATATGGATAAAATCCCGTGTCCGGAATGCCAGGGAGCACGACTTCGAAAAGAGTCATTGTTTTTTAAAGTGAACGGAAAGAACATCGCTGAACTGGCCCATATGGATGTAATTGAGCTGGCGGAATGGTTTAGGGATCTCGATAAAAATATTTCGGAAACACAATTAAAAATAGCTTCAGAAATTATTAAGGAAGTACGTTCGCGACTTCAATTTTTGGTAGATGTTGGTTTAACATATTTAGCCTTAGACAGAGGTTCAAAGTCGCTTTCGGGAGGCGAAGCCCAGCGCATCAGATTGGCCACACAAATTGGATCGCAGTTGGTTGGCGTGCTATATATTTTAGACGAACCCAGTATTGGCCTGCATCAACGCGATAATGAACGCTTAATTTTTTCATTGAAACAATTACGCGAAATTGGTAATTCGGTAATTGTGGTGGAGCACGACAAAGACATGATAGAAAGCGCCGATTTTGTTATAGACATTGGCCCCGCTGCGGGTAGGCATGGTGGCGAAATAGTCTCGGAAGGCACACCCGAAGAAATTAAAAAACATCATACTCTTACCGCCGATTATTTAAACGGTACCAAAAATATTGAAGTTCCGAAGCAGCGACGCGATGGCAACGGAAAAACCTTAACTTTAAAAGGAGCTACTGGCAACAATTTAAAAAATGTATCGGTAGAAATTCCATTGGGGAAAATGATAGGAGTTACGGGCGTTTCAGGAAGCGGAAAATCTACTTTAATCAATGAAACCCTTTACCCTATTCTCAATGCATATTTTTTTAACGGGGTTAAAAAGCCAATGCCCTATAAAAAAATCGCGGGACTTGAAAATATTGATAAAGTAATTGATATTAATCAGTCGCCAATTGGAAGAACACCACGAAGCAACCCAGCCACATACACAGGTGTTTTTTCCGAAATTAGGAATCTATTCGCTAAAACACCCGAGGCAATGATTCGGGGTTATAAACCCGGACGATTTAGTTTTAATGTGGCTGGCGGTCGCTGTGAAACCTGCAAAGGCGCTGGACTTCGGGTTATTGAGATGAATTTCTTACCCGACGTTTATGTAGAATGCGAAACTTGCCAAGGCAAGCGTTTTAATCGAGAAACTTTAGAAATTCGTTATAAGGGCAAATCTATTTTCGACGTTTTGGCAATGACTATAAATGAAGCGTCAGACTTCTTTGAAAATATTCCAAAAATTTATCGAAAAGTAAAAACCATAAAAGATGTAGGTTTAGGCTATATTACCCTTGGCCAACAATCTACAACCCTTTCGGGTGGCGAGGCACAGCGTATAAAACTAGCTACGGAACTCTCTAAACGCGATACCGGAAATACGTTCTATATTTTAGACGAACCCACTACCGGGCTTCATTTTGAAGATATTCGCGTGTTGATGATTGTACTAAACAAACTAGTGGAAAAAGGGAATACCGTTTTAATAATTGAACACAATATGGATGTAATAAAGACCGTAGACTATATTATAGACATTGGCCCAGAAGGTGGAAAAAAAGGTGGAAAAGTGATGGCTCTGGGAACCCCAGAAGAAGTGGCAGAAAACAAAAAAAGCTACACCGCCCGTTTCCTTAAAAAAGAATTATATTAGTTGCTTAATGATAAAGCACCAAATTTATTAAACAGATTACAATACACTGAATACCGAATAATGAGAGACGAACAAATACCAAAAAACTGGAACCAAGTTAAGACCAATGACTCTTGGGCGATTTTTAAAATCATGGGAGAATTTGTAAATGGATACGAAAAAATGAGCCGTATTGGCCCTTGCGTTTCAATATTTGGGTCCGCTAGAACCAAACCGGATAATCCACATTACAAATTGGCCGAAAACATAGCTAAGAAAATAACCGAAAATGGTTATGGTGTTATAACCGGTGGTGGTCCTGGAATAATGGAAGCAGGAAATAAGGGAGCCCATTTGGCCGGCGGAACATCAGTTGGGTTAAATATTGCACTGCCTTTTGAGCAACACGACAATCCGTACATAGATAGTGATAAAAATATTGATTTCGATTACTTTTTTGTGCGAAAGGTAATGTTCGTAAAGTACTCTCAGGGCTTTGTAGTTATGCCCGGAGGCTTTGGAACTTTAGATGAATTTTTTGAGGCATTAACTCTCATTCAAACGCATAAAATAGATAAGTTTCCAATTATTTTAGTTGGCACCGAATTTTGGGGGGGACTTTTTGAATGGATAAAAACCACACTTTTAGAAGCCAATAATAATGTAAGTGCCGAAGATTTAGATTTAGTCCACTTAGTAGATACCGAAGATGAAGTGCTTCAAATATTAAACGATTTTTATAACGAGTATAATTTAAGTCCGAATTTTTAATAGTCTTTTCTTCGCGAACCTGTTTAAATTCACTAAAATTTTTTGATGCCAAATAGAATCATATTCCTCTTCCTATTTTGTTTGGTAGCACAAGCAAGAGCTCAGCATACAATACATATAGATGCTACGCTTAACCCTGCACAGAAAACTCTTTCAATTAAACAAAAAATTACTTTTAAAAATACCACTGCAGATACATTACGGGAACTCTACTTATTTGATTGGCCCAATAGTTTTTCCACTAAAACCAGTCCGTTGGGCAAGCGTTTTTCCGAAAACTACAACAGTTCTTTTCATTTTGAAAAAGATAGCGATCGCGGTAAAACTTCTATCGAAAAAATATATACTAATACTGCTACGCCACTTCAGTGGGCACGCGGAGAAGAGGTAGATATTTTAAAGGTTATTCCCGACAGTCCGTTGCTTCCGGGGGCGAATTACACCTTTAATTTAGAATATGTTGTAAAAGTTCCAAACAGTAAGTTTACTCGGTTTGGAGTAGATAATCAAGCAAATTTTAAATTGCGAAATTGGTATATTTTGCCTGCTGTTTACAATGGTGAATGGCGCATTTACAGCAATAAAAACACCAACGATCTTTTTACTACACCTTCAGAATACTCCATTGTTCTTCAGCTTCCAAAGCAATACTCAGTACTATCGGATCTAGAGTTGGTTTCGGAAAACATTTCAGAAAACAAAAAAATAGTATCGTTAAAAGGCAGCCAACGTACAAATGCAATACTTTACTTGCAACGATATTCAAACTTTGAAACCATTGAAACCGATAAGTTTACCGTAGTAACCAACTTACAAAACAGCAAGATAAACCCGCCGGTACAAGCTTTACTGATTGATAGAATTGCCCATTTTTTAGATGAAAAGCTCGGCCCCTATCCGTTTCAGAAAATGGTTATCAGCGAAGCAGATTATAAAACTAATCCGGTGTATGGGCTAAATCTTTTGCCTAGTTTTATTAGCCCCTATCCCGATGGTTTTGAGTACGATATGGAACAGTTAAAAACCATAACACGGCATTATATTCAAAACACGCTTATTTTAGATTCGCGCCGCGATTATTGGTTACAGGATGCGCTTCAGATTTATTTAATGATGAAATATGTAGATACCTATTATCCTAAAATGAAGATTATAGGGAATCTGAGTGATTGGTGGGTAATTCGTTGGGCGCACGCAGCAGATCTTGAGTTTAATGATCAGTATCCTATTTTATATTTAAATATGGCACGCAATAATATTCATCAATCTTTAACAACCCCAAAAGATTCATTGTTAAAGTTTAATATGAATATTGCCAATGGATATTATGGAGGCAGCGGCTTGCGTTATTTAGAAGATTATCTAGGCCAAGGCGTTTTAGATAAAGCAATAAAGGAATTTTATGTGGCAAATAAGTTGCAACCAGTTACATCTTCAGATTTTGAAAATTTACTCGCCAGCAAAACAGATTTGCCCATAAATTGGTTTTTTGAGGATTTTGCCGACACCCGAAATACCATTGATTTCAAAATTAAAAATGTTAAAAAAATTGGCGATTCGCTTAGAGTTTCCATAAAGAATAACAGGCAAAGCGAACTGCCCATTTCGCTATACGGTCTCAACAAAAATACGGTAGTATATAAAACCTGGACAAAGCCTTTAGATAGTATAAGCACTATTACTATTCCGGCCCAAAATATTGAGAAACTAGCTTTAAATTACGAAGGAAAAATACCCGAATACAACCGAAGAAATAACTTTAAAACCGTAAATGGGCTATTGAACAAACCCTTGCAATTTCGGCTATTTCAGGACGTGGAAGATCCTAGATTCACACAGTTTTTCTTTATGCCTATTTTCGAGTACAACCTCTACGATGGCGTTTCGGCAGGTTTGCGACTTTACAACAAAACGGTACTGCCTAAAGCCGTTCATTACAGTTTAGAACCTCAATTCGGATTTCGTTCCAAAACGCTCGTGGGCAGTGCGTCTATTAGTTATTCCCAGACCATGGATCAGGGCGATTTATATGCAATGCGCTATGGATTTTCGGGAAATTATTATTCATACGATCGTGGACTTTTTTATAAACGCTTTACACCTTATATAACATTTGCTTTCCGGAATTCAGATTTGCGCAACAATGAAAAACAATTTATAAATCTGCGAAATGTAAATGTTTATAGAGATGAAAACCCCAATGATACCGATCAAGAGCCCAATTATAGTGTGTTTAATATGCAATATGTATATTCAAACCCAAATCTTATAAATTATTTTAGAGGGGTTGCAGACTACGAAATTTCATCCAAGTTTAGCAAGCTTTCGGTAGATTTAGAATACAGAAAGCTGTTTTTGAGTAACAGACAGTTAAATCTTCGTTTCTTCGCGGGGGTGTTCTTATTTAATGATACGCGAGAAAATGAAGATTTTTTCAGCTTCGCATTAGACCGTCCAAATGATTATCTTTTCGATTATAATTATTACGGTCGAAGTGAAGACTCCGGACTTTTTAGCCAACAGCTTATTATTGCTGAAGGCGGCTTTAAATCGCAGTTAGAACCCGCCTATGCCAATAGTTGGATGGCAACCGTGAATGCCAGCACCAATATCTGGAAATGGATTTATGCCTATGGCGACATAGGGTTGGTGGCAAACAAGGAGCGAGGCGTAAATACCGTGTTCGATAGCGGAATAAGATTGAGTTTGGTTGCAGATTATTTTGAATTGTATTTCCCTATTTATTCCAACTTAGGATTCGAACCCAACTTACCCCATTACGACGAAAAAGTACGATTTATTGTAACTTTAAGTCCAAAAACATTGCTCGGCTTGTTTACCCGAAGATGGTACTAGATTACAAATTTTAAACGAACAAGTAACCATATAGTTTAATGCAAATACTCAATAACTGGCGCATCATTATATTAATTTGCCTTACACTTGGTTTGGCACCATTTTTTCCAGAACCACACCTTTGGGGAAAACTAAAATGGATTGCAGGAGGCGCCGAAGGAATGCAAGCCGAAGACTGGTTTGACGTTTTATTGCACGGGTTTCCGTTTATCCTACTACTTAGATTATTGATTTTGAAGCTAATCCCTATTAAAACAAAATAGCAAGAAAAATCGCAGCTTTTTGAAAATTGCTATGTTCTAAAATTAGCGTTGAAAAACTCCTTCAATTTCGCTACTTTTGTAATCCTTAAAGAAAAATTCATGCAGACAGATCCAAAGACAAATGGCGAGATTTCCTTTGAAGATTTCAAAGAAACAGTTCTAAACGACTACAAAATTGCGGTAACCAGTCGCGAGTGTAGTCTTTTAGGGCGCCGCGAGGTACTTACGGGAAAAGCGAAGTTCGGTATTTTTGGCGATGGAAAAGAAGTGCCACAATTAGCCTGGGCCAAAGCTTTTAAAAATGGCGACTGGCGTAGTGGTTACTACCGAGACCAAACTTTTATGATGGCCATTGGCAAACTTACCATCGAGCAATTTTTTGCTGGTTTGTACGCACATACCGATATAAAAGCAGACCCAATGAGCGCCGGAAGACAAATGGGCGGTCACTTTGCTACACATTCACTTAACGAAGATGGTAGTTGGAAAAACCTAGCGCAACAAAAAAACAGTAGCGCAGATATTTCGCCAACGGCAGGGCAAATGCCACGTTTATTAGGGTTGGCACAAGCTTCAAAAATTTTTAGAAACGTAAAAGGCATTGAAAACAAAACCAATTTTTCCATCAACGGAAATGAAGTTGCTTGGGGCACCATTGGAAATGCCAGCACCAGCGAAGGCCTTTTTTGGGAAACTATAAATGCCGCTGGCGTTTTACAAGTACCAATGGTTATGAGCGTTTGGGATGACGAATATGGAATTTCCGTTCACGCAAAACACCAAACTACCAAAGAAAACATCTCTGAAATCTTAAAAGGTTTCCAACGTACCGAAGATGAAAAAGGGTATGAAATTATACGGGTAAATGGTTGGGACTATTCTGAACTTATAGACGTTTACAGTCGCGCCTCACAGATTGCGCGCGACGAACACGTGCCGGTTTTAATTCACGTACAACAACTAACACAGCCCCAAGGCCACAGTACCAGCGGCTCTCACGAACGCTATAAAAGCAAGGAACGCCTAGCATGGGAGGTAGAATACGATTGCAACGCTAAAATGCGCGAATGGATGATTGCAAGTGATATTGCTACGGAAGAAACTTTGGAAGCTATTGAAAAAGAGATAAAAAAACAAGTTCGCGACGGTAAAAAAGCAGCTTGGGAGGCATTTGTATCGCCACAGAAAACCGAGCAGGAAGAAGCCGTTCTCCTTCTTGGTAATTTAGCTGAAAACAGTGCCAATAAAAACTTTATTGAAAAAATAAAAAATGAACTGGCCGCCGAAAAAGAACCATTGCGCAGAAATATTCTCGCATCGGCCAGAAAGGCATTGCGTTACGTAACTGGTGAAGAATCAACAGAAAAGAAACAACTTCAAGATTGGATTGCTAATTATTTTGAACTTATTCAACCTAAATACAGCACACATTTATATTCCGAAGCAAAAGAAAATGCCAAAACTATTGCAGAAGTAGCTCCTACATATGCCCAAGATGCAGAAGATGTTGACGGACGTGTAGTGCTGCGCGACAATTTTGACGCCATTTTTGAAAAACATCCAGAAGTATTAATTTTTGGGGAAGACAGCGGTACAATTGGCGACGTAAACCAAGGTTTGGAAGGAATGCAGGATAAGTATGGAGAACTTCGGGTTGCCGATGCGGGCATTCGAGAAGCAACCATTCTTGGGCAAGGTATTGGAATGGCCATGCGAGGCCTTCGCCCTATTGCTGAAATTCAGTATTTAGATTATATTTTGTACTGTTTACAAATAATGAGCGACGATTTGGTGACGGTTCGCTATAGAACCAATGGCACTCAAAAAGCACCGCTTATTGTGCGTACTCGTGGCCATAGATTGGAAGGAATCTGGCATAGTGGCTCTCAAATGGGTGGTCTAATTCACCTGTTGCGAGGTATGTATGTACTAGTGCCAAGAAATATGACAAAGGCCGCCGGGTTTTATAATACACTTTTAGAAACAGATGAGCCTGCATTGGTAATAGAATGCTTAAACGGCTACCGCTTAAAAGAAAAAATGCCCAACAATTTGGGCGATTTTAGAACACCAATTGGGGTAGTTGAAACAATTAAGAAAGGTACCGATATTACGTTAGTTTCATACGGAAGTACGTTAAGAATAGTTGAGGAAGCTGCCAAGGAGCTATTGCAAGCCGGAATTGATGCCGAAGTAATAGACGTACAATCGCTATTACCGCTAGACATAAATCACGATTTGGTGAAAAGTGTGGCCAAAACCAACAGATTGCTAGTTATAGATGAAGATGTGCCAGGGGGCGCCTCGGCCTATATTCTTAACCAAGTAATTGAAGTACAGGGCGGATATAAATACCTAGATAGCAAACCACAAACACTAGCCGCGAAAGATCACCGTCCACCCTATGGAACCGATGGCGACTATTTTACCAAACCCTCTGTAGAGGATGTTTATGAAAAAGTTTATGAAATTATGCACGAAGCCAATCCTTCAAAGTTTCCAAAACTTCGATAATTAAATTTCAAAATATATAAAAAAGAATTGCGTTGGTTTAAAATAATTATTCTACATTCGTAATTCACAAGTAAAACAAAAACAAGTATATGTTACATTTAAGTTTAAATATTAATAATAACGAGCTGCCGTAACAAAAACTTGTCGCGATATACGGCCCGTCAGGTTTTTCCTGACGGGCTTTTTTTTTGGCTTCGACTTAGCTCAGCCGAGTTCAAAATAAACAGTTCTAGGTAGTGCTGATGAATTTAAAAAGAAACTAACCATTTAAATTATAAAATTATGTGTGGAATTGTATGTGCATTCGATTTAAAACGGCCTTCAGAAGAATTAAGGCCGCAATTACTAACCATGGCAAAACGATTAAGACACCGCGGTCCAGACTGGAGTGGAATTTTTAGCAACAAAAAAGCCATTATGGCACACGAACGCCTGGCAATTGTAGATCCCACTTCAGGTAAACAACCGTTATTTTCTGAAGACAAAAAGCTGGTTTTGGCCGCGAACGGTGAAATTTACAATCATTTGGAATTGCGCAAGCAATTTGTTGGAAAATACAACTTCCAGACAAAAAGTGACTGCGAGGTAATTTTAGCGCTCTATAGGGAAAAGGGAGTTTCACTTTTAGATGAGCTCAACGGAATATTTGGATTTGCGTTATATGATGCAGAAAAGAATGAATATTTAATAGCTCGAGACCACATGGGAATTATCCCGCTCTATATGGGCTGGGATAAAGATGGAACATTTTATATCGCCAGCGAATTAAAAGCACTGGAAGGCTTTTGTACTAAAATTGAACTTTTCCCTCCCGGTCATTATTTACACAGCAGTGATGAACAATTAAAACAATGGTGGACCCGCGATTGGATGGATTTTAACGCTGTACAAGAAAATGAAACAAGTATAAGCGATTTGCGAGAAGCATTGGATGCCGCCGTAAAAAGACAGTTAATGAGCGACGTGCCCTATGGAGTTTTGCTTTCCGGAGGTTTAGATTCTTCCATTACTTCTGCGTTGGCTAAAAAGTACGCCGATAAACGTATAGAATCTGGCGACACCGAAGGTGCTTGGTATCCAAGACTGCATTCCTTTGCTGTAGGCTTAGACGGATCACCCGATTTGGCTGCCGCCCAAAAAGTTGCTGAACATTTAGGCACAGTACACCACGAAATAAATTTTACTGTCCAAGAAGGCCTTGATGCAATACAAGATGTTATTTATCACGTTGAAACTTACGACATAACTACCATTCGCGCCTCCACCCCAATGTTCTTATTGGCGCGTGCTATTAAGGCAATGGGTATAAAAATGGTATTATCAGGCGAGGGTGCTGACGAAATCTTTGGTGGATATCTATATTTCCATAAGGCGCCATCGGCTAAAGATTTTCACGAAGAAAACGTACGAAAATTAGACAAACTACATATGTATGACTGCTTACGTGCCAACAAATCTCTAGCTTCTTGGGGTATTGAAGGCCGTGTTCCTTTTCTCGATAAGGAATTTATGGATGTTGCTATGCGGTTAAACCCAAAAGATAAAATGATACTTGCCGGACAAAAAACTCCACAGGATAAACAGGCAATGGAAAAGTGGGTCCTCCGCGAGGCTTTTGGCGATATGTTGCCGAAAGAGGTAGCGTGGCGGCAGAAAGAGCAATTTAGTGATGGGGTGGGTTACAGTTGGATCGATTCCTTAAAAGAAATGGTCAATGAAAAAGTGACCGATGATCAAATAGCAAATGCTCATTATAGATTCCCGATACAGACTCCTACAAGTAAAGAAGAGTTTTATTACCGAACCATTTTTGAAGAACATTTTCCAAGCGATGCTGCAGCTCTAACAGTACCAAGCGTGCCAAGTGTGGCTTGTAGCAGTCAAGTAGCGTTAGATTGGGATGAGAGTTTTAAGAACATGAATGACCCGAGCGGGCGTGCGGTTAAAAATGTGCACGCGGATGCTTATGGAAATAAATAATTATTTAAGGTCTGCGAATTTTACTGTCGCATCAATATCAACTTTAAAAAAATATAACGAGCTACGGCAACCACTTCTTATCAAAATTAGGCTTTCGTTTTTCTAGAAAAGCATCGCGCCCCTCTTTGGCCTCATCGGTCATATAGGCAAGGCGCGTTGCTTCACCTGCAAAAACCTGTTGCCCAACCATGCCGTCATCGGTTAGGTTCATGGCAAATTTCAGCATTTTTATGGAAGTTGGGCTTTTCGCAAGAATTTCCTGCGCCCATTCATAAGCTGTATCTTCTAATTCATCATGTGGAATTACGGCATTAACCATTCCCATTTCAAAAGCTTCCTGTGCAGAATAATTTCTTCCAAGGAAAAAGATTTCACGGGCTCGCTTCTGCCCTACCATTTTGGCCAAGTAAGCACTTCCGTAACCACCGTCAAAACTGGTAACGTCGGCATCGGTCTGTTTAAAGATAGCGTGTTCCTTACTTGCTAGGGTTAAATCGCAGACCACGTGTAAGCTGTGCCCGCCGCCCACTGCCCATCCCGGAACTACACAAATAACCGCCTTCGGCATAAAACGGATTAATCGTTGTACATCCAGAATATTTAACCTGTGATAGCCGTCATCGCCTACATATCCTTGGTGGCCACGCGCCTTTTGGTCGCCACCGCTACAGAAACTATACACCCCATCTTTAGATGATGGACCTTCCGCAGATAACAATACCACTCCAACAGATGTATCTTCTTGCGCATCGTGAAAAGCATCAAGTAATTCGGCGGTTGTTTTTGGCCGAAACGCATTGCGCACATCAGGCCTGTTAAATGCAATTCGCGCTACGCCATTTGCTTTTTTATAGGTTATATCTGTATATTCTTTTGCTGTTTTCCAGTTGGGTGAAATCATATTTGTTATTTTAGCGTAAATATATGAAATCATACTCTTAAATTATACAATGACGTCTCGAGTGCAGTCGGGCGGTCGTATTAACTTATAAATTACATTATGGTCTAGACTGCGCTCGGCCAGGCATATACAATGAAACATTTTATTCTATTCTTCGTATTACTCTTCACAGTAACACTCTCATCACAAGAAATTTACAAATTTACAACCGTCACCGATCTTGAAACAACACCCGTATTAAGCCAAGGTATTACCGGAACTTGCTGGAGTTTTAGTAGTACTTCATTTTTGGAGAGTGAAATTATTAGGCTCACCGGAAAAAATATAGATCTTAGCGAAATGTACCAAGTGCGAAACACCTACCCACTAAAGGCTGAAAATTTTATTATGCGCCAAGGAAAAGCACAATTTGGCGAAGGGGGTTTGGCACACGACGTTATTAATTCGATTAAAAAAAATGGTTTGGTACCCGAAATAGCATTTAATGGTCTATCTGAGGGAGAAACCAAATACAACCACGCCGAAATGGTTGCGGTACTCGAAGCAATGTTAAAAACCTATATAGACAATCCCGGTAGAAACTTAAGCCCAAAATGGCGTGCGGCAATTGAAGGTGTTCTGGATGTGTACATCGGCAAAAACATTACCAACTTTACTTTTGAAGGAAAACAGTATACTCCGGAAAGTTTTTTAAAAATGACCAAAATTGTACCAACGGATTATATAAATATTACCAGCTTTACACATGCGCCATTCTATTCTAAATTTATTTTGAATATTCCAGATAATTGGAGCAACGGAAGTTTTTACAATGTTCCGCTAAACGAGCTAATATCTACCATTGATAATGCTTTGCAAAATGGTTTTACTGTTGAATTGGATTGTGATGTAAGTGAACGTGCCTTTTCATCAAAAGATGGTGTAGCCGTTGTGCCAGAAAATGCTGAAAACACTTTAAAAGCGCTACACAGTATTTATCCCGAAAAAGATATTACTCAACAATACCGTCAACAGGAGTTTGAAAATTACAATACTACAGACGATCATTTAATGCATATTACGGGGTTACTTCACGATCAAAACGGCACCAAATATTATAAAGTAAAAAATAGCTGGGGATCTGATGAATCAAGGGTTGCCAACGGAGGTTACGTGTATTTTAGCGAAGCGTACATGCGGTTAAAGACAATTAGCATAACCGTTCATAAAGATGCTCTTCCTAAAGATACGGCTAAAAAGTTAAGTTTGTAACATACAATTGAACGGCAAGTTTAAATTGGCTTAAAATTTGATATATTTGTCGCGATGAAAAAGCTATTCACTTTTATTGTACTTTTTCCGCTGATTGCCTCGGCACAGTTGGATTTTGAAAGCAATAAAAATAAATTAGACTTCGTGAAGTTGCCCGAATTAGAGCGTTTAATTACGGTACCTTTTGCCAATTCAGAATTTTCAACAAACTCTTCGAATACACTTCCATCCTTTAAACTAAACAAGAATAACTACCGGGAAGCAGTGAGCATGTACGATGCTATGGCAGCCAATGAAAATTATGTAAAGTCTGATTTAAAAATCTCATTGGATCCCAGAGAATATGGCATTTATGGAGGCAATAGCAGTTATAGTGCCGATGGTTCTACCGCGGTTAAAAATATTTCTTATAAAGAATCTCGTGGCTATTTAAGACCTGAACTTATGCCCTACTCGTACGGTTTTTATCAACGGCCGTCACGGCGAGGCGGTTTTTATGTAGGGTATGGCGCCTACGGACCGTATTCGCAATAACGCAATACCTCTTCCCTTCCACTTTATATGCACTTATATTTGGGTGAATTCTTTCACCCAAAACATTCACCGTAAAAAAAAATTCAATTATATTTTATTTAGTTAGGATTCCTTACTATATTTGTCCAAGCAATATTGCTTTAATCTTTAAATACGTTTTAATTATGAAAAAGTCTATTTTTTACCACGCCGGTTGTCCCGTATGTGTAAGTGCCGAAGTTGAAATTCTAGAACTGATGGATCCTACTTCTATTGAAGTAGTGCATTTAGGTGAAGACAAATCAAAAATACAGGTTGCCGAAAATCTAGGAGTAAAATCTGTTCCAGCTCTGGTTACGCCTACCGGCAATGTATTACACATAAATTATGGTGCCTCCATGGCAGATTTAAAAAATTAATTAACCCTACAAAGGTATTCTTTCGAAAGCCTTTGTATTAAAACAACAAAAAAATGAAAAAACCAATATTTATAATAGTAATGCTTTTACTGGCTACACATGCCCGTACACAAAATTCGGAATATGATAATAATGATTTTAAAATCACAAAGGCCGAGGTTATAAATCATACCCAATTAGATGTTTTAGTTTGGGAAATAACAGTGGCGGGAACAGCAGGTGCAACAACGCCAACCCCCGCCGGAAAGATGAATGGCGCTCCCGTCTTGGGATATGTATTCCCCACTTCGTTAAAATCTACTGATGTAGGTTTTAGTGAAACGAACGGAATTGTTGCCTTGGCCCTTACTTCCCACCCAGATTTTGACGACACTCCGCTATGGGATGAAAATATGGATACTCGCTACGATAATGATGGTGTAATTTGGCATCCCCATTGGGTAATTTTGGTTGAAGATAAAAGAGTGGAAGGTGGACTTGCGGTAAAGCAATTTAAAAAAGGCGACACAACCGTAAAGCTACCACCCACAAATCCTGGAATGCCAATGTATATGGACTCTCCGGGCTATGGAGTAAAAGCCATGAACAACATAATTAAAGTGGTAGTTCCGAAGTACAGAATAAATAACCAGTCCAATTTCAATTATGATGGCGTAGCGGCATATATGCAGGTAAACACTGAAAATATGGATAAGCCAATGCTCGGCGTGTATAATGTTTACAGTGTGGCAAGTGGAAATTTATCATTACCCTATACTGTTAAAAACAATTGATTATGAAAATAGCAGTTTGGGACACTTATGTAGCAAGACCGGACGGATTGCAAATGCATTTTGATATTTTGGTACCTGCAGCACTAGAAAATGAAAACCAAATTTACGCTTTTGGAAAACAGTATTTAGCCAGCAAACCTTTTAAAACTGGAAGTTTAAATTCCAAAAAATGTAATTTCTGTCACGTAGAAAATGCTACTCCCGAAGTAACAACAGCAATCCACACCATGGGTTTTTATATTTTAGAAATGGAAAACTGTACTTAAAAGTTGAAATAAATAATTAGGAATACTAACTTTGCCTGTTAAGCCTCAATTCTTAACAGGCATTATTATGGAAAAAAGCGTTTTTGATACCTTCTTTCAGCAAGAAAGTGTGAGCAATAAAATAGTGGTTGGTCTTGAACGGATATCGGAAGTTTTCCGAACCCTACTCTGGGCCGAAGCCAAAAAATCTGGTGTGAGCCCAATACAGATTCAAATACTAATTTTTATTGCCTATCACGAAAGTTCACTTTGTACAGTTAGTTATCTGGCTAAGGAATTTGATGTTACAAAACCTACCATTAGTGATGCCGTAAAATCCTTGGAGAAGAAAAAACTGATTTTAAAAGACTATTCAAAACCCGACAGTAGAAGCTATCTTATCGTACTTTCTGCAAAGGGAAAAGAATTGGTTTCTGTAACCGAAAACTATGCCAATCCCATAAAAAAACAATTTGATAGTTTTGATAACGAGCAGCTTCAAACGGTTTATGAAGCTATTGTAAAACTTATTTACAATCTGAATAAAAGCGGCATTATAAGTGTACAGCGCACCTGTTTCGCTTGTAAATTCTATACTAAAAAAAATGGCAAAGATTATTGCGAATATCTTCAACAACCATTAGCGCCAGAGGCCATACGGGTAGACTGTCCCGAGTTTGAAGAAAAACGGAATTAAATTAACTCAATTCCATCTTCTTTAATTACAATTTGCTTGTCCTTATAAAGCGTCCCGATTGCCTTTTTAAAACTTTTCTTGCTCATTCCCAGCATGTTTTTAATGGTATCTGGATCAGATTTATCGTGAAGCGGTAAAAAACCGCCTGCAGCCTCCAATTCTTCTCGAATAAAGTTTGCATTTGGTTCGATACTTTTATAACCTGGCCTTTGTAGGACGATATCAATTTTATTATCGGGGCGGATTTTTTTAATAAAAGCCTTCATTTTATCGCCAGTTCGTATATCTTCGAAAATATCTTCAATATAAATAAGTCCCTTGTGTTGGCCGTTAACAATTACATTTGCACCTTTTTCGGTTAAATGCGTTACTAAAATATCTATTTGTTGAAACGGTTCAACCGATAAGTTCTCATTTTGAAGAAAATGGTTTGTTTTGCTGCTGCCAACCAAACGATTTGTTTTTTCATCAATATATAAATATACTATATACCAATTGCCTTTTTTCATTGGCCGGGCTTGCTCTTTAAACGGTACAAAAAGTTGTTTTTCCAGACCCCAATCCATAAAAGCGCCATATTCGGTAACGTCGCTACAATGCAAATAACCAAAAGTATTTAGTTGAAGAAAAGGATCGAGTGTAGTAGCTATTGGCCGCTCTTCATTATCCAAATATATAAATACCGAAATTTCATCGCCAATTTCGTATTGCTCTGGCTTATATCTATGCGGTAAAAGCACCACGTTTTCCTCTGTATCGCCTAAATATAGCCCCGGTTCTGTTTCCCGAAGAATTTCTAAAGTATTGTATTCACCCAATTTTATCATAGTTGCAAAGGTACTGTATTTTGTCAGAAAAAAATTGTTTGATACCTAGGATACATATCAAACTTAAAATGTACATTCACATCCGAAATGAACTTAAATCCACCACATAATCTTCCATCAAATTTCAAGCTCGAAAAAGTATTGGAAACCAATATTGGCATAATATATTTTTACGGAAATATAGTTGTTGTTGAGGCAAAGGAAGGTACTACTGTTTCTCACAAAAGTGGGTTTTCAACATTATTGCAGGGGCTTGCGTACCTTGGCACTAAACCTTGGGTTTATATTGCGCATCGTGTACAATCGTATTCTGTAAAACCTACGGATTACAAATATTTAAACAAAGTAACTACATTAAAGGCTATGGTAGTAGTTGCCTATAGCGATATAGCACGAAGTAATGCTGAATTGGAATCTAAATTCTGCAAAAAACCTTTTGCCGTTTTTGACGATCTTACCTTAGCCGCAATCTGGGGTAAACAATTTATAAAATAAATTTAAAGTAATCCAACAGTACATTATCGTTTATTGTAGCAGGTGTAAATATTTCTAACAATGCCGGTCCTTCCTTTTTGTTTAAAAATGCATTTAGTTTTACCTTTAATTCGTCTTTCTTTTCAACACTTTCATACTTTATATTGTACATTTTTGAAAGCTGCTTGGCATTTAAGTTATGTTTTGTTTCAAAATAAGTATTAAATAGTTCGGTGTTTTTTTCACCGGGAAGAATTCTAAAAATACCACCACCTCCATTGTTTATTACAATTATTTTAAAATCTTGTGGAATGTAATTATTCCAAAGGGCATTGCTATCGTAGAAAAAACTTAGATCGCCAGTAATAAAAATTGTAGGCAATTTTGAAGCCAATGCCGCTCCTATCGCCGTACTTGTACTTCCGTCAATACCACTCGTGCCGCGATTACAAAACACGCTAATCGAAGGCGAAATATTAAATAGCTGTGCATATCTAATCGTAGCACTATTACTTAATTGCAACTGGATATTTTGCGGAAGAAGATGAAATATTTCACAAAAAACCATAAAATCTGAATATGGAATTTCGCTTTCATATGTTCTATGGCGCAGCAATCTATGCTCCCTGATTTTTAGCCATTGAGTTTGATAATTGCTTTGTACTTCAATTGTATTCGGAAGAAATTCTGCAAAGAAATTATTAATAGTTGTTTTAAAATGATGCTTTAGCGCAAAATAAGTATCGTAGGCTTTTTTCGCATCAACGTGCCAATGCGCCTTGGGCGCATAGTTACGAAGAAAGGCCTTTATTCTTTTGGAGACAACCATCCCACCAAAAGTCAATAAAATATCTGGCTGAAGTTTTTTAAAATCCTCAGTGGTTAAGGGTGTTATTAGCTGGTCAATCGCCGAAATAAAATGTGCATTATGCAGATTTGAAGTAGTTTCAGTTAAAACCAAAACACTTTTATCCTTGGCCAGTTGCTGAACAAAGCGTTGTTCCACACTATTTGGATCTAAAACCCCTACGAGAATCATTTTTCTTTTGCTATCGTTCCACTGTTTAATAAAAGGATTTAAACTTTCATCTAAACTAAAATTTGACTTTCGCGCTAACACATTTTGTGGCCAGATTAATTGCGTTTCGGTTGTATTGTACAAGGGTTCAGAAAACGGTAAGTTAATATGCACTGGGCCTTTTAACTCAATTGCAGTATTGAGCGCTATGTTTATTTCGGTTTCATTTTTTATTTGGAATTCTTCACCCTCTATACAATTTGCACTGTAAAGTATATGGTTTTCAAAAACGTTTTGTTGTCGGATAGTCTGTCCATCGCCAATATCAATTCGGTCCGCAGGTCTATCGGCTGCAAGAATCACCAATGGAATATCACTGTAAAATGCTTCTGCAACCGCCGGATAATAATTGAGCAACGCCGAACCCGATGTACAAACAACGGCTACCGGTTTTTTTAGTTGTTGCGCCATTCCCAAGGCAAAAAATGCCGCGCATCGCTCATCAACGATACTAAAACACTTAAATTCAGAATGATTGCCAAACCCAATAGTTAGAGGTGCGTTTCTAGAACCGGGAGAAATAACTATATGGTTTACCCCTTTATCCAAACATAGTTGAACAAGAGTTTGCGAAAGAATATTATTTGAAAATATCATGGATTACAAAGGTACGAAGACGCCAAAAATATTAGAGCATTGGTGACAATACTTGTAGCATAGTTTGTAGTTTATTTTGTGTTTCCTGCCATTCGTCCATAGGTTTGGAACCTATAGTAATGCCGCCACCTACAAAAATGTGTGCCGTGTTGTTATCAATCTTCATGCATCGCAAATTTACCATAAGCATTGCACGATTTCCGTTTTCCTGAATTGGACCTAAAAAGCCGGTATAAAACGTGCGATCGTACCCTTCATTTTCTATAATGAATTGTTTGGCATATTTTTGAGGAACACCACAGACTGCAGGAGTTGGATGAACCGCAGCAGCAATTTTAGTAAGCGTT
The DNA here is from genome assembly GCF_038742595.1 of Aequorivita flava. Lineage (NCBI taxonomy): Bacteria > Pseudomonadati > Bacteroidota > Flavobacteriia > Flavobacteriales > Flavobacteriaceae > Aequorivita > Aequorivita flava. Next base: position 397,977 of record NZ_JBANCF010000001.1, on the reverse strand, counting down.
GTTTTTCTACTACGCAAAACGCCCGAAATATCGGTTTTTAGATGCAGTAACGGCCCTGCCTGATAAGTATAGGGATTAGACACTTTTAAAAGCGATGTTACGCGCTGTAGATTGGTAGTTATGGCATCTGTTACCAATTGTTGCTCATCAAGTTCCTTTGGCCCCCAACTTACCTCGTTAGCGGTATAAGGTTGGGTTCCTGCCAAAGCCATCGTTTTAAAAGTATCGTTTGTAATTTGAACCAAGGTTTCCGGCGTTGCACCGCACCAAAAGCCAGTTTCTGGATGATACCAGATATAGCAAAAAGCCGAAGGATATGCCGAAAATAACCGAGTTAACAGTGTATCAATTGAAAAGTGATCTAAGTTTAGATCTTTGGAACGTGAAGCAACAATTTTTTTTGCTTTCCGCTTTTTAATATGTTCAATTATTTTTTCAACTAATGCTATATACTCGTACTTTTCTACATCGTTTTCAGCAATAGCCACAGGCTCCATTTGAAACGATGTTTTGGTAAATTCACAAGTAATTTTTTCCGAATCGCTTTCAGGTATAAAAAATGCTTCACCTTCAAATTTAAACGGAGCGAAAATAAATCCGTTTGCTGAAAACTCGTCAGATTTATAAAGCACACTAGACTGCTGTATCAAGGCAGTAATTGTATTTTCTTGTGGCAGCGAAAAAAGCACGAACGGTAATTCGTTTTTAAAATGTGCTGAAATTTTTTGGGTAAATAGCTGTAGGTCCATTATTTTTTATTGGGTAAAGCAATCGTTGTAAGTTTAATGAGAGAAATAAGGGCCCCGTCCTCATTGGTTATTTTAATTTGCCATAGTTGCGTTGTTCGGCCTTTATGTATTATACTGGCGTGAGCATAAACATAGCCATCACGAATGCTTTTTACATGATTGGCGGCAATTTCAATTCCGCGAATAGTAACTTCATCGGAATTTAGAAAAAAATAGGCGCCCGCACTTCCCACACTTTCGGCGAGAGCAACAGAAGCACCGCCATGCAAAACTCCGTCGGGCTGATGTACTCTGGGAGTTACAGGCATTTTAGCAATTAAAAAATCATCGCCAATTTGGGTAAATTCTATATTCAGGGTTTCCATTAAGGTGTTTTGGCACATCTTATTACATGCAGCCAAAATTTCCTGGTTAGTGTACTTCATAGTATTGGTTTACATTTGTAAAAATACAAAATTGAAACAAACAAAATGAGCATCCAAAAAGAGGTTTCGTACACCAGCACCAATACTTACCACACTTTGAATAGGTTAACAGACAAAACTAAAAATGTGTGGATAGTTTTTCACGGGATGGGCTACTTAAGCAAATATTTTATTAACTATTTTTCTGAATTAAATGCCGAAGAAAACTATATTATTGCGCCTCAAGCGCCTTCAAAATATTATCAGGATAAGCGTTTTAAACATATTGGCGCCTCTTGGCTAACCCGTGAAAACACCGTTACTGAAACAGAGAATATTTTAAATTATGTTGATGCAGTATTTAAAAAGGAACTTTCTGGCCCCATCCCCAATCTTATAGTCTTAGGTTACTCTCAAGGCGTGTCTATCGCCACACGATGGGTAGCCAGACGAAAACTACAATGCAATGTTTTGGTATTGCATTCGGGAGGTATTCCCAACGAATTACAACCGAAGGATTTTAATTTCTTAAATGAACATGCGCAGGTATTATATTTATACGGCAACAACGATGAATATATTACCGAAGCGCGAAAAACCGAGGAATATTTAAAAGGCACTAATCTCTTTAAAGATCGTTTAAAGATTGAAGTATTTAACGGTACCCATGAAGTAAACAAGCCCTTTTTACTAAAAATTTCAGAAATGATTTAAAAAATTTGTGCATTTCGTCGAATAAATTTGTATTTAAACTTCAATTCGCGTTATTTTACAATGCCTTAATTTTTAAATCAGCTACTTATGAAACCTACACTACTAACCTGTATTTGTTTATTTGTTGCATCTGTTGCAATGGCCGAAATAAGCAAACAAGAAAAATCTGTTCTTTTAGATCTATATACAGCTACCAACGGACAAAAGTGGAATACGAAATGGAATCTTAATGCTCCAGTATCTACTTGGCATGGAGTAACAATAGAAAACAATACAATTACTGCTATAGATTTAATTTTTAATAATTTAAACGGTACGCTTCCTTCTTCAATTGGACAACTTCAAAACTTAAAAACGCTTGAATTATCCTTTAATCCAATTGAAGGCACGCTTCCTGATGAGTTAGGAAATCTTAGTAATTTAGAAGTTTTGGCGCTGAATGCTACGTCGCTTAGCGGAAGAATTCCAGAATCTATTGGCCAACTTTCAAAATTAAAGCAATTACATTTAAGTAGTAATCAATTAACAGGAACGGTACCAGAAAGTGTAACGAACCTTAAGCAAATAGAAGTTTTTAACGTGTTTGACAACGGCTTAACTGGCCCCTTACCTAAAGGCTTGGCAAATTGCCCGTTTTTAAAAGAATTGGTTGTAGCAGAAAACGAATTTACCAATCCAAACGATTTTTCAATTATAGTGCTATCCAACACCGGTTCAAAATTAAATTTAATGAACTCACCATTCCAAACAAAATCTTCTGAAGCTATTATAGCCGTGGAGAGGGATGAAAATGCAGATTAACTCAATACCTCAAATTCCCTCACTTCCGAAAAGCGACCTTCACTGGTCGCTTTTTTTATTTCTATTTTAAAAGGGTTATTAGTGAATACTAGTGTGCTTATTTTAAATTAAATTGCTTTTAAATTTAATGGCAAGTTTCTCTTTTTAAACTATTGAAAAAAAACCTACGTTGCTTTTCTATTAAAAAGATAAATTATTACACCTCCTGTTAAAAACATTAATAAACTATATACTGCTGGTACAATTGCAAAGGAAGCATTATGGAGCAATACTACTGCAATTGTAATAGCCAATGTACCATTTTGAATTCCCGATTCAATAGAGATTGAACGTGCTGCTTCTTTACTTAACCCAAACAGTTTTGCTGAAAAATACCCTAAAACCATCGTTATGACATTCAATACCAAGGCAGCAACTCCTGCTTGCTCAAAATAGGAAACAAAATTGGTTCTTTCTTTAATTACCAAGCCAACAATAATTAACCCCAGTACTGCGCCTGAAGCTATACGCACTGGCTTTGCCATTTTATCGGCAAAATGTGGGCGATACTTGCGCACCAGCATTCCAGTAGCAATAGGAATAACAACAATCACAAAAATCTGGATAATCGTTGAAAGTACATTTAGTTCTACCACTTGCCCAACACCCATGTAATATTCCAAGGCAAAATTCACTATAAACGGAATCGTTAAAATAGTAATTAAACTACTAAAAGCCGTCAACGTGACCGAAAGAGCTAAATCTGCTTTTGCCAAATGCGAAATTAAATTTGAAGTAGGTCCACCCGGACAAGCTGCCAAAATCATGACGCCGATTGCAATTTCGGGCTGCATTGGGAAAAGCAACGTAACACCAAAACCAATGATTGGCAACAGAAGTAATTGATTGGTTAACCCAATAAAAATAGCTTTTGGATAGCGAAATATTCTTTTAAAATCTGAGCCTCGTAAAGTGAGCCCCATTCCTAACATAATGACTATAAGCGACCCGGCAAGGATGATGGTAGAGATATTATCCATACATTATTATTTTGAAGAAAGATAAGCAAATTGTTTTAGCTTGCTAGTTGGAGCAACACATTACAAAAAAAACCGCAACCAATTAAGATTGCGGTTTTTGCATTTAACTATTTAAAGAAACTTATTTCACTTCTTCAAAATCTATACTTCAATTTCGCTCAGTAAAGGCTACTTAACTTCTTCGAAATCTACATCTTCAACATCACTGTTTTCAGAGTTGCCGGCATTACCTTGCTCTGCTCCTTCTCCGGCATCACCGGTTGGGGCACCTTGCTGTTCTGCTTGGGCTTTGTACATTTCTTCTGAAGCAGTTTTCCAAGCTTCGTTTATTTTATCTAAAGCAGGTTGAATAGTTGCAACATCTTTAGATTCGTAAGCTTTTTTCAATTCTTCCAATGCTTCTTCAATTGGCTTCTTTTTATCATCAGATAATTTGTCGCCAAATTCCGAAAGTTGTTTCTCAGTTTGGAAGATCATTCCATCAGCTTCATTTAGTTTGTCTACTTTTTCTTTCGCAGCTTTGTCGCTTTCGGCATTTGCTTCTGCATCTGCTTTCATCTTTTTGATTTCTTCTTCGGTTAATCCAGAAGAAGCTTCAATACGGATGTCTTGCGATTTGTTGGTAGCCTTATCTGTAGCACTTACTTTAATGATACCATTGGCATCAATATCAAAAGTTACTTCAATTTGTGGCGTACCTCGTTGTGCGGGTGGAATTCCGTCTAAGTGAAAACGACCAATTGTTTTGTTGTCGTTTGCCATCGGACGCTCACCTTGCAGTACGTGAATTTCAACACTTGGCTGATTGTCTGCCGCAGTAGAGAATATCTGACTTTTCTTGGTAGGAATTGTTGTATTGGCTTCAATTAATTTAGTCATAACTCCTCCCATAGTTTCAATTCCAAGAGAAAGTGGCGTTACATCTAAAAGCAGCACGTCTTTTACATCTCCAGTTAAAACTCCACCTTGAATTGCAGCTCCTATGGCCACTACTTCATCCGGGTTTACTCCTTTGTGGGGTTTTTTTCCAAAGAATTTTTCAACAGCTTCCTGCACCGCGGGAATACGGGTAGAACCTCCTACAAGTATTACTTCGTCAATATCGCTTTTAGTTAAGCCAGCAGCTTTCATTGCTGTTTCACAAGGCTTCATTGTTCTTTTTACCAAATCGTCTATTAACTGCTCAAACTTTGCACGTGTTAATGTTTTAACTAAGTGTTTTGGGCCGCTAGCAGTAGCAGTAACGTATGGCAAGTTAATTTCGGTTTGGGCTGCAGAAGAAAGTTCAATTTTTGCTTTTTCGGCAGCTTCTTTTAAACGTTGCAGTGCCATTGGGTCATTGCGAAGATCAAAATCTTCTTCGGCCTTAAACTCATCTGCCAACCAGTTAATGATTTTCTGGTCTACATCATCACCACCTAAGTGGGTATCGCCATCTGTAGCGAGTACTTCAAAAACCCCGTCGCCCAATTCTAGGATACTAACGTCGTGGGTACCTCCACCAAAGTCAAAAACTACAACTTTTTGGTCGGTTCCTTTTTTATCAAGTCCGTAAGCAAGTGCCGCAGCAGTTGGTTCGTTTATAATTCGCTCTACTTTTAGGCCAGCAATTTCGCCTGCTTCTTTGGTTGCGTGGCGCTGACTGTCATTAAAGTACGCAGGAACGGTAATTACCGCACGGGTAACGTCTTGCCCTAAATAGTCTTCTGCAGTTTTCTTCATTTTCTGCAGAATCATAGCGCTTAATTCTTGTGGCGTATATAAACGACCGTCAATATCTACACGGGCGGTATCGTTATCTCCTTTTACCACTTTATACGATGAATATTCTGTTTCAACTTTAGATTCAGAATATTTGTTTCCCATAAACCGCTTAATAGAGCTAATGGTTTTTGTAGGGTTGGTAACAGCTTGACGCTTTGCAGGGTCACCAACTTTAATTTCGCCGCCTTCCACAAATGCAATTACAGAAGGTGTAGTTCTTTTTCCTTCAGCATTCGGAATAACTACTGGCTCGCTACCTTCCATTACGGCAACGCAGGAGTTGGTTGTACCTAAGTCTATTCCAATTATTTTACTCATAATATTATTGTTTGTTGTTTATAATTTATTGTGTGTATTCGTATTTTCGAGTTCTATAAGTCAATGATTGTGCCAGCAGAATGATTATGACAGGATGTCAGAATTCAACTTCAAGAATTTTATTAGTAGCTTTACTTCCCCATTAATAATACAAAATGAAAAAACGCTTTAGAAGCACGAATCCCGTGGTGGTTGGCCTGGCAACGGGGCTTTATCCTTTTATTTATAATTATTATTCCAATTTCACTTTGGTGGATTCTTTGGGCCAGTTATACTTTTTTGTGGCGTTTTTTTTATTAGTGCCGGTAGCAATTAATATTTGCATAAAAATAGCTTCCAAAAAAATACCTTTTGTAGCCAAAAATTATATACTGTTATTAACCCTATCAAATTTAGTTGGGTTTGCGTCTTTGCTTACTTTCAGCATCTTGGGGCCAAAGAAAAAAATTATTCTTCTGGTTATAGTGTTGGTGTTCCTACTGGCTCTTTTACTTAAAAAACAATTAAAGAAAATTATTTTTCTGCAATATCTGTTAGCTCTGATTGTGGCATTTCAATTGGGTTTTTATATAATTAATAATTTAAACTTTTCTACTCAATGGAAACAACTTCCGGATACTATTTTGGAAGCCAAGTTTAAGAAAAAACCAAACGTATATATTATTCAACCTGATGGCTATGCCAATGCCAATATGCTTAAAAAGCCGCCGTACGCTATAGATAATAGTGCTTTTGAAAATTTTTTAAGTGAAAATAATTTCAAGATTTATCCAAATTTTCGCAGCAATTATTCCAATACGGTTACTTCCAATAGTTCAATGTTTGCAATGAAACATCACTATTATAAAAATCCAAAACCTAGTTCAAAAGAAGCATTTGGCTTGCGGAAAAGTATTGCTGGCAACAATGCTACCCTTTCAATCTTTAACGAAAATGGATATAAAACTTCATTGTTAATAGAATCGCCATACCTTATTGTTAACAGACCAAAATTGGGGTACGATTACAGCTCCATTGCTTATAACAACCTCTCCTTTTTATCGCGCGGGTTTGATATGAATGTAAATGTTGTTGCCGAAATGGAAAAAGCCATTGTAGCGAACAAAGACCAAACAAACTTTTATTTTGTAGAAAAAATACTGCCCGGACATATTCCGGTATCCAAAAGCGGTTCTGAAGGCAAAGAAATAGAAAGAGAAAATTACATTGATAATCTCGAAAAAGCAAATGTTTGGTTACGCCAGATGATTACTTTAATCACCGAAAACGATCCTTCGGCATTGGTTGTAATTGTTGCAGATCACGGAGGTTATGTGGGCTTTAATTACACTGGGGAGCTCAAAAGAAAAGTAAAAAACGCTACCCTTGTAAACTCTATTTTTGCCGCCACCCTCGCCATACGGTGGCCCAACAACGAAGTCCCCGAATTTGACACTGACTTAAAAACAAACGTAAACCTCTTCCGAATTTTATTTTCATATCTCGCCCAGGAGCCAACGTATCGCAACCAATTGGAAGACGACGGTAGTTTTTTAATTGTAAGCCAAGATGTTCCGTTTGGCGTTTATGAAGTTATTGACGGAAATGGAACTTTCGTTTTTAACAAGGTTTCTTTTTAACTTCTATTTACAGCCAATATTATTAAGTAGTAAACAGTTTTTACGGCAGTAACAGTTTTTTAAAATCTGTACTTTTACTAAAGCTATCATTTTACAAACAATAACTTCATTGAAAAATATTTCTCGTCAACACGTTCTTTATATTACGTTACTAATTTTGGCCGGGGAATCTGTTTTTATTCTTCCTTTTGTATTGGCGCGTGTCTTTCGGGCAACGGTACTCGAAGTTTTTCAAATTAATAATACCGAACTGGGGCTTTGCTTCTCGGTTTATGGAATTGTAGCCGTTTTCTCCTATTTATTTGGTGGTCCTTTGGCAGACAGATTCCCGCCCCGTAAATTGATGGGCACAGCTTTATTACTTACAGCATTGGGCGGATTGGTGTACGCAAACTCTCCTTCTCTTAAAACATTAACGATTCTCTACGGCTTCTGGGGGTTTACAACTATCTTTCTTTTTTGGTCAGCAATGATAAAGGCTACTCGGGTATGGGGCGGTAGCGAAAACCAAGGAAAAGCTTTTGGCTTTTTAGACGGTGGCCGCGGATTAGTAGGAGCGCTCTTTGGGTTGCTAGGAGTGTTTGTGTTCTCCCTTTTCGTTTCAGATATTCAGATAACTTCAAAGGAACAAATAAAAGCCTTTCATTATGTTATTTATGTTTCCTCGGCACTTGTGGCCTTAATAGGAATAATTGTATTCTTTTTCCTAAAAGTTGACGAAGAGGCTGAAACTACTACTCTGGATAAAATAACTTTTAAAAATATAAAAACAGTTTTAAAACTTCCCGCAGTTTGGCTGCTAATGATAATTATAATATGCGCTTACGTAGGTTATAAAATAACCGATATATTTTCACTTTATGCCAATGATGTAATGTTGTATAATGAAGTTGATGCCGCCAAAACAGGAACATTCTTATTATTTATTCGCCCCGTTGTTGGGGTTGTTATCGGTTTTCTTGCAGATCGTTCCCGCGCATCTATCTACTTATGTGTTGGCTTTATACTTTCTATTTTTGGAGCAATACTTTTTTCCTCCGGAATTGTAAATGAAGGCACAGATATCTTATTTTTTCTTTCAATAATAATCACCGCTGTTGGGGTGTACGCCGCTCGCGTTCTTTATTTTGCTGTTATGGAAGAGGGCAATATTCCGTTGGCATTAACAGGAACGGCGGTGGGAATAATATCCTTTATGGGCTATACTCCCGAAATTTTTGCCGGCCCAGCAATTGGATATTTTTTAGATGCATCGCCGGGAAAAGAAGGACATCAAACAGTTTTTTGGATGTTGGCAATTTTTTCGGCGGTAGGGTTTGTGGCTTCATTCATTTTTTACCGAATTTCAAAAAAAGCAGCATCTTTTTAACTTTCTATTTTTAAAAAAAGTCGCAACGCAAAGTCTAAAAGCACATTGCAACTACTACGAGTAAAAAAAATATTTTCTTCGTAATTTTTACTTAATTAATGGAAATATTCCATAATTTTGGAATAAATCCAATACACATGTTTTTAAATTGCCACACTTACTACAGCCTGCGTTTCGGAACTCTGAAAATAAGCGATTTACTGTGTTTGGGACAGGAAAATAGCGCTACGTGCATGGTTCTTACAGATGTAAATTCTACTTCGGCTTGTTTGGAGTTTGTCCGCATTGCTTCCGAGTATAATGTAAAACCAATCTTGGGCGTAGATTTTAGAAATGGCGCCAAACAACAATTTATAATTTTAGCGGAAAACAATGTTGGTTTTCAAAATATAAACCAATATTTATCTGAATTTCTCCATCAAGCCGAAGGAACTAAAAGTGCTGAAATTCCAGCCAAAGCCAAACAAATGCCCAATACATTTGTTGTTTATCCCTTTGCTTCTTTTAAAGGCGAAACGCTTTCGGAAAATGAATTTCTCGGTGTAAAGATTGAAGATATAAACCGGTTAAAATTTTCGCCTTGGAAAAACAAACAGCACAAATTGGTGGTATTACAAACCGTTACCTTCAAAAATAAAAAAGGTTTCAATACACATAGATTGCTTCGTGCCATAGATAATAATATGTTGCTTAGCAAATTGCCAACTTCGGAACAGAGCAGCGAGAACGATGTGTTTATTTCGGAAGAAAAACTAAAAAAATATTTTGAAGAGTTTCCGCAACTAATTAAAAACACCGAGCAACTTTTAGAACGTTGCCATATTTCTTTTAATTTTTCAAAAGAAACCACTTGCAATCAAAAATCGTACACTACGAATGAAGATTTGGATTTCCGATTGCTAAAAAAATTGGCGTATGCAGGCATACATTACCGCTACAAACGCCCGGGTCAACGGGTGATGGTGCGGATAGAAAAAGAATTGGGCATTATAAAAGAAAAAGGTTTTGTCTCGTACTTTTTAATTAATTGGAAGATTTTAAAATACGCGCGCAGCAAAGGATATTTTTACGTGGGTCGTGGCAGTGGCGCCAACAGTATTATTGCTTATTTGTTGCGAATTACAGATGTAGATCCGGTAGAGTTAGATCTGTATTTTGAACGTTTTATAAATCTTTACCGAAAAAATCCGCCCGATTTCGATATTGATTTTTCTTGGAAAGACCGCGACGATATTACAGATTTTATTTTTAAAAAATTTAAAAACACAGCTCTTATAGCTGTTTATAACACTTTTAAATTTAAAGCTTCCGTTCGCGAATTGGGAAAAGTTTTTGGCCTGCCAAAAGAAGAAATAGATAAACTTTCCACCCAAAACTACAATATTAAAACCTTGGATAAATTGTCGCAATTGGTAATTATGTACAGTCAATATATACAAGGATTTCCAAATTATTTAGGTATTCATGCAGGAGGTATTTTAATTTCCGAAAAACCAATTCATCATTACACTGCTACTTTTATGCCGCCTAAAGGCTATGCTACTACACAATTTGACATGGTAATTGCAGAAGACATAGGGCTTTATAAGTTCGATATTTTAAGTCAGCGTGGATTGGGAAAAATAAAAGAAGCCGTTGAAATTGTTACATACAACCACCCCAAAATAACGCCTTTAGACATTCACGATATAAAACGTTTTAAGAAAGACGAAAAAATAAAAACCCTGTTGCGTAACGCGCAGGCAATTGGCTGTTTTTATGTGGAATCGCCCGCCATGCGTATGTTGCTTCGCAAGCTGCAAGTAGATGATTATTTAGGTTTGGTGGCGGCAAGTTCGGTAATACGGCCGGGCGTGGCAAAAAGCGGCATGATGCGCGAATATATTTTGCGCTACCGTTTTCCCGAAAAAAGAAAAGAAGCGCATCCCGTTTTACTAAATATTATGCCCGAAACGTACGGCGTAATGGTCTATCAGGAAGATGTAATAAAAGTAGCGCATCATTTTGGCGGTCTAGATTTAGGCGAAGCAGATATGTTGCGAAGAGGCATGAGCGGCAAATTTAGATCGCGGGAAGAGTTTCAAAAAGTGAAAGATCAATTTTTTAATAATTGTAAAGATGCGGGAAGAGATGAAAAATTTACAGCAGACGTTTGGCGGCAAATTGAAAGTTTTGCTGGTTATGCCTTTGCAAAAGGACATTCTGCCTCGTATGCGGTAGAAAGCTACCAAAGTCTTTTTCTGAAAGCTTACTATCCGTTGGAATATATGGTGGCTACCCTTAACAATGGCGGCGGTTTTTACAGTATAGAACTGTATGTACACGAAGCGCGAATGCACGGCGGAAATATTCTGCAACCCTGCATCAATCGCAGTTATGGTGAAACTATTATTGACGGAAAAGACATTTATATTGGATTTGGTTTTTTACAATCCTTAGAATCTAAACTCATTGAGAAAATAATTGTTGAACGCGACAAAAATGGCGCTTTTGAAAGTTTAGACAATTTTTTGGAACGCGTTTCCATCGGAACGGAACAACTAACAATTCTTATAAAAATAAACGCTTTTCGTTTTACGGAAAAAAACAAACGCGAACTGCTTTGGGAAGCGTATATGAAAATCAACAAAGTGAGTTTTGAAGAAAACACTTACACACTTTTTAGGCCGAAAAAGATTGAATACAAAACCCCTTCCCTTCCCCACACCGCGCTGGAAGACGCTTTTGATGAAATGGAATTGTTGGGTTTTCCGCTGTGTAGCCCTTTTGATTTGCTTATAAATGCTTCGGAAAATAAATTACGGGCAGCGCAACTTTCGCAATTTATAGGAAAAACAATCACCATTGAAGGATATTTAATAACCACCAAAAGAACCAGAACCTCCAGAGGCGATTACATGTATTTTGGAAACTTTATAGATCGTGATGGCGATTTTATAGACACGGTACATTTTCCGCCGGTAAACAATCAATATCGCTTTCGCGGAAAAGGAGTTTACAGCATTACCGGAAAAGTAACTGAAGAGTTTGATTGTATAAATATTGAAGTTTTTAAAATGGAGCGAATGGGGATAATTCAGGATCCGAGGTATAGCCCCCTAGCCCCCGAAGGGGGAATCGTTACGAATAATAGGCGCACTACTTTAGAGAATAGACATAAGACTTTTTGACCATAAAAACCTTTGCGGCTTGGCGAATTTGCATGCAATTTTTCTCGCAAAGACGCAAAGACGCTAAAAAACCAATAATAATTAAAAGATTCCCCCGTAGTTTATCCTGAGCGTGAGTAGAAGGACGGGAATGAATATGAACGACAAAAGAAATATAGTACATATGGATTTGGACACCTTTTTCGTGTCCTGTGAACGCTTGTTGGACAACAAACTAATTGGAAAACCTGTGTTAATTGGCGGCACAAGCGATCGTGGCGTAGTGGCTTCGTGTAGTTATGAGGCCCGTGCTTTCGGAATTCATTCCGCAATGCCAATGAAATTAGCCAGACAATTATGCCCCGAAGCAATTGTGGTTCGTGGTGATGCTGGCACCTACAGCAAATTTTCAGAAAACGTAACCGATGTTATAAAAGAAAGTGTACCGCTTTACGAAAAAGCTTCCGTAGATGAATTTTACATTGATTTAACGGGAATGGATAAATTTTTTGGTTGCGAAAAATTAGCTTCAGAATTACGGCAGCGCATTATAAAAGAAACTGGACTGCCTATTTCTTTTGGCCTTTCTATCAATAAAACGGTATCAAAAATAGCTACGGGCGAAGCAAAACCGAACAATCAGATTCATATTGCAAAAGGAACCGAGAAACCGTTTCTTTCGCCTCTATCAGTCAATAAAATACCCATGGTGGGCGAAGTTACCTACCGCGCTTTATGCGATCTCGGCATAAAACAAATAAAAACCATACAGGAAATGCCGGTGGAAATGATGGCGAAAGTTTTTGGGAAAAATGGGCAGACTATTTGGCAAAAAGCGAACGGAATAGACAATACGCCCGTACAGCAATACACCGAACGCAAATCTATTTCTACCGAACGAAGTTTTGACCGCGATACCACCGACGTAAAAAAACTTGAAGGAATTATAATTGCAATGGCAGAAAATTTGGTTTTTCAATTAAGACGTGGCAATAAACTCACCGCTTGCGTAACATTTAAAATTCGATATTCAGACTTTCAGACTTATACTATGCAGCAAAAAATACCGTATAGCTCGGCAGACCATAAAATTATTCCGGTTGTTATGGAGCTTTTTAAAAAACTATACCAACGTAGGCTTTTGGTACGAATGGTTGGAGTACGGTTTAGCCATTTGGTAGAAGGCGGATTTCAAATAGATTTGTTTGACGATAACGAAAAAATAATCAACCTCTATCACGCCATGGACAAGATGCGAGACCGTTATGGCGACCGTGCCGTAATGCGTGCTGCGGGAATGGAAGCTAAAAGCATTGGGCGTTGGAATCCGTTTACGGGAGCACCACCGCCCTTATTGCCCAATAGACGACTCTAATATGTAAAACGGCACATATTCCACTGTAAAACAGTAGTTTTTAATTCAGAAGTATTCAAGTTTAAATAAATAAAGTAAAAACATAACACAATACAGAATTCCCAATTCGGTATTAAATAAGATGCTATCTTTGTTTTTAAAAGTATTTTATGGAAAGCATTAGTGTTTTTGATATGTTATCAATTGGCGTTGGGCCTTCGAGTTCGCATACATTAGGACCGTGGCGCGCGGCATTGCGATGGATAGAGGAGCTAAAAGAAAGAAAACAGTTTGCCGAGGTACGCGGAATAAAAGTAGATCTGTACGGCTCTTTATCATTAACAGGAAAAGGCCATGCTACAGATATTGCGGTAATGTTGGGGTTAACCGGTTTTGACCCCGTAACATTTCCCATTGAAAATATTGAAAAGGAAATCGATTTTATTACTTCAGAAAATAAACTGAAGCTAAACAATGAGTTGAACGTACCCTTTATTCCGAAGGAAAATATCATCTTTAATCGAAAATTTCTTGAGTTTCACCCTAACGGAATGACGTTTACGGCAACTTTACAAAACGGCTCAAAAAAATCTTCGTCCTTTTATTCCATCGGTGGCGGATTTACCGTAAAAGAAGAAAGAAAGAACAAAAAGCTTAAGCAAGATAAGTTTGCAAAATTTCCATTTCCAATTCAAAACGGAGCTGAGCTTGCAGCGTATTGCAAAGCCGAGAATAAAAGCATTTCCGAAATAGTACTCGAAAACGAAAAATCGCTCCGAAGTGAAACCGAAATAAACGAAGGTCTGAAAAAAATATGGGACGTAATGCTAGATTCCATGTATGTTGGCACCCATACCGAAGGTATTTTGCCCGGTGGGTTAAACGTTACCCGACGCGCTTTTGACATGAACAAAAATCTAATTGGGGAACATACTTACAACGGCGCAGACGAATGGATTGCTGCCATTAGAAATACAAAAGTTCATTTTCGCCAAATATTAAAATGGGTTTCGTGCTTTGCTTTAGCGGTTAACGAAGTTAATGCTTCTCTTGGCCGCGTAGTAACTGCTCCCACCAATGGTAGTGCCGGCGTAATTCCCGCAGTAATGCTGTATTATATGGTGATAGAAAACCACGATGCCAATTTTGAAGACGTTCGAAAATTTTTACTCACTGCCGGCGAAATAGGAAGTATTTTTAAAAAAGGAGCTACAATTTCTGCAGCTATGGGCGGTTGTCAAGCAGAAATTGGCGTTTCGTCATCTATGGCAGCTGGCGCACTCTGCGAGTTGATGGGCGGCACACCGGACCAATGTTTAATGGCTAGCGAAATTGCAATGGAGCATCACCTTGGGCTTACCTGCGACCCAATTGCAGGTTTGGTGCAAATACCTTGTATTGAACGCAATGCAATGGGCGCAATAAAAGCTATAAATGCTTGTGAAATGGCACTGGACAGCGATCCTGCGAAAGCAAAAGTACCGCTGGACAAAGTAATCGCCACGATGTGGGAAACAGCTAAGGATATGACTTCAAAATATAAAGAAACCAGCGAGGGCGGACTGGCAGTGCAAGTAAACATTAGCGACTGTTAAAACGCATAATTTAAAACATCCTAAAATTGTTTCGTTCGTTTCTAAAAATTATTTAAAATTTTAAATTGCCCATCTAAAATCGTAAATTCTTACTTTTACCCCTCAATTTCATAAAAACTATGAGTACAGCTAAAAAAGAATACAAGCGAATTACTACCAAAACTTTGGTAGATATGAAAAAGAAAGGTGAAAAAATATCGATGCTCACGGCATACGATTTTACCATGGCAAAAATTGTAGATAGCGCCGGAATAGACGTAATATTGGTGGGCGATTCGGCTAGTAATGTAATGGCTGGACACGAAACAACGCTCCCAATTACCTTGGACCAAATGATTTACCACGCCGCTTCTGTGGTTCGCGGTATTGAACGAAGTTTGGTGGTAGTAGATTTACCTTTTGGAAGCTACCAAAGCGATCCAAAGGAAGCCTTGCGTTCTGCTATTAGAATTATGAAGGAAAGTGGCGGACATGCAGTGAAATTGGAAGGCGGAAAAGAAGTAAAGGAATCTATAAAACGAATTTTAAACGCTGGAATTCCAGTGATGGGACATTTGGGATTAACGCCCCAGTCTATTTATAAATTTGGAACATATACGGTTCGCGCAAAAGAGGAAGAAGAAGCAGAAAAACTTATTGAAGACGCTATCTTATTAGAAAAAACTGGATGTTTTGCGATTGTTTTAGAAAAAGTTCCTGCCAAGCTTGCCCAACAAGTAGCCGAAAAAATAAGCATACCCGTTATTGGAATAGGCGCTGGAAATGGCGTTGATGGTCAAGTACTAGTAACCCACGATATGCTCGGAATGACTCACGAATTTAATCCGCGGTTTTTAAGGCGTTACTTAGATCTTTATTCAGACATGAAAAATGCTTTTAGCCAGTACAGTAATGATGTAAAAAGTGGCGATTTTCCAAATGATAGTGAACAGTATTAAAATTTTTCGCTTAGCATTTCATAAATATAATAAACCCTTATTTCAAAAATTAGTACATCAATCTTGATCGTTTCTTAATGCAATTATTTAAAAAACATTAAATCCTTCTCCATTTCAAATTCTAAAACACATAGTACCAAGGATAATCTTCAGGTTTTATATGAAGATAATCATTTAATAGTGGTAAACAAGCGTCCGGGCGATCTTGTGCAGGGCGATAAAACGGGAGATGCACCTCTTTCCGAAGTAGTAAAACAATACATTGCCGAAAAATACAATAAGCCAGGGGCGGTATTTTTAGGCGTGGTACACAGATTGGATCGGCCTACAAGCGGAATTGTAGTTTTTGCTCGAACATCAAAAGCGTTGGGACGTTTAAACAAAATGTTTTCCGAAAGAGAAACCGAAAAAACATACTGGGCTGTGGTAAAAAATGCACCACCAAAAATTGAAGATTCGTTAATTCATTATTTAAAAAGAAATTCGAAGCAAAACAAATCGTACGCCAACGCCCATAAAGTTCCTGACAGTAAAAAAGCAATTTTACAGTATAAACTTTTAAAGAAATTAGACAATTATTATTTATTGGAAATACTACTGGAAACAGGAAGACATCATCAAATTAGAGCGCAGCTCGCCGCTATTGGTTGTGCAATTAAAGGCGATTTAAAATATGGCTCAGACCGAAGTAACCCGGATGGCAGTATTCATCTTCACGCCAAAAAACTAACAATTACCCACCCGGTATTAAAGAAAAAAATTGTTTTTGAAGCACCCACCCCAGACGATTCGGTTTGGAATGCTTGTACTTAAATTTTAATTAAATTCTTTTTTAAGGCAAAAAGCACTAACCCTACCCTATTTTTAATATTGAGCCGTTTAAAAAGATCTTGGCGGTACCCATCTATGGTTTTGGGGCTAAGGGCCATTACATCTGCAATTTCTTTATATGTCATTTCCGAACAAGCCAATTTCATAAAGGTGAGTTCGTTTTCCTTAAAATCATGAATTTTTCCCTCATCATCTGGCGTAAGGGAATGTAAAAGAGTTTCAGCTACTTTCTCGGAATGATAATATCCCTTTTGTTGTAATTCAACGAGTGCTTCGTTTAAAATTTCTGGATGTATATCTTTTAACAAGTACCCCTTTACACCTTGCCGTAGCATTTTTAAAATAGTTTGCTCGTCGTCTTCCATAGAAAGAGCTAGAATTTTTATCTCTGGATGGTGAGCTCCCAGCCATTCGGCAGTTTCAAAACCGTCCATAACCGGCATATTGATATCGAGCAAGATTATTTCTGGAAGAACATTTCGTTTATGAATTTCGGTTTGTAATTCCTTTCCATTTTTGGCGATAAAGAGAACATTGAAATCGGTAAATGAATTAATAAGTTTAGCCAACGATCGTGCAAAGAGCGAATGATCATCAACAATTACAATGGTATTTTTATGGCCTGCCTTCATTTGTTTCCTTTATAAGAATATCCTAAGGTTAACTGTGTGCCCTTTCCTATTTCAGATTTTATTAAAAATTTTGCATCAATAAGTTGTGCACGACTTCTCATGGTTTCCATACCAGAACTATCGGTTTTTAATGCGGTGTTAAAACCAATACCATCATCTATAGCTACAATATTAAGAGATTTCTCTTTATAATCTAAATGTACGAATAATTTTGAAGCTCTGGCGTGTTTAAGCACATTTGAGAGAAATTCCTGTAAAATTCTAAAAATTATAATCTCATTTGCACTACTAATTGGAATTATATCGCCAGTTATTTTTAGGCTGGCATCTAGATATCCCAAGCGTTTAAATCTATCCAATTCTACTTGCAAGGATGCTAAAAGACCATTTTTAAGTATAACGTCGTTATTAAGCACTTTGGAAAGTGACCGAATTTCTTGTACCACTTCCTGTATAAGTTCTTTAGTTTCGTTTATTTGTCCATAGAGTGGTTTGGGTGCGGCGTTCATTAAAACATTTAATTGAATATTGGCAACGGAAAGCAATTGGCCTACGTTATCGTGAAGTTCCCATGCTATATTTTTAAGCGTTTGTTCCTGGATTTCAATTTGCGAATCTGCCAGTTCTCGTTGATAACGTTGCTCTGCCAAATATCGTTCTTGTAAAAATTTATTTTTTCTGCGTTGAAAGGCCATAAAAAAAATAACCACAAACAGAACCAATAAGAAAATGATTGCTATAAAATATATTAATAAGAGGATTTCTTCTTTCTCGAGCATACTATAAAACCAAGGATAAAGGTGGAATACATAAATATGTTTGCGTATAACAGGACATTTACGTGCAATTTAACAAATAAATCATTCCCGCCCTCAAGATTAAAATATTGCGAAAAAATTTCAATTGGCGTTACGCACAAATGAAAAACCAGTACACCAACTGAAAGATAAAAGGGCAAGAATCTTTTTAATTGTAACAACAAGTCACTCCGCAACAGTTCAAAATAAAAAAGTGCAACGCTAAAAAACACTAATAATGTACCTACAATGCTTACAAATTGTGATGTAGATTTAAAAAAACTATCGGTATATATGTAAAGTCCTAAAGACAGAATTACAAACAATGCAACCAAAAATGTAAAGACATTTTTTAAAACAGTATTTTTTACAAAAGAAATAAAATAGAGCACAAAAAAAGAATATCCTAAAAGCGAATAAAGATTGTACCACCAAAAGTTATTTTCAAAATTGGTTCCTTTAATAAATGGTAAAAACTGGTAACCAGAAAAATAGGCAGCCGGCGCGTACGAGCCTACAAACTCAACAAAAACGGTTATCCATAGAAAAAGCACAAAATATTTCGCGCTTTTAAACCACGGCCGTGTTACTTTTAAGTAATAGGTACCCGCTAGTGCGGCCAATATTTCCACAAAAACTATGGGAAATATAAAACGCAAGAAATCACTTATTTCCAATTTCTAGTAATTTTTAGGAGGCCAACCGTTTATTCCTTTATTAAGTGGCTCTAAACTATAATCGTTTGCCGCACCTGAGGTTACCCCCAAAGTAGGTGCTAAAAAAACCGTTGCTTTATCAGTAGTATCATTGTCATAGGCACCAAAATAAACACGAATTCCAGGATTTAAACTTCCCGATCCGGCTTTTACATAATTTAAAAACTGTTCAAGTTCCGCTACGCTAAATAGAAATTCGCGCGTATCTACTGACCCCATAGAGCGTTCAATATCTACGGCACGAGTAGCTACCCAGTTATCCTGTAATTGCCTTGCTTCGGCCACTGTAATACAATTTGTTGGTTTAGACATAATTTATTCTTTAGGTTAATTACAACTAAAGTAGTAAAAACAATCTAAGCAATGCTTTCAATAATGTATAAATAGGAAAAATCCTCAGATGCCATAAGATTTTACTTACAGTAGAGACAGGGTTTTCCCTGTTAAAAATATGTAAAAAGCCCATTTAAAAATTAGGTAAAATATTGTTGAATAGCACGTTACATTTCTATATATTTATATTCTTGAAAAATTACGGTTAAAGATTTCCCTCTAATGATCTACGAAACACTCGAAATAGTAAAAGATCAAGTTTCAAAATATCTGGAACAAAAAACCAGTGATGCCAATTTAGTAGTACTGGAGAATGTTTCAAAATACGACAATCCTGATATAAATACAATGAATGATAAGGTGGTGCTTTCACTTTTAAATATAGAAGAAGAGGTAGCCCTAAAAAACAATCCAAATGTGAAGTTTAAGAATGGCGAGACCATTTACAAAAACCCCGCAGTTCATGTAAACATTTTTGCGCTTTTTGCGGCCAATAGGACCACGTACACCAGCGCATTACGCGATGTATCGTTTATTATAGAATTTTTTCAATCAAAAAAAATATTTACACAAGTTAATACGCCATTAAATCCTGCGATTCCTGCATTGTCTAATATTAAGGAGTTCCGATTTATCGCAGAACTCTATACACCCACTTTTGAACAGTTAAATTACATCTGGGGCACATTGGGCGGAAAAGCCCTACCGGCCGTACTTTATAAAATTAGTGTGGTGAAAGTTGAAAGTACCGCACTATTTGAAAAAGGCACCCCAATTACAGAAATTTCCGGAACCTTTAACAACATAACAAAATGAGTTTTCGCACTACATACAAGGTTCTGTTCAAACTAAATGTATATCATCATTATTTTTTAGATAATGGCGCCACAGCTTTTGACAGTAATTTGGGCTTAAAGGAACAGCAGCTTACGAAATATAATTTTGAAGATTTCTGCCAGATAATTCCTTCGGAAAAAACCCAGGAAATATTTAACGGAAACCGAATTGTTTTTAAAACGTTCCCTGCTGGGTTTACAATTTATATTCAAGCAGACGAAACTACTCCTAATTCTGGCACCTACAAACCATATGTAAATTTGCCGCAGACTACAATCTTCAATTTCTTAATTTATGTGAAAGATTCACTTTTTGAAAATTATTCTACAGTGAATTCAAAACCGCCGATCCCCTATTTCTTTTCAAACAAAAAGCCAGATACCGAAGGTGTTTCCTTTAAATATATAGATTTGGAAACCACTACCCTACCCATTTCAGATTTTACTATAAACCAAGCCAGCTATACTGAAATAAGCAAAACCCTTTCAGAAAAGGAAAAATTGGGTCTCTTAGGAATTATTTCATTAGAGATCAGTGGCGACGACACCATTCCTTTTGATGGAAACGCCCGAAATATCTTAAATGTAAGCGGAACCATTCCAGCGAACCCAAAAACTTTTAAAATTCAATTTAAAAATCGTAAAACTATTTGGAATTACCGTAATGCAGTAAATAGCAACTTGCTCCACTCTACAGATCCTACCGAACTTCCATTAGCCAAAAATGGTATTATCGGGTATAGTTTCGATGGAAAAGAACGCCCATCTGCAGCCCCTTCGCGACTTATTTTTGAAAAAGATGGCAGCGGAAATATCATTAAAACAATTTCAGAAATTTATATTAATCAATAACAAAAACTATGGCAACTACGTACAAAACACCCGGAGTTTATGTGGAGGAAATATCTAAGTTTCCCCCATCAGTGGCTCAAGTGGAAACAGCAATTCCGGCCTTTATTGGCTACACAGAAATCAGTGATGCTTCAGTGCAAAACAAACCAAAACGCATAGTATCATTACTGGAATACGAAACCTATTTTGGCAAAGCACAAAATGAAGCCGCAATAACCGTTACAATAAATGATACCATTGACAGTGGCCCACCTTTAAAACTAACCGACCAAAAATTTACTGTTGCAATGCCTTCTACTAGCCCCTTTGTTATGTACTATGCAATGCGAATGTATTTTGACAACGGCGGCGGACCCTGCTATATCTGTTCGGTCGGCGATTATTCGGGTGGCAGTGTAAGCCAGGTTGCACTCGTTGGCGGCTTAAACGAATTAGAAAAATTTGATGAACCAACGTTGTATGCTTTTCCTGATGCAATGGCCGTATCTACTGCAGATAGCTATTACTCGTTAATAAATAAAGCTTTGAGCCAGGCCCAAAAACTAAAGGATCGTTTTGTAATTATTGATGCCTTCGCAAATAACAGTGCAAATATTCGAAGTTCATCAACTTTGGGTAATGGCGTATCATTATTAAAATACGGAGCTGCATACCATCCTTTTTTAAGAACAGTGTACAGTTATGCCTATGCAGATTCGGCAGTGACGCTAGCCCACAGTGTTACTGACGAAACAAATACAACTTCAACAGGTGTTTATGACGGTAAAAAACTTGATGAACTTGCCGATAGCGGTGATTCGGATTTCAACTTAATTTTGTACAATAAAATTAAAACCGAATTAGAAAAGCAATACGTAACGCTACCCCCGAGTAGTGCCATGGCCGGAATCTATGCAAGGGTTGACAGCAACCGTGGGGTCTGGAAAGCACCTGCCAATGTATCTATAAGTGGAGCCG
Organism: Aequorivita flava; assembly: GCF_038742595.1. NCBI lineage: Bacteria > Pseudomonadati > Bacteroidota > Flavobacteriia > Flavobacteriales > Flavobacteriaceae > Aequorivita > Aequorivita flava. Next base: position 376,230 of record NZ_JBANCF010000001.1, on the reverse strand, counting down.
TAGAGCCTACTATAAAAATTACGCACGAAGCACAACAAGATTTAAATATACATACCTCCGGAAAATCTATTAATGCAATCCGTTCGTTTACCGGAAAAGGTATTTTGGTTTGGGGTGCGCGTACACTTGCCGGCAACGACAATGAGTGGAAATACGTTCCCGTGCGTCGTTTCTTTAATATGGTTGAAGAATCTGTAGAAAAAGCATCTGCACAATTTGTGTTTGAACCAAACGATGCAAATACGTGGGTTAAAGTGCGTGCTATGATTGAAAATTTCCTGACGCTGCAATGGCGTGCGGGAGCACTGGCAGGAGCCAAGCCCGAACAAGCATTTTATGTACGTATTGGGCTGGGACAAACAATGACTGCAGACGACATCCTAAACGGAATCATGAATATTGAAATAGGCATGGCAGCAGTCCGTCCAGCCGAGTTTATTGTACTCAAGTTTTCACACAAAATGCAAGAGGCTTAAAATAAATTAGTAACAACCAGTATAAACAATAACCAGAGATTCAAAAAGCCCATTTTTAGGGAATTTGGAAACTCACTTAAATCATAACAAGATGGCCAATACATATCCATTAGTAAAATTTCATTTCTCAGTAGAATGGGGAGGAACAAACATAGGTTTCACCGAAGTAAGCGGACTAGATGTAGAAACCGAATTGATAGAATACCGCAATGGTGCCAGTCCAGAATTCAGTAAAATAAAAATGCCTGGGATGCAAAAGTATGGCAACATTACCTTAAAACGGGGTTCATTTGCGAACGACAATGAGTTTTACCAATGGTGGAACACCGTTAGTTTAAACACTATTGAACGTCGCGATATAACTATTTCATTGCTGAATGAAGAACACGCACCGGTTTTGGTTTGGAAAGTAAAAAATGCTTTTCCCGTTAAAGTGCAATCCACAGATTTAAAAGGCGATGGTAACGAAGTGGCCATTGAAACCCTTGAGATTGCACACGAAGGACTTTCTATTCAAAACGGTGATTAATGGGCACAGATTACCCACCCGTTAGTTTTCATTTTTTGGTGGAATTCAATGGAATTTCCTCACAGAACAAAGACGCTCAGTTTCAATCTGTGATGGGTTTATCTGTAGATATTGAAACCGAAGAATTTGCCGAAGGGGGCGAAAATAGATTTAAACACAAGTTTCCGGTTAGATCTAAATTTCCCAACCTCGTTTTAAAACGTGGTATGGTAACAGATTCCGAATTAATAAAATGGTGCCGAAACGCTATTGAAAGTTTTCAGTTTGAACCTGTAGACCTTACGGTAAAATTACTAAACGAAAAACACGAGCCTATTATAACGTGGAATGTTGTACATGCATATCCGGTTAAATGGGATGTAGCCGAACTTAATGCCGAAGAGAGCAAGGTAATGATTGAAACCATAGAATTAGCGTATAACTATTTTACACTCGTTTAAAATGCCCATAGAAATTAAAGAATTACATATAAAAATTAATGTGAACGGCTCTGAACAATCCAATGCTACTCCCAATAAATCCCGAGCCAAAGCCGAAGCTATTATAAAATCTTGTGTTGAAGAAGTAATGCGAATTGAATCTAGAAAAAAAGAACGATAATGAAGGGCGAATTAAAAAAACTGAAGATAATAGGTTTTAAAGATGATAAGTTCACAGAACCCGTGGGCGATGGCGAATTTACTTCTCTATTGAACCCCGAGAAATACACGTTTAAATATAAAGTAGAATATACCGAAGCGCAAGGCCAAGGCACGAGCGCCACACAACCCAAATATTTACGCTCGGTACCTGAGGATTTAGATTTACAATTCCTTTTTGATCGTACAGGCGTTCTTAACGGTCAGAGTAATAAGTTAGGCGATGGTATAATTGAAGACATTGAAAAATTTAAACGAATAGTTTTTGATTATAACGGCGATGAACACAAACCCAATTATTTAATGATTGGTTGGGGAACATTATTATTTAAGGGAGTCCTCGCCGAAATGTCTATTGAATACAAACTCTTCTCGCCCGAAGGCGTACCCCTACGAGCTGTGGTAACAGCTAGTTTTAAAGGACTTGTGGAAGATAGTTTGCGTGTTGCTCGCGAAAATAATAACTCACCAGATTTAACGCACATACGCATGGTAAAGCAAGGCGATTCCTTGCCGTTAATGACTTTTAGAATTTACGGCGATTCAAAATATTACTTGCAGGTGGCCGCTGCAAATAATCTAATTAACTTCCGAAGACTGCAACCAGGGCAAGAAATAATATTTCCACCAATAGAAAAAGTTTCATAAATGAATAATAGCAGAACCATAGACACCGCTCGTAGCGCAGATTTAGTAAGCTTCAACATATTAATTGAAGGTGCCGAGCTTTCCGCTGTTTATCAAATAAAAAATATTTCAGTAGAGAAAGAAATTAACCGAATCCCTTTTGCACAATTGGTGTTTTTTGATGGAGATGCGGCTTCCCAAAATTTTGGGCTAAGTAATGAAGATTTACTTATTCCAGGAAAAGAAATTGAAATTAAGGCGGGTTATCATCACGACAATGAAACTATTTTTAAAGGAATCATTATTAAACACAGTATAAAAATTCGTGAAAACTCGTCAGTCTTAATTGTAGAATGTAGAGATGAAGCCGTTAAAATGACCATAGGTAGAAAAAGCAATTATTACTACGAAAGCAAGGACAGCGATATTATTGAAGAAATTATTGGCAAATACAACTTGCAGAGTGATGTTGAAGCTACAACTTTCACTAATAAAGAAATAGTACAATACCGAACTTCAGACTGGGATTTTATAATAACACGTGCCCAATTAAATGGTCAGGTTTGTAGGGTGGACGATGGCGAGATTTTTATTGCCAAGCCAGATCTTTCAGCAGATGCAATTGAGACCGTTGCTTTTGGTGCTACATTGCTGGATTTTGATGCTGAAATGGATGCCAGAAATCAGTTTAGTTCTATAACTGCTTTTGGATGGAACCCATCAGATCAGGAAATTGTTTCAACCGAAGCCATAGACCCAACCTTCGCTTTAAATGGAAATATTTCAGTTTCAGATTTAGCCAGTGTCATAAACCTCGAAGATCTTGAATTGAAACATGGAGGGAATTATAATTCAACGCAACTTCAACAGTGGAGCGATGCAAAAAACGTATTTCAGCAACTTTCAAAAACGCGTGGCAGGGTAAAATTTCAAGGAATTTCAGGCGCCAAACCAGGTACCATGCTCAAACTGGAAGGAGTAGGCGACAGGTTTAATGGCAAAATTTTTATAAGCGCCGTTCGCCACGAAATAGCCGATGGTAATTGGACTGTAGATGCAGAATTTGGCGTTAACCCCAAATGGTTTAGTGAAACCTATGATATTACAGAATTACCAGCCTCCGGAATAATACCCGCCGTAAGTGGTTTGCAAATTGGGGTTGTTTCGCAATTAGAATCAGATCCCGATGGAGAGGATAGAGTTTTAGTAAAAATACCTATCATAAATAAAGACCAACAGGGCATTTGGGCGCGAATTGCAACATTAGACGCCGGAGACAATCGCGGATCCTTCTTTCTGCCCGAAATTGGCGATGAAGTTATTGTAGGGTTTATAAACGACGATCCAAACCACGCCGTAATTCTTGGAATGCTTCATAGCAGTGCAAAACCCGCACCCATTACAGCTTCCGATAACAATCACGAGAAGGGATTTGTTACCCGTAGTGAAATAAAATTAATTTTTAACGATAAAAATAAATCCATCATTCTTGAGACACCCGGAGGAAAAAATATTCAAATAGATGAAGATGCCGGAGTAATTAAAATAGAAGACGACAATAGAAATACTATTATAATGGATGACGGCGGAATTGCAATAGAAAGTGGTAGCGATTTAAATATAAAAGCAACCGGCGATTGTAATATAGATGCAACCAATATTAATTTAAAAGCAAACGCTCAATTTAAAGCCGAAGGTAGCGCCGGTGCCGAAATTTCAACCAATGCCGTAGCCGTATTAAAAGGATCGTTGGTACAGATAAATTAAAGGTCTAAACCACAATAATCAGATCTAAAGTATTTTACAATGGGTGATATACTAAAGACACTAAAATTATAAATTAAAAAATATATCTAAAAACAAGCACAATGCCAGCAGCAGCCAGAATAAACGATATGCACATATGCCCAATGACAAATCCAAATGGCAGTCCACACGTTGGCGGGCCGATTATGCCACCTGGCGAACCCACGGTACTAATAGGTGGACAACCAGCGGCAATAGTTGGCGATATGGCTACCTGTGCCGGACCGCCAGACTCAATAATTTCAGGTTCGTCAACGGTATTTATTGGAGGCAAGCCGGCAGCGCGTATGGGCGATAGCACCGCCCATGGGGGTAGTATTGTATTGGGAGAATTTACCGTTTTGATTGGAGGATGAAATTGAGATTAACAATTATGATTTAAGAATATGAATACCGAAACATTTTTAGGAGAAGGCTGGAGTTTTCCGCCACATTTTGATAAAAAAACAAACCAAGTTGTTACCACTGCCGGTATAGCCGACATTAATAAAAGTTTGGAAATTCTTTTATCTACGCGATTGGGCGAGCGTATCATGTTGCCCAATTTCGGTTGTAATTTAGAAGAGCTATTGTTTCAACCCTTGGATGTTACTCTAAAAACATATATAACCGAATTAATTGAAACTGCAATTCTGTATTTCGAACCTAGAATTGATACCCAAAAAATAACCCTTGATACCACAAACGAATTGAATGGTGAAATTTTAATAAAAATTGAATATTTAGTTCGCATCACAAATTCGCGAGCTAATATGGTATTTCCATTTTATAAAAATGAAGGTACAGAAGCTTAAAAAATTATGGCAAAAGATTGCGAAAATAAATTCTTAATAAACCATATGGGTACAGAACAAACCCAGAGGTCATTAAACGATATACTTCCTGAAAATTTCAATTTAAACGATTTTTCAGAAGAAGAATGGATGACGTTTGCATATAATTTTGCAAAGGAAGTGAATTATTTTTCAACAGAAAACGCAACTGTACCTACAGGAAATTGGGAGTCATTTTTTGTTGAAAAAGAAAAAATTGCAACTTTTCTTACAAAGGCAGAAACTTCAAACCAACTCTCCCCCCACCTCGCGCTTTTTATGTGTTTTTTGAAATTGATGAAAATTTCTAAAACCCGATTTAATGCGCTTACAAAAAGACACCTCGATTTTTATTACAACGAAATATTACAAATAAAGAAAAGGAATCCAGTCGCCGACAGTGTTCATCTAATTTTTGAATTGGCCAAGAATTTCACAAATTCTAAAGTAGATGAACACACGCTACTGGAAGCTGGCAAAGACGGTACTGGCAAGCGTCTTCAATATGCTACTAACAAGGAAGTTATTATCAATAATACAGAAGTTGGTTCAATAAAAAGTGTATATCACCACAGAAAAACAAAAACAATTAATCCGAATGAAATTAATGGGCTATTTTCTGCCCCAGTAACAAATTCGGCAGATGGCAATGGCGAACCCTTTAAAGATGATCCCAGCTGGTTCCCGTTTGGTTATCCATCATTTTTTAAACCCGAAACACCTTTAGCAACACCTAAGCTGGGTTTTGCAATTGCAGCTCCTACCCTTAATTTGGCAGAAGGCGTGCGGATAGTACAATCTATTTTTAATCTCGAAAAGTCCATTCAAGTTTTTAATGTTCAACAGATTATAAATTGCATTGACGTGTACGCCACTGGCGAAAAAGGTTGGCTGGGCCCTTTTAAGGTTTTTGAATCGGAAAATGGTTTCACCTCTGCTATAGGAAATAAAGTAGTTCAATTATGTGTAAAAATTGATAAAACCGAAGAACCCATCGTTCCTTACAATAAAGAAATTCATCAAGAAAATTTTCAAACCGACCAACCTGTATTTCGGTTTTTAATAAAAACGAAGCAACCAGAATTTAGTGCAGGATATTTATTATACACCGAATTACTTCAAAAAAAAGTAAATAAAGCAACCGTAAAAGTATCTGTTTCCGAAGCCGAAAAACTGTTGCTTAAAAACGATTTCGGCAATTTAGTTGCCAATAAGCCTTTTTATCCCTTTGGAACACAACCTATGGAGCGTTCTGCTTTTTATATAGACTATCCCGAAGTTTTTGCCAAAAAGTGGGATAATATTACAATTAATGCTACGTGGTTAAATACTCCCAACGACTTTAAGGAACACTACATAGCCTACCGAAGAGACGAAAATAATTTTAATCTTTCGCCAAATCTGTATTTTAAAACCTTGTATTACAATTTTAATGTAGGGACCAAAATATATGCAAAGCCAGCAGGACTAACCTATACCCCTACCGCAAACACTTCTAATCTTTACGTAACGGGCAATGATTATTTTAAGGCAAAAATCGCTGTAGAGAACAACGAAGATTTTATAAATGTGAATTCTGCCTTCTCCCTATTCAACAAAAACGGAAATATTTTTGAAGCCAATTTATCGCTCAACAACACAAATTATACTACTGGAAAAAACGGACCTATAAAAATGTCGTTAAACCAACCGTTTTTACACGCATTATTCCCCAAAGTTTATGCACTAGCGCTTACCACCGAAGAAGACACAGTATTACCAAATGAACCTTACACCCCAATTATTGAAAAAATTGAATTATCATACACTGCATCGCAAGAAATTACATTTGTCGTTTCCGAAACTACCAACCTCGAAAAGATTCAGCTATATCAGGAACATCCATTTGGGCAAGCAGCAACTACCAACACTTTAGTACCAACTTATTGTGCTGGTGGCGAACTCTATATTGGTCTCGCAAATACTCAAGCACTGCAACAAGTGCAGTTGTTGTTCCAATTATTGGAAGGTACCGAAAACCCATTAACTGAAAGTTTCGCAGCTAATGAAAAAATAGTTTGGGCAGTACTTTCCAATAATTCGTGGATGGAGCTTTCGAGTGAGTTTTTAGTTGGAAATACAACAGATAATTTTCTAAAAACCGGCATTGTTTCTATTACTATTCCAAGAGAAGCCACAGATAACAATACGTTGTTACCGTCAGGATTGGTTTGGTTACGCGCTAAAAGCACCAAGCCTTTTGATGCGGTTTGCAAGTTTATAAACATTCATGCACAAGTTATTACCGCCACTTTTGAAGATCACGATAACGAGTTAAATCATTTAAAAAACGGGTTGCCTGCAACCACCATTAGCAAACTTACTGAGCGCAATTCAGCAATCAAAAAAGTAACACAACCGTACAATTCGTTCGGGGGGCAGCCCGAAGAAAGCGACGATAGTTATTATAGACGCGTTAGTGAGCGAATTCGCCATCGCGATCGCGCCATTTCCTTGTGGGATTACGAACATTTAATTCTCGAAAAATTTCCCGAAGTTTATAAGGTAAAGTGTCTAAACCATACAAAAGACACAGATTATCACGATCCCGGAAACGTTACCATCGTGGTTATTCCGGATATTCAAAACAGCAACGCATTCGATGTATTTCAACCACGATTAAGCACTGCAAAACGCAATGAAATTCGAGATTATATAAATGAACTTAATTCGTTTTTCATTTCAGCAGAAATAATTAATCCAAATTATGAAGAAGTTGAGGTTACCCTCAGCGTAAAATTTAATGTTGGTTTTGATGAAAACTTTTACACGAAACAATTAGAGGAGGATATTAAAAAATACCTGTCTCCTTGGGCATATTCCGAAACCTCTGTATTAAACTTTGGCGTTGTCTTTCATAAAAACAAACTTATATCATTTTTAGAAAATCAATCTTACATAGATTATTTAGCCCATGTAATTGTAAAGCACAGAACGTCGGAAACTGCTGTATATACCGAAAAATCAAATATTATACCCTCTAACCCAAAAGCAATTTTGGTGTCGGCAAAAAAACATTTCGTTACCGCTATGCAATCAAATTGCAAGGTACAAACCCCTAAAAACCCAACGGTATGTCTTCCGTAAAAACATATAATACAATAGCGAAGAACACTTCCAGCTTGGACGATCTAGATTTTGATTTTCTTCGAAAAAAAGGAATTGAATATATTGAGGCATTGGGTAGTGCAATGTGGACAGACTACAACGCTCACGATCCAGGAATTACTACTTTAGAAGTGTTATGCTACGCAATAACCGATTTGGGCGCTAGGCTTTCACTGCCATTGGCCGATATCCTAGCGGAAGAAGACAATCCCAAGTTTTTAAATGAACAATTTCTTACAGCCGAAAATGCATTGCCCATTAAGCCTGTAACAGCCTTGGACTACCGTAAATTATTTATAGACATAAAGGGGGTAAAAAATGCTTGGTTAAAAAAGCACGAAAAAACCGTTTTTGCCAATTGCAAAGAAAATAAGCTTTCCTATAAACCCTATACAATTGATGAAAAATATAAAAAAGAGTTTGTACTCAACGGTTTATACGATGTTCTAATTGAATTGGATGAACTAAATGCCGAAATATTCAATACGCAAGCAAAGCAGAAAAAAGAAATAAAACGACTTAAAGAAAAAGTGCGAACTACCTACCACGCGCACAGAAATATTTGCGAAGACATCGTAAATGTTGAAGAGGTAACAGAACACCCCGTAGCAGTATGCGCAATCGTGGCCTTAAAACCAGAAGCTGATGAGGAAAAAGTACATGCCGAAATTTTATATACAATAGACGAATACCTATCGCCCTCCCTCCGCTTCTACTCGCTAAAGGAAATGTTGGATAAAGGCTATAAAACCGACGATATTTTTAACGGGCCGCTACTAAACAACGGGTTTATAGATTTAACTGAATTAAAAAACACAGAACTTCGAAAAGAGGTTCGAATAACGGATTTAATAGATTTAATTCAAAAAATAGATGGCGTTGAGGTTATTCGCGATATAACAATAAATAATTGTGATGGTAAAACCGAAACTAAAAAAATATGGAATTTGTGTGTTCCTGCAGGCAAAAAACCAAAACGTTGCGACAAAAGCTCATTTAGCTATTACAAAGGTTTTCTGCCATTGAATATAAATGAAGAAATTGTTGAAAATCACCTACAGGCCATTTACGACAAAATCACGTCCAATATTCTCGATATTGCTTCACAAAAAAAATCGTTGGATTTGCCTAATGGAAAGTACTATGGGGTGGAAAAATACAACAGTATTCAAAATGATTTTCCCGAAGTGTACGGTGTGGGCGAATTAGGCGTGAAAAGTACCGCTACTACAGAAGATCGCGCCAAGGCAAAACAACTAAAAGCGTATCTGCTCTTCTTCGATCAAATCTTCGCGAGCTATTTCGCACATCTAAAAAATGTAAAAAATCTTTTGTCTATAAATGGCGAAATTGATAAAAGCTATTTCACACAAGTTGTTGAAAACGTCAAAGATCTTTCAGAATTGGTCTCGGCAAATTATTCAACCGATGAAAATATAACCGATATTTTATTTTCAGACCTCGACAATAAAGTAGAACGCCGTAATCAGATTTTAGATCACTTACTTGCGCGCTTTGCCGAAAATTTTAGCGAATATGCCTTTTTGATGAAACAGCTGTACGGCAACAATACAGATGCAGCAGTTATTAAAACCAAGGAGCGATTTTTACAACAATATGGTAAAATTGGCTGTGAACGTCCGTTGAGTTTTAACTATTACGAGCAGGAAAATGAAGATTTGTGGAATACTGAAAATGTTTCGGCATTTCAAAAACGAATTGCTCTTTTAAGTGGCAATCCAAACGTGTCCAGAAGAAATTTCTCCGATGATCCTTTAGAAATTTATGAAGAAATTGACACAGACGGAATAATTGAGTACCGCTTCCGTTTTCGCAGTAAAAACAAAACTATACTGTCATCTTCGAGCAAGCATTACCACAATTTAGCCTCGCTATTCAAAGAAATTTTAGACGTAAAAAACTACGGACGTTTTTCAGAAAACTATGAGATAAAAGTAAATAAAGCCGGAAAATTCTATTTTAATCTAACCAATCCGAATGTTCCCGATCAAAACGATGAAGATCATGTAATAGTGCGAAAAATTTCGAGTTTCACTACAAAATCGGCCGCGGAAACTGCCATTGAAAAAACAGTTGAATTTATAAATACGTTAGATTTTAACGAAGGAATGTATGTAATTGAGCATATTTTACTTCGGCCAGATGTAACAAAAAATACGGCTCCAGAAAATACATTTTTACCAATTTGCACTGAAAACTGTGAGGGTTGCGAAGGCATAGATCCTTATTCTTTCCGAGTATCAATAGTATTGCCCGGTTGGACGGAACGGTATAGCAACGTAGATTTTAGACGGTTCTTGGAGAATTTAATTCAAAAGGAATTGCCCGCCCATATAATGGCCAAAATATGTTGGATTGGATATCCGAAAAGTTTCGATACCAAAGGCGAGGAAAATGAAATGATGGTGCTGGAAGAAGCCTACAAAGAATGGCTATTTGCCAAGACCGATATGGGGCAAAAACAACCCAATACAAAACTGAAACGTTTAATTAAAATCATGAGTACCCTGCATACAATTTATACTCAGGGCAAACTTCACGATTGCGATGACGATGAAGAACAACAAGATATTATCCTAGGTAGGACCAACCTGGGGAAACTTTAAAATACCAAAGTTATGAGCACAAAATTATTGGAAATAACTCCACAGTACCGTTCCTTCGTGGACGATCAAGTACTTACCTCCGGGCAGCTAAATGAATTTATTGAATATTTTGAAGACCAAGACCGTCTTACACGCGTATGCCTTGTGGGTGTTGGACTGGCCTGTGGCTTTAAAATTTCGGTAAACAATGCAAAAACGCTTATAACAATTACCCAGGGTTGCGGTGTTACTACCGATGGCGACCTTTTAAAATTACAACAGAATATAAAAAATTCGTCCGATACTTCTATTGATATTGAAAGTATCACATATTCTCACTTTACAGATTTTGAGGATGATAAAGCGAAATACAAACACTTTAAAAACGAAAACAATACCATTGATTTATGGGAATTAATTCCACAGGAAAAAATAGATCTCGAAGCCGGTCATCTTCCTATCAATCAAGATTTGTTAAAAAATAAAGTTGCGGTACTATATTTAGAATGTTATCCAAAAGCCCCAGATATCTGTACAACCACAAATTGCGATAACCAAGGACAGCCAAATATTCAGAATCTACGTGTATTATTAATAAGCAGTGAGGATGTTGAAAATATAGTAAACCCTAAAGATGGTATATTTTCAAAGCACAACGTTTATGAAGCATTAAGCAATCTACCACCAACAGCAATTCCCAAAGTTATTTTAAACGACAGTAATGCTAACTCGTATTCAAAAATTGCAGCTACGTATAAAACGGCAATAAATTCTTCCAAAGAAATTTTGAAAACCGCATTTACGCAGCTATTTCAAGGATTTTCTGATGTTTTGGAGGTTAGTGAGAGCACCTCAAATACCATTTTGTCTAACATTGATAATCTGGATGATTTTAATTCAAATGAAAAAATTCAATATAGATATGATTTAGTTCGCGACATTAGCGATACATATAATGAGCTAATTGAAATTTTATTAAAATTAAAAACCGAATGTTGCCCGAGTATTAGTGCATTTCCAAAACACGTTTTACTTGGACTGCTTTTTTCGGAAGTGAAATATCCAGAATTGCGACACGAATTTTACCATTCGCCCGCAAATAATGAATATGCAAAGTATTTAAAAATAACGAAAAGCCTGCTGCAACGTTTAACTTTACTTTTGAAAAATTTTAATCTGTCTGAAGAAAACCAAGTTGATATTACACCTTCCAAAACTTGTGCCAGTTTAGGCCTAAAGGCTATTCCCATCTATTATGAAACAGATGCAGCGTTGTTAAATGCTTGGGATTTCAATAAAACGGAAAATTACAAACAAGAGTACAACATTGGCTACCACAGAGAAAATCTGGCACCCAACAGCTGGGTAAAAAACCCTTTAAATTTTGAAACGGATTGTAATAATTTTTATAGAATTGAAGGTCATGTAGGCCATCCTGCGCAAGACAGTCGCAACGCCATAAACAATTTAAAAAACTCCCATGCCTTAGATTTTGATTGTGTACTTTTTGATCTTCAAAGAGATGCCCAAGCATTTACTTCGTTTATTCGTGAAAATCCTTCAATTGCACACAAAGCAGGAGTTTCCAAAGGCGGCACCTTTATTCTAGTTTCAGAAAACGAACAGATTGTGGCAGATTTTTGTCTTACAACTAAAGTAAATAATACTACTGACGGCGGGTGTTGTTCCTTAATGGAATGTACATACCCTTGGATTAGTTCATTAAAATATATGAATAATCTTTCGCGAAGCTTAAAAGGACAGCAAAGTAGAAACAAACCAATGCCGCAAAATTATGTGTTGCAGGTTATTGAATACAAAATTAATGGAGAACCTTTAATTAATAGAACCACGACCATTACTATTCCACTTAAAGAGATATTTTTAAGAAGAATCCACGCCGTTACCGAAGCCTTAAATAATAAATTTGATAAAGGTGTAGTATTTGACTTTAATGAGAACCAAAAAAGACTTGTAATTACACGTGCTAAGGAAGATACTTTCACCATTCGTTTACGCGAAATTTCAATGGCGAATAATAACGCAATTTATACCTATAGCAATAACGGTATGTTCCGGAATAATTTAGTTTTTAGGCCCGATGCTATGCGATGTAGAGACCTGCGAAGTTATCGCGAATCATTTTATCAAAAATTACACGCACAGATTGCTCCGGTAAATAAAGACGACGACTACGGTAAATATGACGAAAAGTGGGCTAAATGGAGTAAATTAACCGAACGATTAATTAGCAACCCCGTACTAGAGGAAGCCGGATTAATCCGTATGATTACTTCAAAACAAATGTTGCCGAAAGAAATTAAAACGTTAGTTTCAAATATTAAGAGAGATTTCCAAGCCACACAAGAAGAAAGGAACCTCAATTTTGAATTAGATGGCGACTGGGTAAATGGAATTTGGGTTAATAAATTTATGTTAGATCATCATAGAAGAAACAGAAAAAATACCCACGACGATATAGTGCTGTTTGTGAATTTACGAAAGTACCTCCATAACGAAACTGGAGTTACAAAACTTTCAGTATATATTACCAACCTCAAATACGCTAAAAATTTGGATGAGGTAATTGCAAAATATAAGACCAAAGCCGATTTTTATTTCGGAAAACCAACCGGAGAAAACGCAATAAGTTTATGAAAAATATAGCTGAAATTAGCACAAAAAAGAAGGGTATCAGTCGGTAAAATTGTACAATCCGAATGATACCCTTATGGGTCTAACAAGAAAAGAACTAAGAACGTAAGAATGACAAAAGGAACGATAGAAAAAACTAACGTAAGAACTAAAGTACAAACTATAAAGAACGTAGCACTAACTGCAAACAACCCAGTAATTCATCTCTGAATCGAATAGTAAATATAAGTCTTAAATATTAAATAACAAATGGTTGCGCCAAAAAATATCATAAAAAAAGTGCAAATTGGAGTAAACACCCCTTCACTTGCCCATGGTATGCAATTAAAGGACAATCTAACCGATTATTTTAAGAACGAAATTTTTCCCGAATTAGATAATTACTTCAATTCAATTCAAAATAATAAAGTAAATGTTAGCAGATACAACAAGATTTCCATTGAAATAAACATTAAAGAAGAAGATTCATTAATTGTATTAAAGCAATTAATTATCAATAAATTAAAAGAAAAAATATCCGACAAAAATACTGTAGATGTCAAATCTGAAAACATTCAGAATACCACTGCGGAAAAGAGTATGCGTTCGGCATTTTTTTATTATTTAAAATACGGAATTCTGCCTTGGTGGTCTGAAGATGAATTAGCGTTTGATAACGACTTCTTTGAAAATATAAAGCGCAAAAAATCATTCAGAAAAAAATTAGAGTTACTTCTCACCAATCCCGAAATCCGAAAACGTTTAATTTATCAATTTAATGATAAACAGCTAACGCACCTCATTTTTGAAAGTAACCATAGTGAAGTATTAAAAACTTTAAGCACGAAAATACTTCAAAAATACAGACGTGTTTTTTGGGAATCAGTGCTACATTATTCCGCCTTTCGCAATGATAAAAATATTGTTGTACTTTTTAATAGCATCCCATTTTCAGTTGCTGAAAAACTGGTAAATACTTTTAATGAAATTTTAGACTCCAATATTTCAATTGACAGGGAAAGTTTTCAAAAAATGCAACCTACAAAGAAGAAGAATAATGACCCAGCGGCAACAATTAACGACCAAATAGAGGGGGCTGAGGTATTGAAAGCAGATTCTGAAAAAGATATTGTTCCTGAAATTAATTCGGAAATAAACAATATAATTAGCGACGGGATTTTAATAAAAAATGCTGGATTAATTTTGCTTCATCCATTTTTAAAAATGTTTTTCGAAAAAATGGAATTTCTATCAGAAAAACATATAAAGCCCGATAAAATAGATGAAGCCATCCACACGCTTCACTATCTAGCTACCGGCCAAATACAGCCCTTTGAACACCAATTAATTATTGAAAAATTTCTCTGCAATGTACCAATTAATTATCCTGTAAATCGCCATATATATCTTACGCAAGATCAAATGCAAGCGAGCCGTATTTTATTGGAAGCTGTGCTAAATCATTGGACTGCCTTAAAAAGCAATTCGGTAGAAATACTTCAAAATGAATTTCTGCAACGAGACGGAAAGCTCACTATTTCTAAAGAAAAGCGAAATCTCTACATTCAGCGAAAGACCCAAGATTTATTGTTAGACAAACTACCGTGGAACTTACATTTAGTGAAGCTTCCTTGGATAGAAAAAATACTTTTTGTGGAATGGTAAGCAGGTAATTAAACTAAGTAAAGATTAAAATTTAAAGAAATTGGAAAACGAATAAAACAAAGTAGTTATGTTTAAGCTAACTAAAAGTACACATAATCCAAAAACTACGGGAAACTCCCGTATTCATTCAAATTCTGGAACAAATCCATTATTTATTCAAGCCAAGTTTTCGGTTGGAAAAGCCAATGATAATTTCGAAAAAGAAGCAGATTCGGTTGCTGATAAAGTGGTATCCGGTTCGCAGAAAGATTCCCAAAAACCCAATACCTTTTTTCCTGCTACCCCGGTTCAGAGAAAGAATAGTGAAGTTAGTGAGGAAGTGCTACAAATGAAGTCTTCTAAATTTCAAAAAATCGCACCCGAGAATTTTGAACAAAAAATAAAAAGTACCAAAGGCCACGGCACGCCTTTAAAGGGTAAAGCTAAACAAGAAATGGAAACAGGAATTGGGGCAGATTTTAGCGATGTAAAGATCCACACAGACACTAATGCAGTTTCAATGAGCAAAGCATTGGGAGCCCAAGCATTTACTTCTGGAAAAGATATTTATTTTAATACTGGAAAATATGCACCAGCTACTTCGGCCGGTAAACATCTCTTAGCACATGAGTTAACCCATACTTTGCAGCAACAGAATGGTAGATTTCAGAAAATTCAAAAAAAGGATTTGGCCTCTCCCCGCTTTGGTGGTGACGCACTTTTGGAAGATGTTTTGGATGGAAACCAACTGGTAAGTACTAAAAAGAACAGTAAAGGCGCTCATGTTAGAATTATACAACAAGCATTGACCGATGCTGGATTTATTTTAAAGCACTATGGAATTGATGGCGATTTTGGAAGTGAAACGAAAGCGCAGGTAATTGAATTTCAAAAAGCTCGAAAATTACCCAAAAAGGAGCAAGATGGAGTTGTTGGCCCAATAACTATGAGCGAGTTTGACCAAGAATTCACAGGACATAAAATTGAACATACAAAGTTTTCGGGAATAGATGATGCCACTTTGGATGCACAAACGCGAACAATTACAACGGATGAAAAAGCTGCTGTAAAAGAAGCGATGAATACCGAGGTAAAAAAAGACCCTAAAACCGGAAAGGATCCTATATTTGATAAAGCCAAAACAGCAGCTTATAAAACTGAACTTAAAGCGCTTACCGAAAAATATGTAATCGCACAATACAATCACTTAGGAAAAGGTAAAGAAGCATTAAGAGGAAACAAAAAAAATTTACACGACAAAAATGATGTAGAAGCTTTAGCAAAAGTTTCGAAGAACGAAACAGACAAAGTTTATGGTAACTTAAAAAAAGGAAAAGAGTTTGTTTTTGGAACGAACCTTTTCGATGGGTGGGAGAATAAAAAAGCAAAATTAAAGGGGAAATCCCCCAAAGAAAAGGATGCCATAAAAGAAGCCTGGGCAAATTGGCGGGTACAGAAAATTATTGAAAGCGCCAGAGTTGAACCAATAAACAAAAAATACAACGCCATTCAAAAAAGAGAGCCAGAAGCTACGGTGGTAAAAGAAATAATAAAGGAGCTGTCCATAACATATAAAAAAGAATTGGTCCTAACCCACCTGGGTTGGCCCGGATATGCAGACGATGGAAAAGTCTTTCTTCAACGTTACAAAAGCTCCAACAATGATGACAACAGAAAGTATATGTGGGGAAATTTTGCCACTATTATCCACGAATACATACATACATTAGAACATAAAGACGCAATTAATTATCGAGAAAGCCTGAAAGACAAAGAGGGCGGAAAAGTATTAAGAGAAGGCATGCCCGAATATTTCAGCAAAATAGTTTGGAATAATCTAAACCTTTCCGATCACACCTTAAGGAAAAGTGTTGAAGGTCCTTTCTATGATTCCACTAAAAGTGATATTTACACAAATCATTATTATTCTGAAGGAATAAATGCTGAAAAAATTGCTGGAATTGTGGGCACCAGTAATGTAATGGGGTATTTTTTTAAGGGAAAAATAAATTTAATTCAATAATAAGAGTAACCTTAAATTGCTAAAAAAATAAATAAGTAAAACTTATGACTAACATTGAATGTATAAAGAATATTACAACTAAAACAGTAGATAATTTTACGGTTCCAGTTTCAATGGAGAGTTGCGAACTTTTACCCGTTTTAAATCATTTTAGAAAATCACAATCAAACGCCGTTGAAACCCATCTGGGTAAAGAAAATGAGGAGGTGGCGTATTATGATATAAAGTTTGGTGTTAAAAAGCTTAATGCTATTAAAATATGGACAGCAAATAACAAAATAATTAAGATAGACCTTATTAAAACGTTTTCTAACACAGAAAAAGTTTCGAAAAAACTCCAACAGTTGCCTAAATCAAATACTAAACTTAATTACTACTACGACGTAATATATATGGAAGATAAAGCCTGGATATACCCAGAGATTGGAATAGCAGTATTTTTAGGCCTTACTGATGGGGTTGTCAATTTTATAAGTTATTTCCCCCCCACCACAATTGAAAATTACATTAACCATTTGCATTCCTTTAGTGCACCAAGAGAATTTTAATATATTAAAATCTATCCGTTCTAATAACAAAATATAGAATTACGAAATATTTAATTTAATTAATGGCAAATACAAAAGAAGTAGAATTAAAGAAAATCTTTAATTTTTTAGAAACCATAATAGTATGGCGAATAAGAAATAATACGGCAGATTTTGATACGCAATCGCCAATTCTTGAATTAAAGAAACTAGGGAAGTCTAATTTAGGAAGGTTTTTAAAAGAAGAAAAACTATCAAAAACCGAAACGGTCGCGCTGCTTTTGGCAGTGGTACCTTCATTTTCTCCTTCATTTTTACATGATACTATTTCAAAAGAATTTCCAAACGGAACCGATTTTATACAATTTGGCGGAGTAAAGGGTCATAATCATCGTGGGATATTGCCTACGGGTGAAACAGTTCAATTTATTATAGGCGGAACCAATTTTTCACACAGATTGCAATGTTTGCACCTTTTTTCCGAAGATCATTTGTTCGCTAAAAGAAATATTTTCTACATAGAAAATGCTACATACGGAGAGCCTCTAACGAGCGGTAAACTCATAGTTGATACAGAGTTTTTATATCAAATTACTACGGGCGAAATTCCCGCGCCCAAGTTAAGCACACAATTTCCAGCTGAAAAACTAGAAACCCAATTAAACTGGAATGATCTAATTTTAAGTGATAAAACACTTCAGCAAATTAAAGAATTGGAAATATGGTTACAGCAAAACGAACGATTGTTTAACGATTGGGGAATGAATACACGTTTAAAAGCGGGATATCGCGTACTTTTTCACGGGCCTCCGGGTACAGGAAAAACTTTAACGGCGAGTCTTTTGGGTAAATACACAAAAAAGCCTGTTTATAGAATTGATCTTTCAACCGTGGTTTCAAAATATATTGGAGAAACAGAAAAAAATCTTTCAAATTTATTTAACAAAGCAAAACATAAAAATTGGATTTTATTTTTTGATGAAGCCGATGCCATTTTTGGGAAACGTACAAATGTTCGCGATGCTCACGATAAATACGCCAATCAAGAAGTTTCGTATTTGCTTCAACGCGTGGAGTCACATCCAGGTTTAATAATATTAGCTTCAAATTTTAGAGATAATATAGACGAGGCTTTTACCCGCAGATTTCAGTCTTTAATTTCGTTTGAAATGCCGGGACCAAAACAACGAGAAGAAATTTGGAAAACGAATCTTCCGAAAAAGCTAATTATTTCAGAGGACATTCGTTGGGAAGAAATTTCAAAAAAATACGAATTAACAGGTTCCAATATTTTAAATATTATTCAGTTTTGTGCTTTAAAAGTGTTGCACGATAAAAGCAAAACTTTAACCTATTCGCTTTTATTACAAGGAATTCGCCGAGAATTTTTAAAGGAAAATCGCACGCATTAGTCTACTTCTCGTGTAGCGTATTTAACGCATAGATAGCAAAGCTCCCCAACCAATGGCCCCCTTCATAACTATCGCCCACGAGATTGGGGTATGAATATGCTAGGTGTTCGTTTGCAATATTTTTAAGGTGGTTGTATTTTGGAAATTGCTTAGCCAAACCATAAAACACCCAAGCTCGGCTAAAATTTAAGCCATCTAAATGCACAAGTTTACCATCAGATCTGTCGCTCACCTCCCCTACTTTTAATTGATAATTTTCTTGAGCGAGCTTTGGTAAAAATGTATCAATCCAATGTGTAAATTCTTTGTGGGAAAGAATGCGACGCATTATATCTATTTCTTCCAAACAAGGTGATAAAAAATCGTATCCACTGGGTTCCCAATTTATAGGGCAGTTTTTATCATTTATATAGAAATCTCGGGCACGATTTATTATTAGCTGTTTTAAATCTCCATCACCAAAAGTTACGGCATAATCATAAGCAAACGCGAGCCCGAAAGCAGTATTGGTATGTTCACCAACGCGAATGGGGTAATTTAGTTTTGGTAAAAATTCTTTATACCGAATTACAATTACATCAGCTAAAGGCTTTAGGTTTTTTGACAATTGTTCGGCCATGGGATCATCCCAAGTATGTAATGCTTCAGAAAGTTTTAAAAGCCACGCCCAGCCATAGGTTCGTTCAAATGATTTATTAATTGGTTTTTCAAAGAAAGCTACTTCGGTTGCTACATTTTCGGGCGTTATATTTTTTGTTAGTAAATCGCGAACTTCACTAGCTTTATCAATTTCTGGAAATTGTTTTAATAAACTAACCATAGACCAATAGCCGTGTACCGCGCTATGCCAGTCAAAACAGCCATAAAATATTGGATGCACAGACTTGGGTTCAACCAGATTAGCTTTACTTGCTAAGGTGTGGCTAGGTTTGTAGGGATAAGCGTTACCCACACAATGCAGTGGGAGTTCAATTAGCTTGTTGGCTTCAGCTACTGTAAATCTGGGTTCTGGAAACTTCTTTATAGAAGTTTCTAAAGATTCGTCCGTGTTAATTGTATTGCTTGCATCGTTTTTACAGCCAAAAAAAAGCAAGACTGATAGAAGAAGAAAGTAGTACTTTTTCATTAAAATATTGAATTTGCATAAAGATACTAATTAAAAAAACCACGAATGCGCTAATATGTATATGCAAATTAGTGTATTCGTGGTAATCTAACTTCAATAAAATTATTACAATTTCACATCTTCAAGTTTAACTTCTTCTCCATTTTTGTCGAGAAGTTTTACTTCGTCAAAGCCCATATCTTTAAACTGTTCAAATTGTGTAGCTGCATCGCCCACAACCAAATAAGCCATTTTTGAAGCATCTAAATATTTGTTCGCCAAAGCTTGGTGCTGTTTCAAAGTCATGTTGCGCACTGTTGTTTCTTCTTTTTCAATATAATCTACTGGAAGATCGTATTCGTTTATTTCCTGCAACATCCCTAATAGTGAACCCTGTGTTTCGAAGCGGCGCGCATTCGATTTTATAAGTGCATTTTTTGTAAATTCTAAATCCTCCGGTGAAATGCCGTCTTTATATGCCGAAATTTGATCTCTAAAAATGGCAACAGATTCTCCTGTGGTGTTTGTTCTAACACTTGATGAAGCGGTAAATGTTCCTGGAATTTTGCTTCCACTAAAACCTGTACGCGCACCATAAGTATATCCTTTTTCTTCGCGTAAAATTAAATTTACATTTCCAGAAAAAGATCCCCCTAATTTATAGTTCATTACTTCGGCTGGATAAAAATCTGAATCTGTTCTTGGCAAAGCGATGTATCCAATATTAATTACAGATTGTTTCGCATTCGGAATATCTACAAAATAAAGTGAAGCCTTGTCGCGATTGTTGGCTACGGGATAGTCTGGAATGGTAACATCCTTGGCCGTCCAACGCTCTTCCAGCCCTTGTAAATCCTTTAAAACAGACTCTTTATCTATCTTACCAACAACCTGAAATGTGCTAATGGAAGGTGAAAAATTTGTGGTATAAAATTCTTTTAAATCGTTCATTGTAATAGCTTCTACTGACTCTACAGTGCCAATGGTTGGGTAGCTGAAAATATGATCATCCCCGTACAAAATCTTACTGTAAACTCGATTAGCTACTACATTTGGGTTTGCATCAGAACGCTCTATCTGATTTATGGTTTTAGTTTTTATACGCGCAAGTTCTTCTTCGTCCCAGCGTGGTTCCAAAAGAATTTCGGTTACTAAATCTATTGTTTTTTCAAAATTTCGGGTTAACGTATTTCCGCGGATAACGATAGCTTCATTGGTGGTGTACATTCTAATGCTAGCACCCAATAGATCAATCTCCTCTTCCAGTTGTTCTGGCGTTTTATTTGCAGTACCTTCCATCATTATGTCGCTCATTAAATTTGCGACACCGTTCTTTTTCATATTGTCTAACAAATGACCACCTTCAATCACCAAACTAAAGTTTACGGTTGGTATTTCGTTTTGCTCGATTCCAGAAACTTGGAGGCCATTTTCTAATGTTGTGTCCCATATTTTAGGAATTGAAAGCTCTGGCGATGGTCCTTGGGTTGGTGCCACTGAACGATCAAAATTTGATGGAGTCTTTGCCACCTCAGAAGTTGTTTCTTCAACTGTTTTGGTTACATTTTCCGTTATTTCTTCTTCTACTACATTTGCTTTTGTAGAATTTTCGGCAATGAGCTCAACTTGTCCTTTTGGAACAAAGCTCGTCATAACATACGGCTTATCCTTTATGTATTTATTGTAAACACGTATAACATCTTCTTTGGTAACTTTTTTAATATTTTCGATGTCTTTAGTAATAAAACCGGGATCGTTTGTAAATACATTGTAACGGGCAAGCTGAAATGATTTTCCTAACACACTACTAATTCCATTGTAAAATTGCGTTTCTAATCCAGCTTTAATTCTCTCAATATCGCGATCTGTAACCCCTTCTTTTTCAAAAAGAGCAAAAGCTTCATTAATACCGTTTTCTATAGCATCTAAATCTACACCATTATTTGCCGTAATAGAAATACGGAAACTTCCAGCCAATTCACTTGAATTGTTATAGGCGGTTGTACGTGAAGTTAAATCCTTTTCCTTAACCAAAACTTTATATAATGGCGCCTTTTTACCTTGGGAAAGTATTTCGCCCAAAAAATCTAATGCGTACGCATCTTCGGTGTATTGTTCTAACGTTGGCCAAACCATATTTAATTGTGGCGCGGTGGCAAAATTATCTTCGTGATAAAGTCTTTTAGTTTCAGATAGTGTTACAGGTTGTGGTTTAAGTGGCTCCACCTCCTGGCGGCGCTTTATTTCACCAAAATATTTTTCAATCATTTGTTTAGCTTCCGCCGTATTAAAATCTCCAGCTAATACCAAGGTTGCATTATTTGGTCCGTAAAACTGATCGTAAAATTCCTTTACGTCTTCCACGGTTGCATTTTGCAAATCTTCTAATTCGCCAATTACTTGCCAGTTATATGGATGGCCTTCCGGATAAATATTCTTGTCTATAACGTAGCTTGTGTGCCCGTACGGATTATTATCCACGCGTTGTCGTTTTTCATTTTGTACTACCTCTTGTTGGTTCTCAAAAGCAGCTTCAGTTACGGTGTTGATTAAAAAGCCCATTCGGTCGCTTTCAAGCCACATTACTGTTTCCATTGCGTTTTTCGGCACAACTTCATAATAAATAGTTCCATCCTTCCAAGTGCCACCATTTAATGTTCCTCCAGCATCTTGAATTGTTTTAAAGAATTGATCCTGTGGCACATTTTCAGATTCTTGGAAAAGCATATGCTCAAACAAGTGTGCAAAACCGGTACGTCCCGTTTTTTCGCGATTTGAACCTACTCCGTATTGAATTGCCAACGATACAATTGGATCGCTACTGTCTTGATGAAGAATTACGTCTAGACCGTTTTCCAGCTCGTATTTTTCAAATTCTACGGAAAGTTTGGCGTTATCATCACCGCTAACCTCTTGTTTTGTTTTACAGGAGAAAACAACTAGTGCAGTTAAGGCTAATACCACGGCACTGGTTTTAATGGAAATTTTAAACATAATAAATTGGTTTTTTAAGAAAGTTTTAAAGATAGTGCGGGAAGTTGGCTTCAATCTTAAAAATAAGTTAAAACCTACTTTAAAAAGATGTAATAAGTAATTTACCCAAACCATCCATCCCGATCCAAACTTCTGTATTGAATAGCTTCAGAAATATGATTGCCGTTAATTTCTTCGGAAGCTTCCAAATCTGCAATGGTGCGAGCCACTTTTAAAATTCTATCATAGGCACGGGCTGAAAGATTCAATCGTTCCATCGCAGTCTTTAAAAGTTGAAGTGAAGCCTCATCGAGCTTGCAAAATTTTCGAATTTGCTTTACGCCCATTTGGGCATTGTAGTGAACATTTTCAGAATCCATAAAACGTTCTGATTGAATTTTCCGGGCGTTGGAAACCCGCTCCCGAATAACTATACTGGCTTCACCGCGACGTGCATCACTCAGTTTTTCAAAAGGCACTGGTGTTACTTCAATATGTATATCAATTCTATCTAAAAGTGGGCCCGAAATTTTACTTAAATACCGCTGCATTTCTGCTGGCGATGACATTACAGGCGCATCGGGATCGTTAAAATATCCTCCCGGACTTGGATTCATACTAGCCACTAACATAAAACTGGAAGGATAGGTTACTGTAAACTTAGCCCGCGAAATGGTTACATCGCGATCTTCTAATGGCTGCCGCATTACCTCCAAAACCCCACGTTTAAATTCGGGTAATTCATCTAAAAATAGTACGCCATTATGTGCCAAACTAATTTCTCCAGGTTGTGGATATTGCCCACCTCCAACCAAGGCCACATCGCTTATGGTATGATGTGGACTGCGGAAGGGTCGCGAAGTCATAATGCCCCCTTTTTCCGTTGTACGTCCAGCAACGCTGTGAATTTTTGTTGTTTCCAAACTTTCCTGCAACGTCATCGGTGGTAAAATACTCGGCAGTCTTTTAGCAAGCATCGTTTTACCTGAACCAGGCGGTCCGATTAAAATTATATTATGCCCACCTGCAGCAGCAATTTCCATACAACGCTTTATAGACTCTTGTCCTTTTACATCTGCAAAATCGAATTCGGGATGTTCCAAATGATTGTAGAATTCGGCTTCCATATCCACTTCAATTTTGGTCAACGGAATGTTTTTATTAAAAAAATCAATTACTTCTTTAATATTATCAATACCAAAAACGTCAATTCCTTCTACGATAGCAGCTTCTTTTGCATTTTGCTTCGGAAGAATAAAGCCTTTAAACCCTTCTTCTTTTGCTTTTAAGGATATTGGCAATGCACCCCGGATGGGTTGTAAGTTTCCATCTAAAGACAATTCGCCCATAATAATATATTCCGAAAGTGGATTTAGCTCGGCAATTTGTCCCGTTGCCACTAATACGCCCATTGCCAAAGTTAAGTCGTAGGCCGAGCCCTCCTTCCGAAGATCTGCGGGCGACATATTTAATATAAGTTTTTTTCCGGGAATTTTGTAGCCGTTGTTTTGTAATGCTGCTGCAATCCGAAAATTGCTTTCGCGAATGGCATTGTCCGGCAAACCAACCAAATGATAGCCTACGCCAATATCTACATTTACTTCAACCGTAATTGTTGTGGCTTCAACGCCAAAGACTGCGCTTCCGTATACTTTTGTAAGCATAGTAATTTAATTTTTGACTTGAAGGGGAGATTATTGAAAGTAAGGTACTAATTTTTTGCGAATTACTATTTTAAAACCGCATTTACCCATTATTTACAACGAAGAAATAGGAATTTTCCTGACTTTCTTTCAGGGAATTACCTATTTAAAAAATAGGATTTAACCTATTGATAAACAGTGTTTTAACTTCTATTGTCCGAAAGATTCTTTTTTATATTTGCCGAGATTGAAACGTGAAAAGTTTCAAATTAATATTAACAACTTAAATACAAACACATTATGTTCAACCAAATTTCAAAAAATTCAAAATTGATTCTAGCTGTTAGTTTCGTTTTGATATTTAGCACAATTTCCTTTTCAGGAAGCCGCAAAATTGGCGGTTACGTAGATCAGGCTGAAAGCCGGTTTGTTAGAAATGTATGGAATTTTATAAAAAATTTCCAAAGCCCAAAAAACATTGGTTCCCACAGTTGGCAATACGAGCAGTATTATTGGGCAGAACCATATGAATTTACCACTTCGCACCAAAATTATGTAGATGCTATGGATTTAGCCTATGTAGCTGGTCACGGTAATTATCATTACATCCAAACCAATCAAAGTTTGGGCTTGGGAGTAAACCTAAAAACAGTACCCCAATACGGAAACTCGGGAGACGATTTAGAATTTATGATAATTGAATCGTGTTACACGGTATCTTCGCGACCCGAAAAATCTAATTGGTGGAGCGATTATAATGCAATGTTTGGTGGCATGCACCAATTGGTTGGTTTTCATACACTAAGCCATTCCGACAATGGAATACCTAACAACTACGCCTGTAAGCTTAAAAATAATGGGGCTGTTTGGCAATCATGGTTTGATGCTGTTGACGAAGAACGCTTCTGGATTTTTAATCCTTCATATTACGACCCACAATACGGGAGCAATTATCCGTATCCGGGATTGGCAAGTGTAATTGTAGGTAGAGGTTGCACCAATGACAGATTGGGTTCCTATGCTAGCGATCCCGCGCCAGGAACCGGAGGAATGTACACTTACTGGCAATATTAATAATAAATTAAAAAACTACACAATGAAAAAATCATATAAAACATCGTTATTTACAATTGGAACCATCGTGATTTCAATATTTACAATGTCTTCATTTGTAAATAAAAAAACAACCCCTATTAAAAACCTTACTGTTGCGCCTACTGCATATAAAAACCTAATTACCTATCAAGAGGGCGATATGTATGTATATTCTACATCGGCAGTTAAGCCAGAGAAGATGAAAAAATTTCAGCAAGTTGCTGCAAAAAGTATAGCCGCCAAAGGAATGGTACCATCTTCTATAAAGGAAGTTTTAACCTTTAGCGAAAAAGACCCTTCTGCGTTTTACGAGCAAGATCTAAAAAGCGGTACTTTGTCTTTCAGTAAAGGAATGGATGGCTATTACGAAAAAGCCAGTATCCGGTTACCGGATCCAGAAAAAGCAAAAGATATTTCGCTTTCTTTTCTTAAAGAAACCGGACTTGCACCGGCCAATTTAAAAGAACTGAAAATGATGCATTCTGGTGGTTTACGCGCCTCTGCTGCTGGTTCTGAAGAAGTAATGGATGTGCTGCGTACAATTACCTATGGTAGAATGTTAAATGGAGTGCCTGTATATGGCGCGGGTTCAAAAATTATCGTACACGTAGGCAATAAAGGTGAAATTGTAGGTGTAAAATCTAGATGGAAAGAAGTGGAAAAAACTTCAAGTAAAGCTGTTGGCAAGTCGTCATTAAAAAATGCAAAACAAGCCGAAATGGAAATGCAACGCCAACTTATGAAGGACTACGGAAAAGAAGCTAAATTTAAAATAAAGGATATGTATTTGGCATACTACGATGGCGGAAAAAATTACATTCAACCGGCATATTTCTTTCAGGTAGATATAATGTTGCCAAAGGTAAAAGAAAGCCCCAGCATTACCTTCGATTACATTGGGATTGTTTCTGCTCTAAACAATCCGCCAGAGGCAATTGCCGCGGCTGAGGAATCGCCACAAGCACAGAGAATGATTAAGAAAACGTCTTTAAAAGGATCGCGAATTTCAAATCCGAAAAATAAAAACGACATAGATTAATTATTGTTTCAATTTAATAATCATCTAAAAACTATCAAGTTACTACCTGGCAAAAGCTAATTTTTGTAACTTGATAGTTCTTTTATAAATACGATAATATGAAAACTAAGCAAAAAATATTCATCTGTTTCGTACTGTGTACCGTGAGTGTATTTCTATTTAGCTTTTCGGGATGCAACGACGGAAAACAAAATACCGTAACCGTAGAAACTCCACAAACCCCAGAACCGCCAGAAGGTTATGAGCAACCAAAAGCTCCGGATTCCATTCCATTAAAAGACTTAGATAAGGATTGTTACGAAGAAATTACCAAAACATACAAAATAGCCTGCCCAGATTTATACGATCCAGTTTGCGGCTGCAATAATAAAAACTACAGCAATAGTTGTGAAGCGGAACGTGCAGGAATTAAAAAATGGACAAAAGGAAATTGCAAATGAAAAGCAGTCTAAAATACCGTGCTATTTCTCAACTATTTTTGAAACAAGATTTTTTGTAGAAGCGTTTTCCAACAGCGATAATTGTTGATTTTCAATAGCTTTTAATGTAGTTTTTGCAACTGTTTTTCCTAACTCCACTCCCCATTGATCGTAACTAAAAATATTCCAAATAATTCCTTGTACAAAAAGTTTATGCTCGTATAAAGCAATTAAACTTCCGAAATTCTTGGGCGTTAATTTCTTTATTAAAATTGTATTGGAAGGTTTATTTCCTTCAAAATGTTTAAAAGTACTTTCAACGGTCTTTAACTGGGTGCCTTCCCACAACGCTTCAGTTTGCGCAAACAAATTCGCCATTAAAATATTGTTATTTTCAAGATTGCCGTGCAAGGGTTCACTAAAACCAATAAAATCTGTTGGAATTAATTTTGTACCTTGATGTAGCAATTGAAAAAAAGCGTGCTGCGCATTGGTACCCACACTGCCCCAAACAATAGTGCCGGTTTGATAATTTACACTTTCGCCATTTCTATCAACACTTTTACCGTTACTCTCCATCACGGCCTGTTGTAAATACGGAACAAGTTTATGTAAATAATGCGAATAAGGAACCACTGCTTCGCTTTCGGCTCCAAAAAAATTATTGTACCATACCGAGAGCAGCGCCATTATTACAGGTATATTTTTTTTAAAGGGTTGGCTTTTAAAATGTTTATCGGCCTCAAAAGCACCAAAAAGCATGGCTTCAAAATTTTTAAAACCAACGACACAGGAAATAGATAGTCCCACTGCACTCCAAAGCGAAAACCTACCACCAACCCAATCCGGCATGGGAAAAACATTGTCTGCCGAAATACCAAAATCCATTGCTTTATCAACATTTGCCGAAACAGCGACAAAATGTTTTTGAATATCGTCTTTAGATGTATTTTCTAAAAACCAATTCCGAATTACCGAAGCGTTCACCAACGTTTCCTGTGTTGTAAAACTTTTTGAAACAATTATAAAAAGTGTAGTTTCAGGGTTTAACCTGTTTAGTTTTTCAGCAACTTCATCGCCATCTATGTTTGCGATAAAATGAACGTTTAAATGGTTTTTATAACACTTGAGAGCTTCGGTAACCATTTCCGGCCCCAAATGACTGCCGCCAATACCTACATTAACAACATCGGTAATAGATTTTCCTGAAAAACCTTTATGCGCGCCACCAATAATTTTTTCTGAAAAGTATTGCATTTTTTGCAGCGTATCCTTTACCTCGGGTTTCAAACTATCAAAATTGCGCAAGGCGGTGTGCAATACTGCTCGATCTTCGGTTTTGTTAATTTTTGCTCCCGAAAACTGTAAGTCTATGGCTTCTTTCAACTTTACCTCTTCGGCCAATTTTAACAAGAGTGATATCGTTTCATCGGTTATTCTATTTTTGGAAAAATCGAAATAAAAATCTTGCCATTCAATTTTAAAGCGATTGGCCCTTTTGCTATCTTCAGAAAACACCTGCTGCATTTGATGTTCTTTTATATTTTGAAAGTGATTTTCAAGCGCTTTCCAAGCTTCAGTTTTAGTAGGATTTACGGCGGGTAATGACATCTTTAATTTGCGGGTTTAGATCTGTGATTTTAAAATGCTATCCTTATAATATTCAATGAGTCCATCTATGGGACGCTGCACAATGTTTCCGAGTTCAAGATTGTATTCATTAAAACAATCCTTAATTATATCTTTTGAAAAATGAGCTATTGAGCCTATAAAATGAATGGGCACCTCGCGCGCATTTTCGAAACACAGCACCCTACATTCAATAAATTGTGTAATGCCTTCTTTAATTAACTCGTAAAAATATGGGTTTATTTTCTTTGCACCGGTTTTGGATGTGTCAAAATTAAGTAGGTGCTCGGGCTGTGCAAAAATAAATTGCGCAAAAGAAGCCAAATATGCATTTGGATTTAGTTTTTTGTACAAATTCATTTTAATTTCATCTGCATTTAAATTGAAGCATTTTTCAAATTCTAAAGCAATTTCATCCGGCATGTGGCGGTAGAAGTAATCGCGGATTAATCGCTTTCCGAAATAATTTCCGCTAGCTTCATCCATTAAAATATAGCCCAATGATGCAATTGGCGCGTGAATTTCGGTACCATCAAAGTAACAACTATTGCTGCCTGTACCTAAAATACATACAATTCCAGGTTTAGTAGTGGCAGCGTAAACCGCAGCTGCCAAATCTTCGGCAACGCTTACTTTTGCTTTCGGAAAAAGTGTTTGTAATACTTCTAGTAAAATAGTTCGCGGAGAAATGGTTCCGCATCCCGCGCCATAAAAATTCAGGATTTCAATTTGCTCAAAAACATTTTTTAGATCTGTATTTGAAGCAATACGAAGCAGTAATTCGTCTTTGGGAACCACCGTAGGATTTAATCCTAAAGTTGCTGTTTTTAAGAGCACGTTGCCAGACTTATCTAGTAAGACCCAATCGCATTTGGTAGAGCCACCGTCGGTTATTAAAATCATAATCTATATAGTTGCAATATGTGCTGCCAAATCTACAAGTTTTGCGGAGTAGCCATATTCGTTGTCGTACCAGGCCACTAACTTAAAGAAATTATCATTAAGCGCTATACCTGCATTTGCATCGAAAGTACAAATATAGGGGTCCGAAATAAAATCTTGCGATACTACGGGATCTTCAGTATAATTTACAATTCCGTTATATTCATTGTCAGCTGCATTCTTAAAAAGGGTCTTTATTGCATCGTAGGTTGTTGGTTGTTTGGTACGGACAGTTAAATCTACTACAGATACATTTGTAGTTGGCACCCGGAATGCCATACCCGTTAGTTTACCTTCTAGCTCCGGAATAACTTTGGTTACGGCAATTGCGGCACCCGTACTTGTAGGAATTATATTGCTGAGTGCATTTCTTCCGATCCTGTAATTTTTCTTTGAAGGCTGATCTACGGTAGCCTGAGAGGCTGTTACGGCGTGTACAGTAGTCATTAAGCCTTCAACTATACCGTATTCATCATTTATTATTTTGGTTAATGGCGCAAGACAATTTGTAGTACAAGAAGCATTTGAAATTATTGTATCAGTTGGTTTTACATTTTTGTGATTAACGCCCATAACGAACATAGGAGCTGTTTTTGAAGGTGCAGAAATTATTACCTTTTTTGCTCCTGCTTTTAAATGTGCCGCAGCAGAATCTACTTCCTTAAAAATACCGGTGCAATCTATTACAATTGTAGCATTAACTTCGTCCCATTTTAGGTTTTCGGGGCGTTCTTGTGAAGTTACGCGAATTTTATTTCCGTTAACCCATAGTTCTTTATTCTTTACCGCTACTGTTCCAGGGAATTTTCCGTGTACGGAGTCGTATTTTAATAAATAAGCCAGATGTTCTACATCCAGTAAATCGTTTATGGCTACTATTTCTATATCCTCCCTTGTGGCTGCTACTCTAAAGACTAAGCGCCCTACTCGGCCAAAGCCATTAATTGCTATTTTTATCATATATGTTTTAAAATTTTTATTATTGAATTTATAAGTGCTTTTAATTTATAGCACTTAGTTAGATTGAAATAATGTCGGCAACGCGAATTAATTCTTCATCAATGGCATTACTTCCCTTTATGGCTTCCGAAAAAGGTACCGAAACTACGCTATTGTGAACAATACCAATCATAACATTCGTTTCTCCCCGCAAGAGGGCATCAACTGCTCCAACGCCCAACCTGCTCGCCAGTACCCGATCGTAACAGCTGGGTGAACCACCACGTTGGATGTGGCCTAGCACCGTAACTCTTACCTCGTATTCGGTTAAATTTTCTTCTATGTATTTTGCGAGTCCAAAAATATTTTTTCCGGCTTCATCCCCTTCAGAAACAACAACTATACTCGAAGTTTTGCCAGATTTCTTACTTCGGCTTAACGATTCCAACAATCGCCCACGCCCCATATTTTGTTCCGGGATTAAAATTTCTTCCGCTCCTGCTCCTATACCTGCATTTAAAGCTATATCGCCAGCATCGCGCCCCATTACTTCTACTAGAAATAGTCGGTTGTGCGAATTTGCAGTATCTCTTATTTTATCAATAGCTTCTACCACGGTATTTAAAGCCGTATCGTAACCAATGGTAAAATCTGTTCCATTAATGTCGTTATCAATAGTGCCTGGAATGCCAACAACAGGAAAATTGAATTCGCGCATAAAGGCCGAAGCTCCCGCAAAGGTACCGTCGCCACCAATTACTACCAAAGCTTCAATGCGCTCATTTTTTAAGTTGCTATACGCTTTTTTTCTACCTTCTTCAGTTCTAAAATCCTTAGAACGTGCAGATTTTAAAAAAGTACCTCCACGGTTTATAATGTTCTTAACCGTACGTGGCCCAAGTTCTTTAAAATCGCCTTCTATTAAACCTTGAAAACCCCGATAAACACCAATACAGCTTAATTTGTGATACGCACAGGACCTAACCACAGCTCGGATTGCGGCATTCATTCCAGGTGCATCGCCACCACTGGTTAAAACTGCAATTTTAGTTGGTTTTTTCATAAAGTGAAAGTTACTATTATTGTTTGAAATTATAAATGATATTAATCACCAAAAATACGTGTTAGTACGTATAGTATAAAACGCAAGGCTAACTTATATTTGAACCATAGAATTAGTGGATAATGCACGAAGCAATATTTTTTGTGGGGATAGAAAATATTCTTGGTGCACTTAAAGTTTACTAAGTTAGGTTTGTTAAAGAATCCCAGCCGTTTTGGTTGGGATTCTTGTTTTATAATTAGTTAATTAGCGAAATTTTCAAAATATCTTTGGTGTCTTCGGTTATCTTAAAACGGTCGTCCATTCTATACCCAATTATCCAAACAATACGCCCTCCGCTTACGAGTAACCATATATTTTCCTTATCTGTAATAGCGACTTTTTCATCTTTAAAAAATTTACTCAGCTTTTTTTTACCTTTCATTCCAAAGGGTTGAAAGTTATCTCCACTCCTCCACTTTCTAATTTTTAAGGGAAATTTTAGTGTATCGGCAGCCACGTAAATTAAATTTTTTTCAGTTTCACCAATGTATTTTGAAGATTCAATTTTTAATTTAATTGGCGAATCAATACCCGATTTCGAAACCAAAAATTCTGTAGAGGGAACATTAGCTGGAATTTCAGTCAATACCAATTCTTCTCTATTTTTAAGCAGCCTATGGGTTTTTGAAAAAACTTGCTTCCCTGTTTGTGCATCGAGCAGATCTGAAACATCGTCCCATTCAGTAAAGCCAAAGCTGTTTAATAGCTCATAAAGTAGTGCTTCGGTATGTGGCAAATCCTTTAATTTCTGAATGTTTATTTTATACGAATTATTTGTTTCGGTAACTACCAAATTATAGATTAGCGCCATATAATCTTCAATTAAATTACGCGAAGTTTGCAGGTTTTGTTGTGTTTTCTGAAAATTTTTCAATAACGAACCACTCGTTTTTTTGAATTGTGGCAAGACCTCTAAACGAAGTCTATTCCGTAGATAATCTGTTTTTTTATTGCTACTGTCTTCGCGCCACTGTAGACTGTTCTTCTTTGCATAATTTAGAATTTCCTCCCTCGAAAAATCCAGTAGCGGGCGTATAATTTTATTATTTATTCTTGGAATTCCGGTTAATCCGTTAATACCTGTGCCTCGAGAAAGATTGATGAAAAATGTTTCCAAATCGTCATCTAAGTGATGGGCAGTCAATAAATAGTCGTATTTAAAGTTATTTAAAATTTCTGCAAACCAAGTGTACCGAAGGTTGCGGGCCGCCATTTGTGTAGATACTTGATGTTCTTCAGCAAATTTAATAGTATCAAAAGTTTCTGCAAAAACTGGAATTTCCAATTTATTTGCCAACCCAATTACAAACATTTCATCGCTATCGCTTTCCTTACCACGGAGCGAAAAATTGCAATGCGCCAGAGCAATTTCTAGATTTACTTTTTTTGTTAAATGGGTTAAAACAACACTATCTAACCCACCGCTGCAGGCAATGAGCAATTTTTTTCCTATTAAAAATGGAAACTTATTTTTTATACTTTTTTCGAAGCGAACAAACAAAGTTTTAAAGGTTTAAAAGAGATTAATAACAATACCGGCAATAACGGCAATTCCGAAGCTGAGCATCGTTCCAATGAGTACGTATTCGGTCTTTAGCGTTTCGTTGTTGCCGTAGCGCAAAATAGATTTGGCAGCAATTAAAAATCCAACCGCCGAGTACTGCGAAACGATGATAAATGTCAGGGTTAAAATTCGTTCCAAAACCCCGATTACCTTGCCTGCATTGGGCATTTCGTTATCGCTACTCACCTGCACATCTGTGGCTTTAAAGACTTCTTTAATAAAAATATTTGCGGGTTTTAAACACACAAGATATCCGGTAATTATCAATAAATATTTAAAATTAATTGATATTTCTACCGCTGGATTTATACCGCGCCATTTATGGAATAAAACTACAACCAACGCAATTATAATCAAATGAATGGCTTGATCTATAAAATATGCATAACGGCCAAAATAGCTGCTATTGTTTAGATAACGCTTAAAACCGTCTAATAAAAAGTGTGTAAATGCGATGATTGCAGCAGCAAAAGCAAAATCTACTTGTAACGAAAAAAGCCAAGCTAATGCAAAACAAGCCAGTGCGTGCCAGTAAAGAAAAGAACTTTTAAATCCTATAGTATTTTTTTGTTGCGCAAGTTTGTCTGTTTGAAAAAAGTAGTCTAAACACAGATGTGCAATAAATTGAAGCAGTAATAATTTTTCTAACACCATAGTTTCTATTTTGAAATTACCATCTTAAAATAGTTTACTGCTTCATCAATAGCGTTCCAGCCAACACTAGTGGAATGTTGATTGACGGCAGATTGTCCAATACCTAATTGTTTGGCTATTTCGTCTTCTTGGTTTTTCATCAATTTTAAATATAAAACCTCGCATTGTCTGGCAGTAGCTTTACTGAATAAAACATCTAACAGGGCAAGTAAAGGTTGAAAGTTTTTATTTAAATCTTCGTTTTTCGAAGCAAAAAACAATGTGTTTTTTATAACTATCCGCTCCTTATTATAGGTAGTTTCGCCACTAATTTCACGACCCGATAAATAAATTGCTTCGCCATCAATTATCCCTTCTTCGGGATTAAATCGGCTTAGTTCGCCATAACCTATGGCTAACCTAATTCCATGGATTTTAAATTGTTTTACGCGGTTGTCGTGCTCCTTATAATTTTTAGCATCAATGGGTATTGCCTTTACAAAACTTTTAATGGCGAGCGCTACTTGTAGGCCGTCTGCCGCATTTGGAACTACACATTCTAAATAATCTCCTTTAATAAGGCGACCGTAAATATTAAATTCACGCGTTAATTCGCTTAGCAATCGTTTTAAATTTTCTGCAACAAACTGGTTGTCGGCGTTGCTTAAACTGGTAGATGAAACTATATCTCCAGATATTACTGAATAATTCATTTTGAACTAAATTTATTCAAATATATGAATTTATTAGCTTTTTTACTAATAAAGTATATTTATAAGTTTAAAGACTAATAAAGCGTATTTATTAGCTTAATTACTAATATAGTTTAATTTAAGTAGAAAACAGTTATTCTGAACATTTTAATACTTCCCGCATTGCTTTTGCTTTAAGCAAGCACTCTTCATATTCCTTTTCGGGTATCGAATTACCGGTAATTGCACTACCCACCGAAAAACTGATGTATTTTTTAGTTGCATTGTAGAGTATGCTTCTAATTACTACATTAAAATCAAAATCTCCCACTGGAGAAAAATAGCCAATTGCACCACTGTATAAGCCGCGTTTGGCGTCTTCAATTTCTTCAATAATTTGCATTGCAGAAATTTTTGGTGCGCCCGTCATACTGCCCATCGGGTAGGTATTTCTTAAAATCTCAACGCTCGAAAAATCAGTTGGAACGCTACAACGTACTGTTGAAATCATTTGATGCACTTGTTCAAAAGTATAAATTGCGCAAAGTTCATCTACGGTAACACTTCCCTTTTCGGCAATGCGCGACAGATCGTTACGCACCAAATCTGTAATCATTATATTTTCGCTGCGTTCTTTTGGGTCTTTGGCTAATTGTTGCGCCATTTGTAAATCATCAGCTTTGTTTTTTAACCGTTTTGCAGTGCCTTTAATTGGTTGTGAAATTACGCTGTTTCCTCTTTTTTTAAGATAGCGTTCGGGAGAGGCTGAAAGTGCATAAAAATTATTCAGTTTTAGAAAAACCGAAAAAGGCGGTTTTGAAATTTTATTAAGTTGAAGAAAGGTTTTTAGCGGGTGTATTTTAGCGTTACTGTCAAAAAACTCTTGACAAATATTTGCTTCATAAATATCGCCGCGTTTAATATGTGCAAGCGTTTTTTCTACTTTCTGGATATAGCTATCTTTTGATGTGCGCATTGTAATTTTAACCGGTTCTAAATCTTCATTTTCATCGGGTACTGCTACAGTTTTAAGAATGGATGCCCAGTCTTCTTCAATCTCATCGGCAACCATATTTAAATAGTGAACCTCAACACTGTTCTCAGAAAAAAGAAATAGCTTTTTTGGTTGAAAAAAATACAAGTCGGGAAAGCCAAGCCCATCAAAATTATTAGAATATAGTTTTTCCACATCGTTTTTTAAATCGTAAGTAAGATATCCAAAAATCCAATCTGCGGTTGTGTTCTGGTATTCTTTTAAATTATCGAAAGCGTTGTGAAAATCTGTTTTAAGTGCGGTAAAAGCATCTACGGCCAAAATAGCTTGATGGGTTTGATGTTTTTGAACATAGTGGTTACTATCTAACCAAACAACCTCATCAAACTGCTGCGCCCAATATAAAAGGCGTTCTTTACTAGCTTCAGTCAACGAAAAAGAAAAATTCTTCAGCGTTCGCATTATTGTTGAATTTGATGTGCAAAATTTTGAATCACATCATTAAAACCGAGTAGCAACACTTCGTTTGAAATTTCTTGTGAATCTTCCGAAAAATTCTCAGAGAATGAAGGAATACTAAAACTTTCAACAACGGTACCTCCAAATCTCGGCAATACGTTTTTAGTGTATTCTAAAGCTGAAGCTCCTCCACGTTTTCCATTTGAAGTACTCATTAACAAGATTTTCTTTTCGCTCAAAAATTTTCGATCCAATCGCGAGAGCCAATCTATAAAATTTTTAAAAAAGGCCGAAACCATTCCGTTGTGTTCATTTACAGAAATTACTAAAGCATCGGTTTCCTTTATTTTGTTGTATAGAATTTTTAAATCTGCCGGATAGCCCCGTTCGCGCTCTAAATCTTCGCTGTAGAGCGGCAACTGATAATCTGTTAATTTTATTAATTCGGTTGTATGGCCCGCCAATTTTGAGTAGGCATAACTAACCAATTTATGGTTGAGGGATTTGCTGTAATTACTCCCTGCGAAGAATACTATTTTTTTCATCTGTCAAAGTTATTGAAAAGGATGGTATGAAAAAACCCGTGTCAAATATATTGACACGGGTTTTTGAGTATTATAAATATTTGAAATTATTGTTTTACAATACGTTTTACAATACTTGTATCTGCTGCATTTATTTTAATAAAATACATTCCTGTTGCAAGATTTTCAACAGAGAAATTGGTTTCTATTCCAGTCTCTGTTAAGTTAACGGTCATAATAACCCTACCTTTTACATCAGTAATAATGGCATTATTTAGCTGTGTAGTAGTTTTATTGAGCAAGGTTAGCTCGCCAGTTGTTGGGTTAGGATACAGTAAAATGTTATTATAAAATTCATTGTCACCAATTCCCAAAATCTCATCCACCGTAACTGTAAAAGTACAATCGTCCGTATTGCCGGCACCGTCTGTTGCCGTCATTGTGATTGTAGTAACGCCTGGATTTAGCATAGTTCCCGGAGCTGGGTTTTGGGTAATTGCAGGATCTGGGCAATTATCGGTTGCCGTTGCGTCGCCCGTATAATCCGGCAATGTAAATTGAGTTCCTTGAGGTATTTCAACTACAAGATCTGCTGGACAGGTAATAACTGGATTTTCGGTTTCAGCAATTACCTCAGCAATAGTGCGTTCGGCTGAACAACCTGGTGTACCGAGGTTTATATCGCTATTGGGAGTTCCAAAATCGGCAGGTTCACAAGTACCAGACCAATCTGCAGCGGTATTTGTATCGCCAACTCTTCTAAAGGAATCTGAACCACAATCTGATACCAACGAAGCGCCAACACCAGTCCAATCTAGATCGGCAGCCGTAATATTGTGACCGCTAATCGTAATATTTAAACCGGCGATCTGAGCGGCACTGAAATTCCAGAAAACAGAATCCACAACGTTACCATTTCCGTCAATTATAATAATCCAACCGGTTCCGTCATTATCCCACCAGATATTATTTCCCCAATAGCCAGAACCACCATCGTCATTAAAGTCCACTACGGAGTTTGCACTCATATTACTCAGCGTTTTAACCACTGAATTCATTGCATTAATATTATTATAAGGCTGTTCGCTTACAGCAACTTTATAACCAGAATAGTCTGTGGCAATACCTACATTTTGTATTTCTAATCTGTCTGGGGTTTCCAAACTAATTTCAGATATAACTAATTGCGATAATGGTCCGGGAGCGCTTTCCTGTGCATATACATTAATGCTTCCCGTTGGTGTAAAAGTGTACGATTCGCCTTCAAAAAGAAAGTTACCTCCAGTTGGCGCATCAAACCATCTTATTACGTTACCAGGATCATTTGGGGTAGCTGTTACGGTTACTGGATCGCCAACACAGAAATCTAGAACTCCTGTAGTAGTTGGACCAGCGGGTACGGCTAGAACTTCAATTGTATCGGTAGCAGACGAAGCTACGGAGCATGGCCCCGAAGGAACGTTATACGTAATGGTATGAACGCCAACGCCAGCAGCGCTTGGATCAAAGGTAAAAGTACTTCCGTTACCGTTATCGGTAACTCCTGGGCCACTATAAGTACCGCCATTTGGAGCGCCACCACCTAAATCAGTAAGAACTTCAGACGATGCACAAACTTCTTCAAGAACCGATAATGTTGCAGTTTGGGAAGGCGTGTCAAAAGCTTGTGTTCCGTCGCTTCTACTTCCAGATGAACCTTGACTTGCACTATATCCTAAGCCTCTTTTTGCAAATGCATCCCATAAAAGACAAACGTTTGCGCCACCGTATAGCGCTTGGTCTGCTGCTAAAATTGCATCGCGACCATCTACAAAACCGGGGCTACAAGGCTGTAATTTCATCCCTTCAATAACTAATGCCAAAGCTTGAATATTTCCAGCATCTTGGTTTACATCTCCAGTAAAGTTATAAATGTCTGCATCAAAGCCGTGTTCATCTATCAATGCCCATGTAACTTCCCATAACATTTGTGCCCATACAGACCCTACACCGTGGGGCACAGCGGCCGTTTTAATAAAGTCGTAAGTCTGAGGGTTTACACCCATATCTGTACTGTAGGGATAATCGCGAATACCACCACCTCCTTGGCCTTGACCAAAGAGATATGTTCCTACTGCTCTGGAGTCTGTTCCTAAATCACCAGGTTCAATCGTCATCAATACTCCAAAGAAATCACTCCAGCCTTCACCCATTTGTTCTGCATTCTGCAAACAACCTGAAGCTCCTGGTCCTCCCGTTAAACGGTTTGAGATACCATGGCCATATTCGTGAATAATTACAAGGTTGTCATAATCGCCGTCTTTATCGCCGCAGATATACATCTGCATAGTTGGATTTCCGCCATCTGGTGGCGTACCAAAATTTGCATTACACGTACCAGAACCGTCTTGTGCTTCAGCATTTACCGAATCACTGCCCTGGCCTCCATTTCCGTAGTTATTTTCTTGAAAGTTACCGCCAGCTTCATCAAAACCATATTGATACATTACATCGTGAATAATGTTATTCATATAAAAAAGATTTGTGATTGCCGCATCTTCATATTGGTTTGCATTGGTATAAATCTGGCTAAAAGGATAGCCCGTAAACTCTAAACCTGCACCCGCATCAGGCTGGTAACCTGGGTTGTTACCGTCTTCATATGCATTCGCGTTATTTCCACGAGTTGTGGTATATTCGGCACCAGCAACACCATCAGTATCATGCCACCCAAAAGGAGAAGCAGTAGCATTTGCCGGCGCAACCTCAATGGTTCGAGCTCCGTAATACGGACTCTCTAGCGGCAGTGCAAACACTTCGTAGCATTCTGTACAAGCCGCTGTAGACTCTTCAACAACAGCTTTGTAATTTGGAATATCGAAAAGGTTGGCATTAAAATTCAATTCCTTTACGTCATTGCTATGATCATGGTGCATTGCACAACTAACCATCCAATTCGCTTTGTTTACAATAGCTCCGGTATTGGCATCAATCCTTAAACTCCACCAATCTTGCTGGCTTTTTTCTTGAATTGAAATATCCCAAGTTAAAACCAACTCATTATTATCGGTTATGGCATACATTAACTTTGCAGGTATAGCACTCAAAGAAATACCGCCAGTACTCAGCAGTGTTTCCCTATTAATGCCCTTAGCTCCGTTTAAAACTGAAAGCGATTCAGAAATAGTGTAATTTAATGTTCCCGCCGCAGCCTGTACCGCCTGAATAGCCGTAAGCGCGGGTGTGTTTGAACCTATTAATTTTTCTGAAGTGTTTTTTATGAATTTACTGTCTTGGGCAATTACACTACCATTGGAAGTAATATGAATGCTGGATTCAGTACCGTAAATTTCAATTCCATTAAATAACTGTCTGTAATACACATGCTGAATTCCACTTGTTTTACTTAGACTTTCACTCGTAACTTGCCACTGCGCATCTTGAGGCAATAATTCATTTTGTTCCAAAAAATGACTTAGTTGATTGTTGATTGCTTCAGTAAAACTTTGTGCAACCATAGTGCCCGAAAATACGAGCGTCATTGCCAGGAAAATACTCCAGGTAATTTTTTTCATCTGTCTGTGTCGTTTAGATTAATATATATCTTAAAATTTTAAGAATGGTAAAGCTATTAAAAATTAATTTTTCCACAACATTTTATTAAGATTCAGATAACATTTAACACACATGTGCTTAAAAAAATGAATTTTCACCCACTTCATAGTTTAATTAATAATTTCGGTACATTTACAAAAAAAAATGCGGTTTTATGGAACAACCCAATGATCTCATTATTGAGATGCAAAACGGAAACGAAAAAGCGTTTTCCCGATTATACACAATGTACAGTGAAGCCATCTATGGCATTATTTACAGTATTGTTTTAGACGAAGAAACAGCAGAAGAGCTTTTACAGGATGTCTTTATTAAAGTATGGAACAATGCTGCATCTTATAACGTAAAAAAAGGACGCTTTTTTACCTGGCTTTTAAATATTGCCCGTAATACAGCCATTGATGAAACACGTTCCAAAGCATTTAAAAATGCAAGAAAAAACCTAAGTACAACAAACTTCGTAGATATATTATCATCTGCTGATAGTTTAAACAAATTAACCAATTCCATAGGTATAAAAAAGTTTGTTGATGCCCTAAAACCTGCTTGTATAAAGATTATAGATCTTTTGTATTTTAAAGGATACACACAAGCAGAAGCTTCAAAAACACTCGAAATACCTTTAGGAACAATAAAAACAAGAAACCGAACCTGTATAAATGATTTACGGGTAATGGTCTTAGGATAAAAAATTATGAACCCCGAAGAAATTATAGCATCCGGCAATTTAGAAATGTACGTCTGTGGCGCTTTACCCGAAGACGAAGCTGTAGCGGTAGAAAAAGCCATTAAGGAATTTCCCGAAGTAAGACGTGAAGTTGAACTAATTGAGAAATCGTTAATACATCTAGCCGAAACTGTTTCACCACCAGTACAAGCCATGACCTGGTCGTATATTTTGGAAAAAATTAGAGGAAATACTCATTCCGGAGACACTAAAGTTAAATCGCTCAATTGGCCAGCAATAACCGGCTGGGCAGCCGCGATTTTATTTATGGGTGGAATTATGTGGATGCTTAAACAATCTAGCGAATTAAACAACTCATTGAATGTAACAACTGTTGAAAATACAATTTTACGTGAAGAAAAACTTAAAGCTGAAAATCAATTAGCCGAAAATACCGAAGTGCTCGAGGTATTGCGATCTAAAGATTATCAAGCCTATACCCTACCTGGGAACCAAGCCGTTGCTCCCGAAGCTTTCGCAAAAGTATTTTTAAACAAAAAAGAAAATGTAGCCTATATAGATATAAAAGGCTTGCCTGCGCCTCCTCGCGGTAAAGTATATCAAGTATGGTCGCTAAAAATGGAGCCTCTAACACCAAGCAGTGTAGGTTTAATTTCTGCGGAAAGCAAGATAGGCGAGGGAATTTACAAGTTTGTAAATTTTCCAGATCCTGAGGCATTTGGTATTACGCTGGAGCCTGAAGGGGGTAGTGAAACACCAACGCTATCGCAACTATATACTTTAGGAATGATAACTAATTAAAAAATATAAAGCATTTTTTAATTGAGGAAATAACGAGACTCACTTTCCCCATATTTTACAATTATAAAAGAAAAAGCGTCGGCTAATTGCCGACGCTTTAACTAACAAAAAAACGCTAAAACTGGTATTTCCAGTTTTGTTACATCTACCAATCTAATGGTAGATAACCAACCTCTACTTTATATACGAATTAAACCGCAACTTGGTTTTTTTATACTAAAGTTTCGAAATTGCCTTTGCAGTTACCGGGCCCAATTCATAACCTGCACCCAATAGTTCCTCTTTAAAAGAGGCTACTTTTTTGTCCATTCCGTTGGCTTTATAAACTAATGCAGCGTTAAAAAGTGCCTTGGGTTCTGACGTTTTGCCCACTACCTGTTCTTCAACGGTTTTTAAAGCAGCTTCCTTCTGCCCCGCTTTTAATTGTGCATATGCCAATAATTGGTAGGTTTCTGGAGTAGCGCGATTATTCACCTCTTTTTCAGCTAACCGCAGGGCCGTTTCTGGTGCAGTTTCGGCGTAAAGCTCAATTAAATAAGCATTGTACATTTCGCCATAATTTGTATTCTCGGTGGCTTTTAAAAACAATTGGTTTTGCCTATTTACTTCCGAAGCATTTCCTTCAAATGCAGCGATTTCAGCTTTTAACAAATGATAATCCGGCGCTTTATGATTCACCATAATAGAATCTAAAATACGATTTGCTTCTTTAGGATTTTTTTCAAAAGAATATACCATCCAAGCTATTTGCTTTTTCGCATAGGCATTATCGGGTTCCAATTCTAACGTTTTTAAATAACTGCTGTACGAATCTTTTAGGCGGCCCGCGTGGCCGTAGAAATCGCCTATATTACTATAAATCCACAATTTTAATGCTTTGTTGTTTCGTTGCTCTGCAATTTGTTGCGCTTGTTCCAGATATTTTATAGCGGCGTCCAGATTGCCGTTATGATCGCTCCATTTAGCCAAACGAATAAGGTAATTAAAATCTTTTGGATCTTTAATATTT
Organism: Aequorivita flava; assembly: GCF_038742595.1. Classification (NCBI taxonomy): domain Bacteria; kingdom Pseudomonadati; phylum Bacteroidota; class Flavobacteriia; order Flavobacteriales; family Flavobacteriaceae; genus Aequorivita; species Aequorivita flava. The sequence goes on along the minus strand of NZ_JBANCF010000001.1, from coordinate 333,502 downwards.
CCCAATAATGTATCGGCGCTTTGATAATTACCCAGTTCCATTGCAACATCAAAAAGCATCATTTCAGTTTCTTTTCTATTGTCCGGGTATTTATACGCACTGTCTAACAATTCCTGAGCTTCCCGAAACCTGTGTTGCGAAATATAATTGTGTGCCAAACTTCGCAAATAAACATCTTTATTTCTGGCCGAAGTGCGCAATGACTTTTCAATTAGCTTTTCAGAAATTTTTAATTCTGAAATATCGCCCGTATTTCCAAAAAGGGCGCCATGAATTCCAGACAACCGGGTCATTTCCATTAAATGTGTAGAATCATCTTTAAAGCGATTCTGCCAAAACTCTAAATCTGCTTTAATAGCATCCAAAGAGGGTGTATTACTGGTGATTAAATATGCATTGTAATCTTTACTGTTAGTAATTTTCTTTGGTTTGTCCTGACAAGCAAAAAATAAGATCGCAACGAATAATGTGATTATTTTTTTCATAATAAAATACAGTGTTTTAGGCTAGTTAATATTTACGCTAAACCAAAAAAGAGAACCTAAACGGCTCTCTTTTGTGATAGTAGGTTATTTTTATTAAAAAGGACCGGCCAAATATGGAAAGCTAGTAGCGAAAGCTACATCGTTTGTTGGCACGCCATCGCTGGTTAAACCAGGATTTTCGGTTCCGTCTGCGCCCCCAAATATGAGCAATAAGGATATATCTATTACATCATCACTCAAAGCTCTACCCGTTAAAACTTCGGTTCCGTTAAAGTAAGTGGTTATTCCGGATTGCGCTAACCAAAGTACATCATTAGATAATACAGTTGTAAATACTTCAGCATTTAAACCAAGTGCATTGCTTGTGTATCCAGGATTTAATGCCAATAGTCTAGCTTCAAATTTATTTTGGAATGCCACCTGCATTTCTGAAGGCACCGTTACATTAAATGCATCTTTAAAACCTTCGGTTCCAAAAACGGTGTTTATACCCGGACGCCCCATTTGATCTTCCTGTTTGTAGGTTCCGCTAAAATCTAGCACCACGCCACAGGGTTCGCAAGTAGTTCCCCCACAATCAATTTCTGTTTCATCGCCGTTTAAAATTCCGTCATTACACGTTTCTTGCATTATAACATTATCGTCATCATCAGAACATTGTACAAACAATAGTGAAGCGGTAAATAAGGCAAATAGAGTTATATATTTATAAGTTTTCATTTTTTTTATTTTTTATGGTTAGCAATTTTTATTGTTTTCTTTTGGCTTCAACCCACACATTATACATAGGTGTAGATGGCGCAAAAGGATTAACACCAGCAGTTCCCGCAGGTAGCATAGATTTTGGAAATTCCACAACCACGCTTAACACATTAGTACCAGCAAAAGTATCTGTACCTGGATCGTCAAAACTGCTAGCTGTACCTGCTAACACTTCGTTGTATTTATTAAAGTCGAAGAAAAAAGGATCTTCACGAGGTCCAGCAAAAAACTTCATCCCGTTCTCTTCCGTAATTTGCACATCGTCTTTTGTAGAAATTTTTACACTTCTTCGAGTTGAAGTTGCAATGGTGCTTTCTAAACCTTGCATTGCTGGTGCAGAGGGCCCAAAGAAATACATAGAATCGCCTCGCTTAATGGCTTGTATCACCAAGTCTTCCTTTAAGTCGTTATCCACGTCTATATTAAATTCTAAAAGTACCGTTTCGTCAAATTCAGCTTGATCGGTAGGTTGGCCAGGTGGTAGTAGTCCTTGAACGTTTGCTACAAAAACAAAGTTATTTGAACTCTCCCCTTCAAAGGCATAAAAGTCGGTAATATCTGCGGTGGTACCCGCCACTGCTGGCGCATCAATATGATCTGCGGATATTAAAAATATCGATAGTGCGGCTACGCCCAATCCACCGATTACTGCTAAAAGTTTTGATTTTTTCATCTTTTTTGTTGGTTTATATTATTTATTTTTACTTGTTCGCTTATACTTACGTTTAAATGTAAGTTCATGGTTTTTTAAGTTGCGTTAATCTTTTGTTAATGCTAAAAACACTAGCTTTGACCGCTCTAAAATAGTGAATATTTAAAACGATGAACCCGTCTGCACCCGATTGGATCTTAAAATTTCTAAATCTTTTTGATAAGAATGATTTATTGGCGCCTTATCAAAACGATGCTTCATTTTATATTGCCTTAAAGCAAACAGGTTTTATATATGGCGTATCGGTTTCCGCATTGCCAAAGAAATCGCTAGGTAATTTAAAACTTACCAAGGAGGAACTCACCAAAATAAATCTTTTTCACGCGTTATATTATCAATTTTACGAAAAAAATAAAACTGCAACTAATAAAGAGGCCATAAATAGCATATTATCTTTTTACGAACACCTCGAAAAAAGAAAAGCTGGTTTTTTTAAGAAATTTTCACTTACACAAAGTGCATCAATCACGTTAGAACATATTCTTTCGGCTAGATTGCAGGAAGCCAATACTTTGCTGAAAAAGAATACGGTATCACTTTTAACATTTTCGTTGCTGTACTTAGATGTTTTGGCATATAAGCAGTGGCTTATAGACCCAATTTCAACAAAAAATTATTATAAGCAACTGGAAACCGCAGTGTTAACTGGCTGTTTTTATACGTTAAAATCGAAGAGTAGTAAAACAAAATACGACAAGCTGCTAATTGAACTTTTTGAAACTTCATCAGAATATATTATCGATACAACAGATGGTGGGGTAGCCACATTTTTAGATAGTTTAAACTATTTAAAAAGCAGCGAAGATTCCCTAGAAAAAAATTATTTATTAGATCTGTGCTCCCTCACCGTTTGGGAAGATTTAAAAATGGACGAAGTAGAACACCAATTTTTGCAGCAATTATTAGTGACGCTCAATTTTTCGGAGACAGAACTACAAAAAAGCCTAGTGGCGTTAAATTCATTTTCGCACACCTATACCGAAAAAATATTACTTTTTGAATATTCGCACCCGGTGAAACAATTTTACAAACAATCTGCGGCTACCGTAAAATTGTTAATAATTCGAAATAAAGATAGATTAACACGCGAACTGGAGGAAAGTGGCGAATTAGTTGTGCTATTGGGACAATCTACTATCCGCGATTTATCTACGGAAGAAAAATCGAAGGTGCGGGAACAATTGCTCGATGTGTGCAAAACAATTCCTTCACTAACAATTTTTTTGCTTCCGGGCGGAACAGTGCTTTTGCCACTTTTGGTAAAGTTTATTCCAAAGCTTTTACCTTCGTCCTTTCAAGAAAATAGAATAGACAGATTTAAAGCTGAAGATTAATCTATTCTAACCAAAGTTTAAAATTTTTTACCCGTTCGCGCGCCACCACAACTTCTTGCTCTTTATAACTGTTCAATTTCAATTGCAAGCGCGAATTTGTGTATGAAATTATATCCTTAATTGAATTGATGTTTACATAAAATTTTCTGCTAATTCGGAAGAACGTTTCAGGAGAAAGTTCCTCTTCTAACTGTTCTAAAGTAGTTTCTAATAAATAATCGCGGCCATCTACGGTATGAGCGTAAGTTCCTTTGTTTTCAGAATAAAAACACTCAATTTCATCTACCGAAATCATTTTAATGTGTTGCCCTATTTTAGTGGTAAATCGCTTTTTGTATTCGCGTTCTACAGGATTTACAAGCAATTTTTTAATATCCTCAAAGTTAAGTTGCACGTTTTTGGCACTGGGTTTAAAAGTTTTGTACTTTTCAACGGCAGTTTGCAATTCCTCTTCATCAATAGGTTTCAATAAATAATCTATGCTGTTTAACTTAAAGGCCTGAAGCGCATATTCGTCAAAGGCAGTGGTAAAAATAATGGCACTATTTACTTCAACTGCATCAAAAATTTCGAAGGAAAGTCCATCGCTTAATTGTATATCCAAAAAAATAAGATCCGGGTGTTTGTTATTCAAAAACCAATCTATAGCTTCCTCAACGCTGTGGAGCATTTGGCTAACATGTACTTCCTGCTTCATTAACATGCGTTGCAAGTAACGTGCGGAAGGTTTTTCGTCTTCAATAATGAGTACGTTCATTTAATTGGTTTCTCGTTTTGGTTTGTATATTTAAATTTCAATCCAGTGTTTAAACTCAATTTCTAAAGATCATCATCCAGAAATTGTTTCATTTTTTTTTCTTCCCAGCGTTTTAAGAAATTGTTATTAAACTTGAGTATGTACCAAACGTACACCGCGTGAAATAGCAAACCAATGCCCCAAAAAATCGCCGTTATATAATTGCTCCAATCTTTAAAATCTATTTCATGTGCATTAAAAACATTTGCCGAAACAAGAATAATTCCGGTATTAATTAAAATATACACCAACAAATGGCTGTAAAATTCTTTTAATGTTTCTACCTTTTTCTTTGCTCTTAAATATGCAAGACTTTTTTGAGTTTCCATCGCTGTGGTTTAATTTATTCTTCCTTTAAGTATTTTTTCAATTGTTTTTCTTCCCAGTTTTTTATGAACTTTAAGTTGTACCGATATACTTTTGCGGCGTGAAACAGTAAGCCAATTCCCCAAAAAATAGGTACGACTAAAATATTCCAGTCTACCCAATCTATAAAATTTTTGTTGCCATTCTGTTCTTGAAAAAACTGTAAAACTTCTCCGCGAACTAAAAACAAAACTATATTTACAATGCAATATAAAATTATGTGGTTGTAAAAAACTTTAAGTGCTTCTACTCTATTTCGAGCATTTTTAATTTTTAAATCAACAGGTTTTTTCATTTTACGTCCAATTGTTTTTGTTGCTGTTTTCTTCTTCCTCCAAAAATTGTTTTAGCTTTCGCTCTTCCCAATTTTTACCTATAAAGGGAGTCCATTTAAATGCTTTTACAGCTTGAAAGAAAATACCGATTCCCCATCCAAAAGCTGCCCACAAAAACCAAGGATTGCGCAGTTCGTTTACGTAATAATTTAAACCTGCCAAGGCGCAGATAAAAACAATATAAAACATAAGGCTGGTGTAGAACTTTTTTATTTCCGCCACCCGCTTTTTTGCTCTGTAATATTTGTTGTCGTTATTTTCGAAATCCATAATTAGTGTTTTTAAAATACAATGTAAAAATACGTAAGATTAAAAGGTGAAAAAAAAGATAGCCACCCAATCGTCAGATTTGCGGGACGAATTGTAATTTATTCATCTTTATCCATTAATTCGCGAATCTTTCGTTCTTCCCAATTTCTTCCGAAAAATGGATTGTAATTAAAGGTTTCGGATGCATGGCCCAAGATTCCGAACCCCCAACCACAAATAGGGAACAACGCCCACGGAAATCCAGCTCTCGATATATAATTTAAGTATATAAAAACTGGAACGAAGAGTAGGTAAATTGTTAAGTGCAAATAAAAACCTTTCAATTTTTCAACCTGCTTTTTGGCAAGCCTGTATTTTTTTTCTGAAATAAAAGTATCTGATGAGTTCATAATTTTAATGTTTTCTCCCAAAATAGGGATTGAAATACGAAATTCCTTATGGTCTGTATTTATTGTAACCGGACGCTCGGTTAAGAGCGAATATCTATCGCGAATGTTTCGCAAACCAACGCCAGTGCTTTCTTTTAAAACCTGTTTTGGCTGGCTGTTATTAGCTACAATTAAACTACCGTTTTCTTCGGTAATGGTAATAAATAGTTTTTTTGAAGGCATAACCTGATTGTGCTTTACCGCGTTTTCCAACAAAAGCTGAAGCGACAACGGCACTACTTTAGCCTGTGGATTATCTAAGTGTTCGGGCACAGAGAAAACAATGCTGTCTTCAAACCGAACAGCTAAAAGCGACATATAAAGTTTAGCAAAATTCAATTCTTCCTCCAGGGTTACCAGTTCCTTACTTTTTTGCTCCAAAACATAACGATACACCTTTGATAGCGAAGTAGTAAACCGCGTTGCAGCCTCCGGATTTTCTTCAATTAAACTGGTTAGTACATTTAAACTGTTAAAAAGAAAATGTGGATCTAATTGATTTTTAAGCGCATCAAATTTGGCCGAAGCCGTTCCAGCGATAATCTTTTGTTGGGTAACAATGGTTTGTTGTTTGTTTCTGTAATAATAAAAGGTGTAAAACAACGCCGTAACTACTACCGAAATAATAAATGATATATAATAGTACTGCATTTTTTCTGCAGCAATAAATGCTGAAAAGTTGCGTCCCTCCAGAATTACTTCCGTTAATATGCGAATAAAAAAGATGCCCAAAAGGGTAACAATAATTCCACCGAAAATTCCCTTTAAAAGATTCTTTGCTTTAAATACTTCACCTGGAAACTTTTTCAGTAAAAATCCAAAATAGCGCGCATTCGCCATATATAACACCACAGCGTACAATTGATTGTAAAGAAATAATTTTATTAATTCTGCAGTGCTCGTAAACTCGTAGCCATTTATGTATTGAATTACGCCAAGTATAATAAATACTAACGATCCAACGGAAAATGCTTTACCCAGGTCTTTTAAAATTCGCATTATAATTTTTCTTTTTTTAACTGCAAATACACGAATAGGTGGTAAAAGTATTCGTGTATTTGTAGTATATAGTGTTAGTTACAACTTTCAGCTTTAACTTGCTTAGCCCGTTCGGCCCCGTACGAAGGGTAGAATTCGCCCGCAGGTTTAAAGGTAGCAAAAAGATCTATCGCCCGTTGAATGTCTTTACAATATGGTTCTAACGATTGGCCAAAATACCTTGCGCCGCCCATATCCCATTCGGCCTTTGCCAATATAATACGCGGGTTATCGGGCGCCAGTGCTAATGCTTTACCGTATAATTCGGAAGCTTTTGCCGAATATTTCATGCCGTATTTTTGTCCGTCAAAAACAATCCAAGCTGTGTATAACTGCGCTTGTAAAACCAGTAAATCCGGATTGTCTTTAGAAATTGCGGTAGCATCATTTATAAAATTTTGCGCCTTATCTAATTGAGCTTTTAGTTTGGTTCCATCTTTTTCAGTAAAGCTGTTTATTACATTTATTTGCGCCACATAATAAGGCGGCAACCAGTTGTCGGGCTCTGCCACTGCAATGCGTTCAAACACGTTGGCCGCTTCCCACGAATTGTTTTCCTGCCAAAGCTGAAAAGCTTTTCGCATACCTTGCTGGTATTTGGTTGGTGAAACAGCTTGATTAACTGCAACATCTGTTTGTCCTTGCACTATCAAGGTCGTAAAAAAGATAAGTAAATAAGTAACTACATTTTGCATAATTTCTAGATTTAATTTGTTGACTATTAGTTTAGTTTTAAAATAGAAGCATAATTATCCCTCCTATTAAAAGAAGGACACTTGTTAAAAGCAAGACTTTTAAAGTCTTTCCTCTATTTCGTTTTTTTAAAAGAATTCCTAACATGGCTTTGGTTTTACTTGTTACTATTGAGTTCAAATTTCCTTTAGAATTGTTAGTTTTCAAAAATTGAAAAACCGAACTGTCATATTTCACGGCTGAATTGTACCAATTATAAATTATCTAACTGATTGTCTTTTCCGTCATCACTAATGGTCCAGAAAAAGCCAACAAAAAAGAATTGGTCTGCCGCTGGCAGTAATTCCCTCCTTGCAAAAGTTCCGTTGGCATCCGGGGTATTTGCATATTGGTAGCCATTTACATTCTTAGTGGCCAAAACATTGTTTACCGACACGTAAAGTATTTGTTGCTGCGATATTAAATACGCCCAGTTTAAACTTAGACTGTTATAACTCTTAGTCTTATTTTGAAGAAAACCAGATGTGTTTAAATCTGTGTATGACCGACCACTACCGTATTGATAACTAAAACCTATTTGACTTTTCCAATTGTTTATCCAGTATTTTGCCACGACCGAAAGGTTATGGGTATTTGCGAAGTTGGGCGTAGCTTTAACGGGGTAATTTTTATATTTACGCTGGGTATCTAAATATGAATAGCTCACCCAATAATCTATATTGTTTAAACTTTCATTATCGCGCCAAAATAAGTCCAGCCCTTGCGCATACCCGTTCCCATCACTTTTAAAAGTGCTATTGTTATCAGGAAATTCGTCATTGTAGGTTACAAGCTTATCGTATTGTTTCCTATAAATTTCTGCTCGAAAGATTCTGTTTTTTGCGGCGTATTGATAATTCAAAATATAGTGCTGGGTATGCTGCGCTTTTAGTGAATGATCAAATTTTAACACCTCGCTCTCAGGTTGCTGAAAGAAATCGCCGTAGGCCAAGGAAAGCTGGCTGTTTTTACCGGTTTTAAAGGCAAAAGATGCACGTGGCGATACGGTATATTCTTTGAACAAATTGCTATATTCCCCTCGAAGTCCCAGTTTTAATGCAAGCTTTCGCGAAAAAATAATATCGGCTTCGGTAAAAGCCGCCCAAATAGTATTGTTAAAACCTACTTTTGTATCAAAATCTGTCACCTTATAGTTTTCGTTAAAATCGGTCGTAAGTTGTTCGGCACCAAAATTCAAGATAAAGCGGTTGTTGAAGCGTTTTTTTAATTTCAATTTTATGTGGGCTGAGTTTTCAACATCTTTAATGGCAGTTTCATCAATGCCAAGTTTAGTATTTCCGAGGGTATAACTTCCTCCGCCAAAAATTGTCCAATTATTGTTTAACATTTTAGAATAACTGGCATTCGTATAAAAGTTTTTATTGTTCAGTTTAAATCGTGTGCCCATTGGGTTATTGATATCTTCTTGTGTAAGTTCAAAATTGGAAGCATCAAAAGCGCCGTAAATTTTTAAAAGCCCATCGCCTATTCGCTGCCGAAAAACGGCTTCACCTGCAGTGGTTTTAAAAGGTTTGGTCCAATCATTTCTATCGGGAAAGACTGCCATATAAGGCGCCATATTTATATATGTGGCATTCAGGCTTAACGAACTATTCTTCCACTTTTCGGTATGGCCCAATCCACCACCCACAGTCATAATAGAAATATCTGTTTTTTCTTGCGCAGGTTCGTCAATGGTATTTAAAAGTAAAACCGAGGAAAGTGCCTGCCCGTATTCAGCAGAATACCCACCGGTAGAAAAGGAGATACCATCAAACAAAAAAGGACTGTAGCGACCGCGTGTAGGAACGTTGTTTGTGGTTGGCGAATAGGGGGTGAAAACGCGAATTCCGTCAATAAAAATTTGAGTTTCGTCTGCATCGCCCCCACGAACAAAGAGTCGGCCATCTTCTGCAACGGTCGCAGTTCCGGGCAGCGTTTGCAATGCTCCTACAAAATCGCCCAAGGCATTTGCCGTAGTTACAATGTCTAAAGGTTTTAAAACCGAAATTTTGCTGTTATCCCCCGCCGAAAAGGAGCCTGCCGAAATAGTTACGGTTTCTAAAGAATTAACGTCCTCGCGGAGTATTATTTTAAGATCCTGCATTTTTGAAACGTCGCTTATTGTTTTTGAAGCTTCAAATGATATATATGAAACAGCCAAGGTTTGTACGCCCGTTTCGAAAGTTTCAAAGATAAATTTACCATGCTCGTCAGTAGTGTTGCCATCGTACGCACCTTCCAAATAAACGTTCGCACCAAAAATTGGCGTTCCTTTTGAATCTAAAACGGTTCCCGAAATAAGGCTTTGTCCAAAAAATATACTGGGAAAAGCAAGAAATATAAAAGTGATAATTGCAATTTTCATAAAATAGGTTGATTTATATTTTCAGGTCAAAGATTGAGTTTCGGCTTAAAATTTCAGAAAAAAAGAAACCGAACTGTAAAATTTTAATGCCCAACTGTACTAAACTTTAAGATTTCACTATTAATAAAAGAAAGCAGTAAATTGTATCTTCGGAAAAAATAAACACCAAATGACCAATTTAGAAAAAGTTGATGCCTTCTTTAAAAAGCAATCCCAATGGAAAGAAAAACTGCAATAGCTTCGTGAAATTATGTTAAAAACGGAACTTAAAGAAAAGCTAAAGTGGGGCAAACCAACATATACGCTTAACGGTAAATTGATAGTTGGAATGGCCGAATTTAAAAACCACATGGCACTGTGGTTTCATCAAGGGGTGTTTTTGAAAGATCCACACCATAAATTAATTAATGCGCAAGAAGGCGTAACCAAAGCCCTTCGGCAATGGCGCATTGAACCGGACGACACGATAGATTCCAAAATTGTTTTGGAATATGTAGAAGAAGCCATTGCCAATTCAAAAGCTGGCAAGGAAGTAAAGCCAGTGCGTGGAAAAAGTGTTGTAATTCCTGAAATTCTAAAAAACGCTTTTGAAAATGATGCTACCTTGAAAGCAAATTTTCAAAAACTTACGCCCGGCAAACAACGTGAGTATTCGCAATATATAGCTGAGGCAAAACGTGAAGCAACGCAACAAAGTAGATTACAAAAAAGTATTCCCATGATTAAAAAAGGGGTTGGGCTTCACGATAAATACAAAAACTGTTAATGGCTATTAAACCGCATTTTGCAAGGTACACAAAGCGTCAGCTTTGGTTTTATACCCGCCGCGCTTTTTGGATTTTACTAACTTGGGTCCTAATCTCGAATGTGATGTTTTTTTATGAATTTATTACGCTAAAAAGTAACGGTGTACTAAGTTCTAGCTACGATTTATATTCGGCAGTAATGGCCAACTTAATAGTTGCTGTTTCCGCAGGTCTCATTGGGGGCATAGTAACGGTAAACCTGATGGAACGCTGGCTTCGGCGTTTGGTTTTTTGGAAAGCCCTACTCTATTTAATAATTGCGTATACAATAACCGCCTTTCTTGTGGGCTCTCTTGGCGCATTATACATTAAAAGCAGCGATTTAGGCGTTCCTTTTTATACGTTTCAAGTACTTCAGGAAACACTCTTTTTCTTCGGTTCCTGGTTGTTTATAAAAAATTACGTTATTTGGCTTTTTATCGTTTTGGTAACCTTAATTGTTTTAATGGTCAACGATAAATATGGCCCAGGGGTTTTTCCCGATTATCTCTTGGGAAAATATTTTAGACCCAAGCACGAACGCCGAATTTTTATGTTTGCAGATATTAAAAATGCCACGGGTATTGCCGAAAGTTTGGGCGAAGAAAAATATTTTAATTTTTTGAAGGATTTTTTTAGACATATAGCGCCCGCAATTGTACAAACCCGAGGTGAAGTTTATCAATATGTCGGGGACGAAGTAGTTGTGTCTTGGAAAATGAAATGGGGTCTTAAACACGGAAATGCCGTGCAATGTTTCTATAGTATGAAAAAAATAATTGCCTATAAAACACCTAAATACTTAAAACGATATGGCATAATTCCTGAGTTTAAGGTTGGCCTACATTACGGAACCGTAATGGTTGGAGAAATAGGACAGATAAAACGCGACATTGCTTTTTCGGGCGATGTTTTAAACACTACATCGCGCATTCAGACAATGTGTAACGAACTGGATGTTGAAATATTAGCTTCAAAACAGTTTGCAGATATTGCCTACAAACTACCCAAAGGCGTGGTGAAAAAAGAGCTGGGAAAAGAAAAACTACGGGGCAAAAGCGAAGAAATTGAATTGGTTACCTACTTAAAAAAATAACTAACTTTAGTGCTCGTTTCTAAATTTCACATAAGTAATTTTTAAATTCTCATAATATGAAAACAGACAATTACACCAAAACAGTTTTAACCATTATTGCCATTTGTTTAACTATAAATGTTGCAAAAGATTTTAATGTCTTTCCGTCAGCTTATGCCAATTCAAAGGAAAAAACAGTGGCGCTACCGGCAAGCAATGTAATGGACGTTCGGCTAGTTGACATAAACACCAGTGACGGATTAAATGTAAACTTAAAAAAAATAGACGCCTATGAATCGCTAAAAGTTAATTTAACCAAAATCGAAACTTCCGATAAGCTGGATGTAAACATTGATGAAATTGGCGGCGGTTGGGTTTCTCACGGCGGGCCAATTTCGGTAAAGATGCAATAAATTTTTTTTACCCTGTAAATAGTGGTTATCTATACTTTTTTCAAATTGAAGTTATGTATTGTTTTGTTTAAAAGGTCTGATTATTAATCGTGCTGCTCGATCGTAATTTATGTAACTGTAAGTCCAATTAAAAAATGTTACCACTCTATTTCTAAATCCCACTAAAAACCAAAGGTGTACAAACATCCATAAAAACCAGGCAATCGCTCCGCCAAAATGCAATTTTCCAATATCTACCACCGCTTTATTTCTACCAACGGTAGCCATGGTTCCTTTATCAAAATATTTAAAGGGTTCCATTTTATTGTCTTTGAGCATTTTATTAAAGTTTTTACCTAAATGTTTTCCCTGCTGTATCGCGGGCTGCGCAACCTGCGGATGGCCTTTTGGATATTCCTCGGTTTCCATTAGAGCTATATCTCCCAAAGCGAAGATATTTTTATATCCCATTATTTTGTTGAATTCGTCTACGCGATAACGATTGGCTCTTTCTACAAATGCTTCGCCTTTTATACCCTGAACGGGTGCTCCAGTAACACCAGCTGCCCAGATAAAAGTAGCCGTTTCGAGCTTGTTGCCATCTTTAGTTGTAACGGTTTGGCCGTCATAATCGCTTATAAAAGTTTTTAGATGAATTTGCACGCCGAGTTTTTCGAGAAATTTGTGCGCCTTTGCAGAAACCTCTTCGCTCATGGGGGGTAGTACTCTGTCTTGACCTTCAATAAGGTGCACGAACATTTCGTCCTCATCCAGTTCGGGATAATCATGTTCTAGAATTCCTTTTCTAAATTCGGCCAATGCCCCGGCTAATTCTACGCCAGTTGGACCAGCCCCGGCAATAACAAAATTTAAAAGCCGTTTTCTTTCTCTTTCATCGGCGGTGATATCTGCTTTCTCTATATTTTGAAGCATTAAACTTCGAATATTAAGCGCTTGTGGCACTGTTTTCATTGGCATACTGTTTTGGGCAATATTTTCATTGCCAAAGAAATTTGTACGCGTTCCTGTTGCAATTACTAAATAATCAAAATGCAGGCTGCCAATAGAAGTAGAAATGATATTGGTTTCTGAATTAATATTTTCAACTTCCGCCATTCGAAAGTGAAAATCGAAGTTATTTCTAAAAATCTTACGAAGCGGATAGGCTATTGAATCGGGCTCGAGCCCCGCAGTAGAGACCTGATAAAGTAAAGGTTGGAAAGTGTGGTAATTATGTCGGTCAAAAAGTACAATTTGAACCTTTGCCTTGCGAAGCTTTTTTATAAAAGAAATGCCAGCAAATCCGCCCCCTATCACTACTATTCGCGGTAGGTTAGTTTCGGGAATATTCATGCTATTTAAATTTCTATAAAGTTACTCATCCTGAGTGAAGTTAGGGTATTTTTTAGGATTTTTGTAACAAACTTCTGTAAATAAGCACTAATTAAATAGCAACAAAAAAACCATTGAACAAAGAACTTGAACATAGTTTTGTAACCCAATTGGAGGAGAACCAAAACATTGTACATAAAATCTGTAGGTTATACACAAATGATCAGGACGCACATAACGACCTGTTTCAAGAAATAACCATACAATTATGGCGCGCATACCCCAAATTTAGAGGCGATGCTAAGTTTAGTACTTGGATGTACCGTGTGGCACTGAATACCGCGATTACCCTATACCGAAAATCGAAACGCACAATTAAAACACAGGATTTTGAAGGAGTTAGTTTTAAAATTTCTGCTATACCCTACGACGATACTACAGAACAACAACTTAAATTAATGTACCGCGCGGTTAAAAATTTAAATGACATTGACAAAGCCTTGGTTTTTCTTTATTTGGAAGACAAAAATTATAGAGAAATTTCTGAAACTTTAGGTATAACCGAAGTAAATGCACGTGTAAAAATGAACAGAATAAAGGAAAAATTACGAACTATTTTAAATCCGTAACCCACTATGGATCAATTAGAATTACTAAAAAAACAATGGCAGAGCACGGAGCAAGAGTTACCGAAGCTAACCTATAAAGACATCTACAGTATGCTGCTGAAGAAGTCTTCCTCAATTGTTAAATGGATATTTTATATCAGTATTGCCGAAATAATATTTTGGACCTGTTTAGCGCTATTGGTACCCGAATCGAGTTCAAAATTTACAGACGATATTGGGCTACACGATGTTTTAATTATCGTTAATATTATTAATTATTCTGTTTTTGTGGTATTCATTTTTCTCTTTTATAGAAACTATCGCAAAATTTCAACTACAGATTCCGTAAAAGATTTAATGCAGAATATTTTGCGAGTTCGGAAAACTGTAAAATATTTTGTGGTTTACAATGTAACCGCCAGCATAGTTTTAATAATAGGTATAAACTTTTATTATTATTTAAACCAAGATTTAGTTTTTAGGTATATGGGGGAGGATTTTGGCGTAGCTCAAATTTCACAGGAAAAATTTATGAGTATGTTTTTTGCTATCCAAATACTCTTCGGAATCGTAATGGTTGTATTGGTGCTATTATTTTACCGAATAGTTTATGGTATCTTACTACGAAGACTTCATAAAAATTATAAGGAATTAGAGAAAATAGAACTGTAAAAAAACCCTAACTTATTGCAGTACAATGATTAATCAAGATTTTGCTCAAACGACATTATAAAACTAAACGGATTATTAATAACGCCACTGTCGTTCTTTATTGAGTTCTTCTTCGCTTTTTAAAACAGAAGAAGGAATTACTTTTAAAAAAGACGGATGTTGCTCAATAGCATATTCTAATTGCTCAACGATTTTTTCCATAGAATCGTTTTCATAATCAATCTCTAATGGAGGTTTTATTTCCATAGTCTGCAAGATGCCGCGCTTTTTTATGCGTAGCCCCTTTTTATCAAACGACCTTCTAAAACCATCAATTACAATGGGAACAACCAATGGTTTATTCTTTTTAATAATATGTGCTGTTCCGCGTCTAATGGGTTTCCAAGGTTTCGTAGTTCCTTGCGGGAAAGTGATAACCCATCCATCATTTAAAGCCTTTGTAATGTTGCTCACATCACTCATTTTCACCTGCTTGTTTACTTCTTTTCCTTTTTCGCGCCAAGTACGCTCTATACTTATAGAACCAGCATAAGCCAAAATTTTAGGTAAGAGCCCAGCTTTCATAGTTTCTTTGGCCGCAACAAAATAGATGTTTAATTTTGGTTTCCACAAATAACCAACATTTTTTATACTGTCTTCCCGCCCACTTAAGCTAGCGTTAAAAACGTGAAGCATGGCGGCTACATCTGCAAAATAAGTTTGGTGATTACTTACAAAAAGCACATTTTTTTCGGGAAGCGTTTTTATAATTTCACTTCCGTGTATTTGCAAGTCGTTAAACCCTTTAAACCTTCTGTGGGTTAATAAACCAGCAATCCGTATTAACCAGAGTTTTAAAAATAGGGAATGCCCAAATGTGTTTTTCTTAAAGAGACTCATTCTTTAGTGGTCAGTTTTCAATATTCAATGGTCAGTTTTCGGTAGGTAGAAATTTGTTTGAAATTATTAAAGATACCGTTTTTAATTTTTCCTCTCAAACTTAAAATTTCAAATTTATTCGTCCACAAATATACTAAAATAAGCTATTACAGAACTTTTTTAAGCAATTCGCGCACTTCGTTGAGCATCATTGCTGTAGCCCCCCAAACTACATATCCGTTTAATTTAAAAGCGGGAACTTCAAGATTTACTGCATATGAAGTAGTTATGGTTTGGGTGGTTACATTAAAATCGTCCATAAAATCTTGTAAACTTACTTCAATTAATGCTTCAACCTCTTCTTCTTGGGGCACAAACCTTGGTTGCTCGGTGGTTATCCCTAAAAATGGCTGAACAAAATAGTTGCTGGGCGGAATGTAAATTTCGGTAAGTTGTTTTAATACGGCAATAGTGTTTCTAGACACTCCTACCTCCTCTTCCGTTTCGCGCAAAGCGGCATCCTGAATACTTTTATCCTCCTTTTCTAACTTTCCCCCTGGAAATCCAACCTGCGCAGAATGTACACCTTTGTATGTTTTACGAAGAATTAAAATGAGCCTTGTTTCTAAATTTTCGGAAGGATAAAAAAGCGACATTACCCCGGCGCGCTTTGCGGAATCACTATTTTTCGCAACTCGTTTCATTTCTTGCAAACGCTCCATGGGCGCCATTTTAAATTGAACCAATTCGCCCGGAAGTTCCAATTTTGTTACTTTTACAATCCGTTTTTCAAAATCCTTAAAATTCATTTATGAGAAAATTATTTGTGTATTGTTTCGGAATTGTATTGTTCTTTGGAAGCTGTGAAGATAAGAAAAAGGCTTCCCAAAATGAAAATGAAATCCAAAACGAAATCCAAAATGAAGATGAAGTTGAAATTGAAGTTGAAAAAAAGGCTGAACCGGAATATCCTGAAATCACTAATGAAAATGTGGTTCCGTTTTTAACCGAATACGGAAAAAATAATCCGGAAACCAAAGTTTTAATTACTACCCGTTTTGGCGACATAGAAATTGAACTCTTTAAAGACACGCCGTTGCACCGCGCCAACTTTATATATTTAGTGAAGCAGCAGTATTTTAACGAAACATTTTTCCATAGGGTCGTTCCAAACTTTATAATACAGGCAGGAAATAGCGATCTCTCATCTACACAAAAAAAGCGCGCAGAACTTGGCAAGGAATATCTGCTTCCTGCAGAAATAATCCCCGGGCGTGTGCACGAATACGGTACGGTTTCCGGCGCTAAAGAATATCGTGAAAACCCTGACCATAGAACGGCTCCTTATGAGTTTTTTATCTTCCTCGGTCCAAAATCCTCGACTACACATTTAAACGGAAAATATACAATCTTCGGCAAGGTAATCAAAGGAATGGACGTGGTGGAGGAAATTTCAAAAGTAAAAGCTGACGATGGTGATTGGCCGTTGAACAATATTTATATTAGTGCAAAGGTTTTGGAATAATCCCGAAAGGATTTCATATTTATAGTAAAATCAACAACAGGAAAATACGACCCCAATGGGGTCGAACATCCATCCCGAAGAAGTTTTATAAATATTTAAACCCTTCGGGTTAGTTATTCAATCCATTCAAAAAGATAATCTTCTTTGAATTCAACATTAAACTTTTTCAAAAACAAAGTATATTCTTCTTTAAACGATTGCTTTTTGTGGTGTTCCTTTTGATTTTGAATATAACCAATTACATTATCTAATACAGAATGACTATATGAGAAAGCACCAAATCCTACCTGCCATTCAAATTTATAGTTCATAAACTTTTTTTCATTCATAAATTTATTTGAAGATTTTTTTACCTCTCGAACCAAATCTGACAAGCAACAGGAGGGTTTCATTCCAATTAAAAAATGTATATGATCGTGAACTCCATTTATCGCCAGCATTTTTTGGTTTTTGTTTTGAACCGTGCCCGTAATGTATTTATAAAGTTCGTCCTCCCAAGCTGGCAGAATGAGGCTATTCCTACCTTTAACCGCAAAAACAACTTGAATATAAATTTGAGAAAATGTGCCGACGCTCATCGTTTTAAATTTATCTATTTAAAAATAACCCATTTTGTCCAAATCCCGAAGGGATTTCATATTTATAACAAAATCAACAACAGGAAAATACGACCCCAACGGGGTCGAACATCCAGCCCGAAGACGTTTTATAAATATTTAAAACCTTCGGGCACGCTGATATATAGGTTTGTTAGTTTTATAGTATCACAATCCAATATCTATAAATTTGGATTAGTAGTAGTAGTATGAATTTCAGTCAATAAACTTTGATGTACAATTATTATAATGACTTCTAAATCTATCGACTTTATTCCAACTCATCCTTCCTGTAAATAGTTGGTAAGGAAAGATTAAAATAAACAGCCAGCAGACGAACTATAAAGATTACAGAGCCAGATATTATAACGATAAAATCGAGCGGTATAGTAGTGTTCAAAAGTAAAAAATACGCCGATGCACCTAAAATACAAGCCGTTGCATAAATTTCCTTTCTAAAGATGATCGGGATTTCATTACAAAGTATATCACGAATTACACCCCCAAAGCAAGCGGTTATTGTTCCCAAAGCAATACAAATAATTGGTTCAAAACCCGCAGCAATCCCCTTCTCTACACCAACTATGGTATAAAATGTAATCCCAATCGTGTCAAATAATAATAATGACCGACGAATGTACTCCAATCTTTTTCTGAAAACGACCGTAAAAATTGTAGAACCAAAAATAACGTACACATACGTTAAATCACGCATCCACGCCACATTTGCGCCTATTAAAATATCGCGCAAGGTCCCGCCACCTATTGCCGCCACAAAGGCGATTATTAATATGCCGAAAGGATCCAATCGTTTATTAATTGCAGTAAGCACTCCTGAAATGGCGAATGCAATAGTCCCTAAAATATCTATTAGTAATATAAGCTTCACATGTTTTGTGTAAAATGGTTATAATCTTTTATTACCGTATCCAGAAATTTTAAGGGCGTATCTTCTAACTTCACTGTCATTACGCTAGATACTTTATCTGCCAATTTTAAAATTACGTGGTGGTTTCCGTGTTGACGAGCTTCCATAAAAATATTTTTTATTTTCTGCATTTCAGCATCGCTAAACACAGTGACTTGGGGATAGGTTGGCTGATAATTTTCTGGAATATCGGTTACAATAGTTTGTGAAAAATTAACTATCTGTTTTTCTGTAATAACCGTTGTAAGCGCAGCCATATCACCCAAGCGTTGTCCCTTTCCATTTAAAAGAATTGTAACAAGAGCAAGCCCACCGCTGGTAGCGGTTATATCAATAACTCGCAATAACCATCGCAATAAATAATTAGAAAAGGCCGGTTTGGAACCATCGGTTTTTACCACGCGTAAATTCATTACAGCTTTTCCGGGACTTTGCCCGTTCCAGAGCATTTCCCATAATAAATGATACAAAAATAACGGAAGCCCGATTGTGAGCCCAACGACCATAAAATAATCATCGGTTAAGTGTACACTGGAAAAAAGTAAGATAATTACAAAAACATAAAAACCCATGATTAAACTGTCCAGTAAATACGCCAAAATACGATCTCCAACGCCCGCAACATTTTGAAGAATGTTTACATTTTGGGCAGTTTCTATTTGAAAATTATCCATTAAATATGTTTCTTTGAACAAAAGTACTGCACAATATGCGCGAAGCTGCTTTTGCGAAGCAAAATAAGGATAAATGGTTAAAGTTTGAAAATGTTCTGAGGAATAATGTTCAAATGAACCCGGATGATTTGAGTTCACTTTACATAGAAGTTACTGATCACCTTAGTTATGCCCAGACTTTCTACCCAAATAGCAATACGTTAAAATACCTAAATGGGCTTTCCATTTTAGCGCATCAAAAAATATATAAAACCAAACGCGAGTCTCGAACTCGTTTTATTACTTTTTATACACGGGAATTTCCGCTTTTCTTTTCGCAATACCACAAACAGCTACTTATTGCGAGTATTGTTTTTGTTCTTTTTACAGTTATTGGCGCCTATTCGGCTGCGACAGACGGAAACTTTGTACGGCTAATTTTAGGCGATGGTTATGTTAATATGACCTTGGCAAATATTGATAAAGGCGACCCCATGGCCGTCTATAAGCAAATGGGCGCCTTAAATATGTTTCTCGGTATTACAATCAATAATATTAAAGTAGCGCTATATGCCTTCGTTTTCGGGATGTTTTTAAGCCTTGGAACTATTTACATTATTATGCGCAACGCCATTATGCTTGGCTCATTTCAATATTTCTTTTTTGAAAAAGGATTGCTTTGGGAGTCGGCAAGAACCATCTGGATCCACGGTACTATTGAAATTTCAGTAATAATAATTGCAGCCTGTGCAGGACTGGTTTTGGGCAATAGCATTCTGTTTCCCGGTACATATACGCGCATACAATCATTTGTTCGCGGGGCGAAGGACGGACTTAAAATATTATTGAGCACCGTGCCATTTTTTATAATTGCCGGATTTTTGGAAGGTTTTGTAACCCGCCATACCGAAATGCCAGATTGGTTGGCCATTTTTATAATTGGTAGTTCCTTATTTTTAATTATTTATTACTACATAATATACCCTTTAAAACTGCAAAAAGATTTAAAAAAGACCACGACCCCTTCATTTAAAAAAATTTGAAAAAATATACTTTACAACATATTAAGGCCGAATAATGAACATGAACAATTCAATAAATTTTAAAAAACAACGCGAGCTGGGAAGCATTCTAACAGATATTTTCAAATTTATTCGTTTAAATTGGAAATTGCTTTTTGAATTAATTCTCAAAATTGCAGGCCCTGCACTACTTATCTTGCTTATCGGTTTTATTTTCTATCTACAATCTTTTGTAGGCGGATTCGGAATAATTGAAACTGTGGACGCCATTGATAATTTTTCAACAAACGTAATCTTGTCATTATTGGTAGTAATCGTGGCCGGTCTGGTATATTATGCCTTGCTTAACGGAGTGGTGCTTCACTTTATAAAATCGTATATAAAAAACGGCGGGATAGTGAATAAAGCGGAAGTTATACAAGGCGTAAAAGACGATTTTTGGAGTTTAATCGGAACCAGCTTCCTAGTGGCCATCATTATTTTTGTGGGCGCAATGTTCTGTGTAATTCCGGGAATATATCTAGGCATCGTCCTGTCAATCGCGTATGCCGTTGTAGTTTTTGAAAACCGATCGGTAATAGACACCATTAGCTACTGTTTTGATTTGGTAAAGGGCGAATGGTGGGCCACGTTTGCCACACTGTTTGTTACAGGACTTCTATATTATTTTATAAACATAATTTTTCAGGTGCCGCAATACATTTATTTTTTTATAAAAGCCTTTACCGGTAGCCAAGAAATTTCTGCCGATCCATCAGTAATGTTTGATTGGGTCTATCTTTCACTTTCCACCGTTGGTATGGTTTTTCAATATTTGCTTTACACAATAATTGTAATTTGCTCGGCATTTATTTATTTCAATTTAAATGAAAAAAAGAACTTTACCGGCACAATAGAAGCTATTGATTCACTCGGGGCGAACAATCAATAAATATGTATAAACCGGTATTCATCTTTCTCTGTTTGCTGTTTGCTATTTTTAGTCAAGCTGCGCCAATTGTGCAGGACAGTGTTTCCCAGAAAATTGAGAAGGAAATACATTACGACACTACTGAAAACTTAAAACCGCCAATTTTTAGTAGTGAAATTATTGAAAAGTACAAAAGCGAAAGCACGTTTGACTATACTGAACAAATAGCCTCGGAAAACTGGTGGACGCAGTTTAAAAGCTGGATTTGGCAATTATGGTTAAAATTTTGGAAGTGGTTGGTTGGCGATTTTGAAGCTGGCGGTTTTGTTTCGTTTTTAGTACATATGCTCCCCTATCTAATTATTTTTGCCATCGTAGTTTTTGTTATTTGGTTGTTTTATAAACTAAATCCCGGCGCTTCCTTTTTTAAATCTAAAGAAAAACCAGATGTTTTTCTTTCAGAAGAAGAAAAAATAATAAAGAGTAAAAACATAAAACAACTTATTGAAAAAGCATTGGCAGATAAAAATTACAGGCTGGCCGTGCGCTATTATTATCTCCTAATTTTGAAGAAACTCACCGAAGCCGAGCTTATAAATTATGAATTCGATAAAACCAATAGCGAGTATTTTGCCGAAATAACTTCGGAAGAAATAAACTTTGGATTTAAAAAAGCCACCCTCCTATACGATTATATTTGGTACGGAAATTTTGCAGTAACCGAAGAAAATTACCTGAAAGCTCAAAAAACCTTTGTTTCACTAGAGAACCAAATACCAGAAAGCATTGACTAGACTTCAAAAAATATTTCTTTTGGTTTTTCTGTTCGTACTGGCAGGGCTGGTGTATATGGAAGCTACAAAAAAACATCCTGTAAATTGGTTTCCAAGTTATAGTAAAGAAGATAAAATTCCGCTTGGCACCTATGTTTTGCACGATTTATTGCAAGAAACCTACGGCAAAAATTTTGTTGAAAAAAACGCTCCGCCATTTGAGGTTTTTCAGGAGCATAATTTAAAAGGCACTTACCTTTTTATAAATAACAGGCTAACTTTTGACCAGGTTGAACTCGATTCGCTACTTGCGTGGGTAAAAATTGGAAACACAGCGTTTATTTCGGCAAATTATTTGGGTGAAAATTTATTGGACACCCTTCATTTAAAAACTGAAACCGCGGTAAATATCCAGAAAATAGCTACCCAGCCATTGGTAAAATTGGTTAACAAAAAGTTCGCTACACAAAAACCATTTCATCTTAAAAAAGATTTTGCTATTAACTATTTTTCTGAAATAGATACCCTTTCACAAACGGTTTTGGGAGTTTCCGCAAGTTTTATCGATTCGGTTAAAATGCAGGAGCCGCGTGTTAATTTCATAAAAGCTCCCATTGGTAAAGGTGAAATTTTTCTTCATTTACAACCCGAAATTTTTTCAAATTTCTTTATTCTTTCAGAAGAAAATGCAGTCCACACCGCTCAGGTTTTTTCATATTTAAATAGTACTAATAAAATTTATTGGGATAATTATTACAAAACGGGTAAACGTGTTTATATTTCGCCGCTGCGGGTTTTATTAAATAACAAAAATTTTAAATGGGCGTATTATTTTGCGTTACTTGGCGTGTTGTTATTTGTGATTTTTGAAGGAAAAAGAAAACAACGAAGCATTCCAATTGTGCAGCCGTTAGCAAATAAAACGTACCAATATACTCGTACTATTGCAGGCATGTATTTAGATAAGAAAGAATATAAATTAGTTGCAGAAAAGCAAATAGCCCTATTTTTGGAATATATCCGGACCCGTTTACGCGTACCTACAGAAACGCTTAACGACCGCTTTTATAAAGCTGTTGCCGAACGAAGTGGCAATACCCAACAGGAAACATTAAACCTGTTTACTTTTATTGAACATTTACAAAATAAACGTTTTACTACCCAAGAGGAATTGCTAAAGCTCTACCAAGAAATTAAAGAATTTAAAAAGAAAACCGATGGAAAACCCTGAAAAAGACAATAACGATTTACATTTTAATAATCGCATTCCCTTAGACGGGCTTAAGGATGCCGTAGCCAATATTAAAGCACAACTTTCCAAAATTATTATCGGGCAGGAAGACTTTATTGAACTGTTAATTGTAAGCTTGTTGGCAAATGGCCATGTACTAATTGAAGGAGTCCCGGGCATTGCTAAAACTATTACCGCCAAATTATTCGCAAAAACACTGAAAACAGATTTTAGCCGAATTCAATTTACGCCAGATTTAATGCCAAGTGATGTATTGGGAACTTCAATTTTAAATATGAAAACTTCGGAATTTGAATTTAAAAAAGGTCCGATATTTTCGAACGTTATTCTAATTGATGAAATAAACAGAGCGCCCGCCAAAACACAAGCCGCATTGTTTGAGGTTATGGAAGAACGACAAATAACTATGGACGGCACGCAACACACAATGGCATACCCGTTTATTGTATTGGCAACTCAAAACCCCGTAGAACAGGAAGGTACGTACGCTTTACCGGAAGCGCAATTAGACCGCTTTCTATTTAAAATAAAAGTGGGCTACCCTACTTTGGAAGATGAAATAACTATTTTAAAAACCCATCACGAGCGGAAACAAATAAACGCCGAAAGTTCAATTGAAGGAGTTTTAACACCTGAAACATTACGAACTTTCCGAGCCCAGGTACAAGAAGTTATAATTGAAGAAAAAATATTTACATACATCGCCCAATTGGTAGATAAAACCAGAAATCATCCGCACCTATTTTTGGGAGGATCACCGCGAGCTTCACTTGCTATTATGAATGCATCAAAAGCATACGCAGCTATTAATGGTCGCGATTTTGTAACACCAGATGATGTAAAAAAGACGTTAGCGCCTGTACTTCGGCATAGATTAATTCTATCTCCCGAGCGAGAAATGGAAGGAATGACGCCCGAAACGGTGATAGATATTATTAGCCAATCTATTGAAATACCAAGGTAAGTGGTCGCATTTCTAAAATCGGTTTATTTAACGCCGCGCTTTTTTTATACAATGGCTGCGCTAGCTGTGCTGTTTCTATTTTCGTATTGGTGGCAGTGGTTATTTGGCGTTGTATGGATTTTAGTTCTATTTTTTTTAATTTTTATTTTATTGGAAATTATAATGGTTTTCACCAAAAGTAAATTGGAAGGCCAACGTATTTTACCCGAGAAATTTTCAAATAGCGACACCAATGTTGTATCTGTACTTTTAACTAATCAGTATCCATTTAAAATAACCGTGGGAATTGTTGACGAATTGCCCGTACAATTCCAAAAAAGAGATTTTTTCAAAATTATTTCCATCAACGGCAAAAGCAAAAATACATTTCAATACTACGTTCGTCCCGTTGAACGCGGTGAATACACCTTCGGAAATTTAAATTGCTTTGTGTCCTCCTCAATTGGTTTGGTGCGGAAACGATATACGTTTAATAAAGAACAAATGGTAAAAGTGTATCCTTCGTTTATTCAAATGAAAAAATTCGACTTTCTGGCTATCGATAATCGACTTTCGCACATTGGTTTAAAGAAAATTAGGCGGATTGGACATACCATGGAATTTGAGCAAATTAAGGAATATGTAGCAGGAGACGACGTACGTACCGTTAATTGGAAAGCAACAGGAAAACGTGCACAACTGATGGTAAACCAATATCAGGACGAAAAAATGCAGCCAATTTATTCAATTATAGACACGAGCCGTGTTATGAAAATGCCTTTTAACGGACTAAAATTATTAGATTACGCATTAAACAGTTCCCTTGCTTTTTCGAACATCGCATTAAAGAAAAACGACAAAGTTGGACTGGCAAGTTTTTCGAATACAGCAGGCCACTTTTTGCCAGCACAGGCAAAAAAAACTTACTTAAACAGTATTCTGGAAGCATTATACAATATAGACACAAAGTATTTAGATGCAGATTATGGCGTTTTGCAAGCATTGGTAAAGCGAAGAATTACACATAGAAGTTTGCTGATGCTTTATACAAATTTTGAGCATATATCAGCACTTCAAAGACAACTACCCTATTTGTTAGCCATTGCACAAAAGCATGTTTTGGTAGTTGTGTTTTTTGAAAACACCGAGTTAAAAAGTTTAAGTAATTCAGAAGCCAAAAACATTTCAGAAATTGTAGACCAAACAATCGCCCAACAGTTTGAATTTGACAAAAAAGTTATGGTCCGCGAACTGCAAAAGCGTGGTATTCAAACAATTTTAACGGCACCGGAAGATCTTACGGTTAATACTATCAATAAGTATTTAGAAATAAAAGCGAGGGGGTTACTTTAAATCACCCTATAGATTATATTGATTATTTGACTATTTTTGCATAAATATAATTTACAATGACGATTACCCAACTTAAATATGTTTTGGCTGTTGCCGAGCATCAAAATTTTACGAAGGCAGCCGAAAAAACCTTTGTGACGCAGCCCACGCTAAGCATGCAAATTCAAAAGCTGGAAGAGGAATTGGAAATACTAATATTCGATCGGAGTAAAAAGCCCATTGAACTTACAAGTGTTGGTGAAAAAATTGTGGAGCAAGCCCGTAATATAGTCAATGAGTCTGAACGGATGCAGGACGTGGTAGATCAAGAAAAAGGATTTATCGGTGGTACTTTTAAATTAGGTATAATACCTACAGTAATGCCTACACTACTGCCCATGTTTTTAAAAAATTTTGCAGATCGTTACCCCAAAGTACAACTGAAAATTGAAGAATTAAATACAGACGAAATAATTGTAAAAATTAGCGAAGGTTATCTAGATGCCGCCATTGCGGCAACCCCGCTTGAACAGGAAAAAATTAAAGAAAGACCTTTGTATTACGAGCCATTTGTAGGTTACATTCCAGAAACGCATCGTTTGGCAGCCAAAGACAAATTGGAAATGGACGATTTAGATATTGACGATATTTTGTTATTGGAAGATGGTCACTGCTTTCGCGATGGAATAATAAACCTATGTAAGGCGTCCAAAAATATTACTAACGAAAAATTTCAACTGGAAAGCGGAAGTTTTGAAACTTTGGTAAAGTTGGCCAATGAAGGCTTGGGAATGACACTACTTCCGTATTTACACACGTTGGACGTTGATGCCGCATATAGAAAAAATCTTAAGTATTTTAAAGACCCCTCCCCCGCACGTGAAGTAAGCTTGATTTACAGTAAAAGCGAATTAAAAATGCAGATAATAAATGCGCTTTACGATTCCATATCAGGTATTATTCGAGGTGCAATTGCATTTCAGGATGTAAAGATAATAAGCCCTACAAAAAGTAAATAATTAGGAATTGTAATAACATCTTAACTAAAAAAACCCTCTGATTTCTCAGAGGGCTTTCTTTATGTGTTTAATAATATTAGACATTGATTTAATTGTGGATTCTGTTTAATAAGAGAATCTACCCAGAGTTTAAGTTCTTCTATTTCATAGGGAAGCAATCTGGTTAATGCTTTTTTTAATTCTTTGCAGAATAGATTAACATCAAAACTTACTTTTGCAAGTACAGCTTTGGTGTAATCAAACATTGCTCTTGCCATAGCTATTTAAGATTTAATTAGTTAAAGGTGAAGTAGCTTTTTACAATAGGCGAAGATTTTTAGTTTAATACGATTTAAATATAACCAATATTAGCGAATTAAACACGTTTTAACAGCCTTTCGGAGGTGTTAAAAGTTTGTTAATTAAGGATATTTTGCCGTAACCCCTTATGTATAATAGCTTTAAAATTATCGCTTTTTTAAAGTCCATTCAAATTTAAATCTAGAAACTACATCACCGGATGAATCTACCCCTTCAGACTCCATCCAAATAGTTTGTCCTTCTCCGGTAGCGATTGTTTTTTTAATTGCTTTATCTAACAACATTCCATCCGAACATTTAAATTCTATTCTTCCACGAGCTTTTTTCAAAAAGCTTGCGTTATTGTTCGCAACAAGCATAGAAATACTTGTGTTGCTTTCTTTAATTTTAGCCATTACCAGAGCTCCAGTACTCAGTTCGGCAGCCATTCCCTGCACCGCCCAAAACATAGAATTAAACGGATTTTGATTAATCCATCGGTGTTTTACGGTGCTTATGCATTCCGTTTCCGAAATAGTTTTTACCCGCACGCCGGTAAGGTATGCAGACGGCAATTTAAACAGTAGAAATGTATTGATTTTCCTTGGACTCAGTTTCATAGATACGTAGTATGCTACGAAGATATTCAATTAATAGCTATCTTCCTATTTGTTAAATTTATGTTAATTATAGTACTATGCGTAACACACTACTGTCTTTTAGACATATATTTGCATAAGAATATATTAAGCAATGGAAACTACAATAACAGAAAATCAGAAAAATACAGGTGCATTTATTCACTTGTCAACCTTTTTAAAATACTTTTTCCCTTTTGCGAATTATATCGCTCCTTTACTTATTTGGACTTTTAACAAGGACAAAGTATTTGTTGATGAACACGGCAAACAGGCTATCAACTTTCAGCTCAGCACAATGGTATATACCTTACTTATTGCATTAATATGTTTGCCGTTCGTTATCATATTCGCAACTGACATTATTATGCTTATTGAAAATATAGATCGCAATGGAGGTGAATTTACAATTAACAATATTAAAAACATAAGCGGTTATCTTCTGCTGTTCGGAATTGCCATTTTGCTGTTTTTTACTCTATTTGTATTTGAGCTTTACGCGGTAATTACTGCATCTATTTTCGCATCGCGCGGACAGTTGTATCAATACCCACTTTGCATACCTTTTATTAAAACCAACCATAAAAACACAATTTAAAAATGAGCACATTAATTAGTTACTTATTGGCTGCCATTTTACAATTTATAGGTGCTAGCATGCCCACGGAACAGGAAACTGTAAGCGCAATGACTCATCAACAATGCGAAACAACCGCGAGCGTACTTCCTTATTCATTTATCATCAATAACGAACTTAAGTCACAAAAATTAATTAGAAACAAATGAAAATCGAAAACACAAAAGCGCAAATGCGAAAAGGGGTTTTGGAGTTCTGTATTCTTTCCGTTTTAAAAGACGGCGAGGCTTACACTTCAGACATTCTTGAAACCCTAAAAGACGCAAAAATGCTTGTAGTGGAAGGCACGATCTACCCGCTGCTCACAAGGCTGAAAAACGCGGGCTTGCTATCTTACCGTTGGGAAGAATCTACCGGCGGACCACCACGCAAGTATTATGACCTCACTGAAAAAGGCAAATTATTTTTAACCGAATTAAACGACACCTGGAACGAATTGCAACAGGCCGTAACCATTGTAACCAGCGAAAAAAATACAAAATGAACAAGACAGTAAACATAAATTTGGCAGGCACTTTCTTTCATATAGATGAAGATGCCTTTGGAAAACTTTCCCGCTATTTAGACGCAATCCGAAAATCGCTTAAAGGCGCTGACGGAAGCGAAGAAATAATGCAGGACATTGAAGCCCGTATAGGCGAGTTGTTTTCCGAAAAAATTGAAAGTCCAACGCAAGTTGTTTCACTGAAAATGCTCGATGAAATAATTGCAGTAATGGGCCAACCCGAAGATTACGAAGTAGACAATGAAATTTTTGAAGACGTTCCTCATTCATCGCAAACCCATGCAAAATCGCGGGCCAACGCATCGCACAAACAACTCTTCCGCGATTTGGACAATAAGTATATCTCCGGAGTTTCATCGGGAATCGGACACTACATAGGTATAGACGCAATTTGGATTAGACTCTTGTGGGTGCTCTTAGTTGTTGCCGGAATGGGCTCTCCAATCGTAGTGTATATACTTCTCTGGATACTGGTGCCCCCAGCACTTACAACTTCAGAGAAACTAAAAATGACGGGGCAACCTGTTAATATTTCAAACATAGAAAGAAAATTCAAAGAAGGATTTGATAATGTTGCAGACCGTGTAAAAAATGTAGATTACGACAAATACGGCAATAGTATAAAAACCGGTGCTTCGGGTTTTTTTGACGGTTTGGGAAACGTAATAATGACGCTCTTTAAAATATTCGTGAAGTTTATTGGCGTGTTAATAATTATCGTTTCTCTCTTTACAATTATTAGCTTGGTGGTTGGCTTTTTCACCTTTGGCTCAATTGATTTTTGGGGAAACTCAGAATTGACGGAATACATTGCCTTGGTAGATACAACCAACGTACCAATGTGGTTAATAGCGCTGCTTTCATTGTTTGCAATTGGCATTCCATTTTTTGTATTGTTCATTTTAGGATTAAAACTTTTAATCAGCAATTTAAAATCAATGAGTTCCACCGTAAAAATATTGCTCATCGTGGTTTGGGCATTATCGGTTATTGGATTAGCTGTTTTGGGTGTAAAGCAGGCTACAGAACAAGCCTATGACGGTAATTTTATTCAAGAGCAGTCTCTTGCTATTCGCACCGGAGATACCTTGCACATAAATATGCGGGCAGATAAGCAATTTAGCTATAACGTACACCGAGAAAGCGGTTTGGAGTTAAAATACACCACTCAAGACAAACGAGTTATTTACTCAACAGATATTTCACTTTCAGTAAAATCTACCAAAGATTCCATCGGCAAGATTGTTATTGAAAAGGTTGCGGAGGGCAATACCAATTTAGATGCTAAAAAACGTGCAGAAGCAATACAACACAACTATTCCTACGAGAATAATAATTTAATGCTCGACGGATTTTTTGTTACAGATACTTCAAATAAATATCGCGATCAGCAAATAAAAATAACGGTATATGTACCTGTTGGAACTGTAATTTATTCTGAAGAAAACACCACTTCGTATTACAATTACAATTCAAATTTTAAAGAATTGAGCAATTGGGACAATCAGGCGCATTACTTCAGAATTTTAAAAAACAAAGTGGAATGTTTGGATTGTGAACAAATAAGAGAAGCGACAGAAAAACCGGACTCTATTGAAATTAGTACCGATTCCATAGTTACAGATAGCATCGTAACCATTAAGGAAAATACATGGGAAGATGAAGTAAATGCAGATTTTTAAAAATAAACATTTGAATTTTGACCCTTCGGAAATTTAAAAAGAAATAAATAACCAAAAACCAAAATTTATGAAAACTATCAGGTTTATAACGGCAATGGGTGCAGCACTTTTACTGAGCGCCTGTAATTTTACTATTGGAGAAAATGGCAACGGAAATGTAGTTACCGAAGAGCGCCAGGTAACGGCAGATTTTACCGAAGTTCGCGGAAGCGCAGGTTTAGAAGTTTACCTTACCCAAGGGAGTGAAAACAAAATTGTGGTAGAAGCAGACGAAAATCTATTACCACTAATTGAAACCGAAATTAATGATGGAAAACTACACGTTAAAACTTCTGAAAATATTGGCCGTTCAAAGTCGAAGAAAATACATGTAACCTATACAGAACTAAACAATATTGAAGCTAGTAGCGGCGCCGAAGTAAAGGCGAATTCCGTTGTAAAAAGTCAGAATTTAACCCTTAGGAGCAGTAGCGGGGCCTCGTTAAATGCTGAGGTTTTTACCCAGAACTTAATGGTTAAAACCAGTAGTGGTTCAGACTTAGAAGTTTCTGGAAAAGCTACCTCCTTAAATGCAGATGCATCGAGCGGAAGCGAACTGAATGCAAAAAAACTGTTGGTAGTAAACTGTATTGCCGAAGCTTCAAGTGGTGCGGAAGTAACAGTTAATGTGCAAGAAAAATTGGAAACCAGTGCAAGCAGCGGTGGCGAAATAAATTATTTTGGCAATCCAATATCTGTAAATTCAAATAAAAGCAGCTCGGGGAGTGTGAATAAAATGTAAAGCTATCGACACTTCTATGTATTGAAAATACTTCCCGAAATGCTAAAAAGGCTTAACAGTTTGCTAAAACTCTGTTAGGCCTTATGTTATTTACAAAAATTTTAAGAGGTTTTCTTTTTTAATATTTCAACTTTAAGGCAGACAAAAAAAATAAAAAATTATTATGAAAAAATTAGTAGTATTATTAGCATTAGTGGTTTTTGCATCCTGCAGTTCTGATGATGATTCGGGGAATGCAATTTCAACTGAATTTGAAGAAATTAAAACAACATTACCTCAAGGGGAATGGATGATAAGCAAATTGATTGACGGTGAAGAAGACAACACAATGGCCTTCGAAAGCTTTAAATTCACATTTAATGAAGATGGAACAGTAGTTGCAAAAAACGATCTTTTTACCGAAAATGGAACTTGGGTGTATGATAATTCTTCCAGCAGTAGTGAGGAGTTAGTACTTCAATTTGGCCAAACCACCCCATTTGATGAAATTAACGACGATTGGGATATTATTTCGGTAAGTAATATAAAAGTAGAGCTTTCCGATATAAGTGGTGGCGACGGCGAAATAGAATTATTAACCTTTACAAAATTGTAATCTAAGACGCATATAAAACAAAATAGCCGCTATTAAAGCGGCTATTTTATTGTTTAAAACTTGTTAGGCAGTAACTTCAGACTCTATTGTAGCTAGATAGCGTTCAGCATCTAGGGCTGCCATACATCCTGTACCTGCAGCGGTTACCGCTTGGCGATATTCTTTATCCTGAACATCACCGCTGGCGAACACGCCAGGCTTATTTGTTTTGGTAGATTTACCCTTGGTAATAATATAACCAGTATCGTCCATTTCCAATTGTCCTTTAAAAATTTCGGTATTGGGTTTATGGCCAATGGCAATAAATAGGCCGGTTATGGCTATTTCCTTTTTTTCTCCAGTTTGATTGTTCACCATTCTAAGGCCTTCAACCACCATATCGCCTAGAACCTCATCAACTTCAGTATTGTAAAGAACCTCTAAATTAGGTGTATTGTTTACGCGATGTTGCATCGCTTTTGAAGCGCGCATATAATCTTTGCGAACAAGCATGGTAACTTTATTACAAATATTTGAAAGATAGGTAGCTTCTTCAGCAGCAGTATCCCCTGCTCCAACAATTGCCACATCTTGTCCCTTATAGAAAAAACCGTCACAAACTGCACAGGCAGAAACCCCGCCCCCCCGTAATTTTTGCTCACTGGGAATACCTAAATATTTAGCAGTGGCGCCAGTTGAAATAATGATGGTCTCGGCTTCCAATTTTGTGGTATTATCTACGGTAACTTTATGAATACCACCCACTACTTCACTAAATTCAACGTTTGTTACCATACCTATACGAACTTGCGTTCCAAAACGTTCGGCTTGTTGTTGCAGCTCTATCATCATGGTTGGACCATCAATTCCGTTGGGATATCCAGGAAAATTATCAACTTCGGTAGTAGTTGTTAATTGTCCGCCAGGTTCCATTCCCGTGTACACAACAGGTTTTAAATCTGCCCTAGCAGCATAAATTGCGGCGGTATATCCTGCTGGACCTGAGCCAATGATAAGGCATTTTATTCTTTCAATAGTTTCACTCATGATATAATCTTCAATAGTTTTTTCGAATTGCAAAAATAACAACTTTAAAAGGAATGCCATTCTAAAAGTTATGAAGTTTTATAATTGGTAAATTAATTTCTTTAAATTCATTGTTCCATAATGCTAAACGTATGGTTGCGGTGTGATTACTATAGTAACATCAAAAAAATATATCTGCTAAAAATATTGGAGCATTCTTTAAAATTGCTCTTGCCCAAACCTATAATTTGATTATTTTTGCCGTTCAAATTTCCATTCACTACTTTTGAATAAATGGATTTCACAATTTTAATCGGGATGTAGCGCAGCCTGGTAGCGTACACGTCTGGGGGGCGTGGGGTCGCAAGTTCAAATCTTGTCATCCCGACCAAGTCAAAACCATTTGACACCAAAACCCTGTAAATCCTATGATTTACAGGGTTTTATCTTTTTTAGGCCATAAGAGAAAATGCTTAATTTTGATATAAAATCATTATAAATGATACCTAATCGGTTACCCTTCTTTTTAAAACCTAAAAATGCGGCAGCCCTGATTTGACCTTCGTTTTCAAACATTTGTTCAACTTGAAAACGGAAATATCATGAGAAATTCGGTTACCTTTTCGGTAATGTTCTTACCGAGATTCGAAAAAGAATCCAAAGGAAAATCACCTTTGTATGTTCGAATAACTACAAATGGCAAAAGAACCCTCTTCAGCCTAAAACGAAAATTTACCACTACCCTGTGGGATGAAACAAAATCAAGATTAAAAGGCTCAAGTATTGAAGCTTTCCAAATCAATAAGTATTTAGACCAAGTTTACGTTGATATCAATGAAGCCTATCGTGAGCTTCTAAAAGAAAAAAAACTAATCACACCCCTATCGGTTAAGGCTCGTTATCTTGGCGAAGATGATATTAATAAAACATTACTCCAGTTGAGCGCGTATCATAACTTAAATATGAAATCCGTATTAAAACATGGGGCTTTAAAAAACTACTTCACTACCGAAACATATATAAAGAGATTCCTCCAGATCGAACGTAATGCTGAAGACATTTATCTGGAATACCTCAACTATGCCTTTATCATTGATTTTGAAAATTTCCTAAGAAGAAATGTGGCTCAGTTACAATCAAGACCCTTGACCAATAATGGCGTTATGAAGCATCTGGAAAGATTAAAAAAACTCCTTAATCTAGCGTTGAGATTAGAATGGATTGAGCGCGACCCATTCGCAAAATTCTCCCTAAAATTCATCAAAACGGAGCGCTATTTCTTAACTCAGCTTGAAATAGAGAAAATTTTAAAATTCCATTCGGAAAGAAATCATTTAAACAGAACTAGAGATATATTCATTTTCTCCTGTTATATAGGTCTATCCTATATCGATGTAAAAAACCTAAAGAAAGCCAATATCGGGAAAGGTATAGACGGAAACGATTGGATCTACACCTCTCGCCAAAAAACCGATCAAACAGTAAAATTCCAATCCTAAGTATAGCTGGACAGATTATTGAAAAGTATAAAAATGAAATGAAATCACAAGATCGACTCTTACCAGTTTTTTCAAATCAAAAGCTCAATTCCTATTTAAAAGAGATTATGGTACAATTAAAAATAAACAAAAACCTTTCTTTTCATTGTACCCGGCATACATTCGCCACCACAGTTACACTAAGCAATGGGGTGCCTATCGAAACCGTCTCAAAACATCTGGGCCACTCCAAGTTATCCACTACACAGGTTTATGCTAGGGTTCTTGAAAAAAGAATTAGTGATGATATTGGTAATCTTAGGAGTCTATTACAAAAACAAGAATTATCGAAAAATAAAACAGGTTAGTTTATAAAATAGTATCTGCCAATTTTGTACCCCAATAATATTAAGTTTTGGCTAACATTTCATCTTTTGCCAAAGCTTAATACATTAATAATAAAGTAAAGTGTTTATTATAATACACATTTATTTGTTTTTAATTATATTTGTGTACTATAATAAACCATATAATGATTGACGCAGTTACAATTTGGGAAGTAAAAGTACAGCTCGGTGAGCTTTGTAAACAGCAAAGACAAAGATACAAAATATCCCAGGAATATCTTGCCCAAGAACTGGGGCTCTCACGCTATACCATTCAGAAATTTGAAAATGGCAAAAATGCAACCCTAGATACAGTACTTAAAATTGCCAATCATTTTAATTTATTAGAAAAATTATATCAAGCATTAAAAGACTTGGAAAACACTAATGATATAAACTCATTATATTAAAAATGGCTAAAAATAATCTCATAGAAGTTATTTTGTTTGGGCTGGAAATAGGCAAAATAGGTTATATTGTAGACAAAAGGACTTCCTATTTTCAGTACAATCCAGACTTCTTGGAGTCCAATCAATACACAAATGTTTTTCCATATATCTTCAAACGTATAAAACCAGTTCAACTCTTCACAAATTTTGAAGGCGAAACGTTTCGGGGCCTCCCTCCTATGATTGCCGACTCCCTACCTGATATGTTTGGTAATATTATTTTCAAGGAATGGTTCGAAGCTAAAAATAAAGAGTTTCAAAAAATCACCCCTTTAGAGCAATTAACCTATGTTTCTAATAGAGGAATGGGAGCTTTAGAGTATCGTCCTGTGGCTGAAATACCAAAATCAACAACCATAGATATCACCGAAATAGTCCAAGTATTAAATAAAGTGTTAGATTTAAAAAATGAAACAGCAGGAAAAGAATTGAGTGATCTTGCCCTGTTGAACATTTTTAAAATTGGAACCTCAGCTGGAGGAGCCAGACCTAAAATCCTAATTTCAGAAAATAAAAAAACTGGTGATATTATCCCTGGCGATATGGAATATAGCAATGATTATAATCATTATTTGGTAAAACTCTGTCTCAATGAGGAAGATGAAAAAGAGTACAATAAAGAAAAAATAGAATACGCCTACTATTTGATGGCACAAAAGGCTGGAATCCAAATGATGCCTTCAAAATTGATAGAAAACAAGCATTTCGCCACCCTGCGTTATGATAGACAAAATGGAGAGAAACAACACGTTTTAACAACTTCTGGCCTAACGGGATGGGATTTTAAAAAACCTGAAAATGCTAGTTATGAAAACGTCTTTAAATTGGCCTTGGATCTTAAAGTGCCCTATAAGGACATTCAAGAGCTGTTTAAAAGAATGGTGTTTAATATCGTATTTGCTAATATTGACGATCACTTAAAAAACCACAGTTTTATATATAATAAAAATACAGACTCCTGGACATTGGCTCCGGCTTATGACCTAACATATCCTTTAAACATCAATCTCAATTACACAAATATTGCCAGAGCATT
Source organism: Aequorivita flava (assembly GCF_038742595.1). Classification (NCBI taxonomy): domain Bacteria; kingdom Pseudomonadati; phylum Bacteroidota; class Flavobacteriia; order Flavobacteriales; family Flavobacteriaceae; genus Aequorivita; species Aequorivita flava. Next base: position 297,730 of record NZ_JBANCF010000001.1, on the reverse strand, counting down.
GTCTATAAACAATAAACGAAACAACATTACCTTGGCAGATATAATGACCATTGCTGAAACACATGCCATAAAAAACCCCAAAGGCATTATTAATGAGGTTCAAGCTGTAATAGATGAATGGGAAGTTATTACCACAAATTTGGGAATTCCAGAAAGAGTCAGTAAAGCTATTAAAAAAGAGTTTTTACGTTTATTATAAAAGTAAGTTTTTTAATTTGAGAGAATACTAAATAGAATAAACTTTACAACTAAATATGTAATAAACCTAGTTTAAATAACTCCTGACTGTGTATTAAACCTTAAAGAAGGATCTCTCTGAGCAGAGTTCCAATGTCAGGGTGAGCAGCGTGTCCTGAGCGAAGTCGAGGGGCAGTCGAACCCGTTAAACAGACAACCGACAACAGACAACCGAAAACAGATAACCGACAACAGACAACCGAAAACAGATAACCGAAAAAAGACAACAGAAAATCGACAACTGACAACTGAAAACAGACAACTGAAAAACCCCAGCCAGAAGGCCAGGGTTTATTAAATTAAATGGGGAATCTATGTACTTAATCGCTTGTCAAATAACGAACCTTCATCCTCTCTACTAAATCTATAGAAGATTCGAAAACTTTTTTAAGCTTATTCTTTCAAGATTCTAAAGATCCGTTCATCTCCATTAATCGCTACTTTCATAAAATACACGCCTTGCTGCAGCATGCTAGTATTCAATTGCATTTGCGGTGTATTTTCTTTTAGTTCCATAATATTTTGACCCAAAAGATTATAGATTAACACTCTTTCAATAGGCAAATCAGCCTTTAAAGTGATTTGATTTTTTACAGGATTCGGATAGAAAATGAATTTGCTGAAGTTTTCAGTTACTACACCCAATTCCAACGTACTAAAGGATTCAGGTCCAACGAAATCGCTTTCGGTATCTATACCGCACACAGCACGAACATACAGATCGTAAGTGGTGTTGCTATCCAGACCAATCAAAGTTTCACCAAGAAGGCCATCATTATCTATAACACTCAGGCCAGTAGTATTGGGATCAAAACCTGGCGCACCATATTTTATTTCCCATTCGGTTTCAATACCACCGGCTGTCCAGCTCACATCAGCTGTATTAGAAGTAACATTAGTCACTGTAATACCAGTGGGGTCTGGACAAGCTATGCCGTCATCACGAACTTCAATGCAGAAATCTCCTTCATTCCCTGAGTTTCCATTAATTTGCACATAATACGTTTCACCGGCCGTAAGCGCTGTTAATACAACAGCAGATAACAATTCGTTGTTACCAAAATCTATATCGTCATTACAGCCAATTTCAACGCCCATGGTAGTTAAATCAGCACAATCTATAGGTGCTTCATAAACCGCCATTTGTGAATCTATCAAATTACTGGGTGTAATATTTGTGGTTACTGTTACATTTCCACTAGTAGGTGCTTCAAAAGTAAACCAGACCGTATTGGTAGGCAACTGGAGAAAGCAACTGCCCTCAGGTTCATCACGCTCAACCGTTGCTGCTATATTTGTATAAGTGTTTCCTGCACAAACTTCATCAACTATTAAATGTATTGCGTTGCAAACATTATCATTAATAGGAGGTGCTAATAGGGTTGTAAATGAAGCCACTTGGCTAAATTCACTCATATCATTCGCACCGCACAAAGCGCGAACATATACATCATAGGTTGTGTCAGGATTTAAATTTACAAGAGTTTCACCCAAAAAACCATCGTTATCAATAACAGAAGTTCCTCCAGCATCGGGATCAAAACCAGGATCTCCATATACAATTTCCCATTCATTCTCTCTGTCACCAACTGTCCAACTTACATCTGCGGTTGAGACAGTAATATTATCAAATGTAATATCGGTTGGTACCGGACAGGATATTCCGTTATCTTGAACCTCAATACAGAAAGTTCCTTCCATTGTTCCATCATTAAAACTGATGAATCCATTTACTTGAACATAATACGTATCACCTGGGGCTAGATTAGTCAAAGTAACAACAGATAAAAATCCAGTTCCGGTATTGCCGCCATCTTCATCGCAACCCACTTCCATACCTAAGGTAGACATACTACTACAATCTGTTGGAGCTTCATACACTGCTACTTCGGTATCTTCTAAAGTACCTCCCTCAAAATCTGTAGTTACGGTAACGTTGCCACTTAAGGGAGCTTCAAAACTAAACCATACTGTTTGATCTCCTGGAGCATCAAAACAAGAACCTTGCGGTTCATTATTTTCTAAAGTACCCCCTACGTTCGTGAAAGTACTGCCGCTGCAAGGTTCGTCTACAATTAAGTGTGTGGCATCACAAAGATAATCATTTATAGGATTGGTTTTAAGAGTTATAGGTCCTGTAAAAAAGCTATTACCATCTGAGCCACCACATTGGGCTTGAACATATACACTATAAATATGGGCAGGGATAAGATTGGTTATAGAAACGTTTGGATTATCTCTAACTTGTGCAGAATCTCCTTCTGTTTCTGGATTAAAACCAGGTTCACCATATTTTACCAACCAATCTGTTTCGGTTCCACTGGGTGACCAGCTAATATCAGCTGTGGTAGCTGTAGTAGCATTTATCTGTAAATTTGTTGGTTTTACACAAGCCTGTGTTTCGGTAATTGAAATGTCGTCCAAGGTCATAAAAAAAGGAAAAAAACCAGTATTTACATGTCCTTGAATACCAATATAAAACACTCCTGTTGTAGCAGGAGTAAATGTACCGCTTACTTCTTGGTAATCTCCATTAGTTATTTCGGTGGTGGGGATTATTTCATGGATCATATCTCTAGAACTGTCTGAAATTCCATAGCTTACAGCAATATTCGCTCCTTCCGTATTGCTCTGTCTAGCGTAAAAGGTAAGGGTATAGTTTATACCAGCTTGAACTTCTATTGGATAAAACATCCAAGCTTCGCTACCATAGGCTAAAAATATATCCCAATCGCCAGTGCGTGGAGCTCTATCGTGGTCTATGAAGGTGTTGTTGGCTATCCAATACGAATTCATCACTAATTCCTGAGTCCAACAACCATCGAGACTGTTGTTGTGGGTATAACCATTTTCAAATCCTTCGAAAAAGGGGATTGTTGCAGTCAAGCAAGGTGTTATAAATCTTAATGGACCAGCAAATTCGCTTTCTCCGTTTCCACTACCACATACAGCTTTCACATAGATATCCTGAACAGTCCCAGGTTGTAAATCGGTTATGGTATTATTTGGAGTCCCTAGAACATTCATTAAACTTCCTTCTGTTTCTGGATCGAATCCTTGCAAACCATATTTAACAATCCATTCCGTTTCAGTATTACCTGCTGACCAGTTAAGATCTAAAGAGGTCGCGGTTAAGTTTTCAAAATTTATATTAGAAGGTTTTGGGCACCTTGGTAATGCTTCTACTGAAAATTCATCTACATAAAGTTGAAATGCTGCAGTAGACGTTGCTACAATAGCAATGTAGACAGGCTGTCCATTATAAGCAGTCAAATTATATGTATAGTTTATATAATCTCCCAAATCATCCACATCGGAAATTGTAGTTTCTGAGCCCAATAAAACCGTAAAATCGGAAGGGTTTGTACCTGTAGTGGATAATTTAACCTCAAATGATTCTGGAAAGGTTGGCCCCGTTCCTCCAGCGTAAAATGAAACTAAATCAGAAACTCCTATGTTTACTGTAAACTGGGGAGAAATTAAATAGTCATCATGTGCAGCTGTTTCAAAATTAATCCGGACTCCTCCAGCTCCACGATAGCCATCTCCAGCATGATATTGCCAAGATGCTCCTTGTGCGTCGTTATCAATAACCGTCCATTCACGTGGGATTTCCGTATCAAAACTTTCTAAAAATTGGGCAGTAGTCTGCCAGCTTGTTATGCTGAACAGCATAACAAGTACTAAAACTGTATTTTTCATTCAAATAATTTTATGGGTTGCTAATACCCTTGATTAGTGTTTAATAATTTTCTTTACTACGGTAGAACCATCATCAAGTGTGAGATTTACGAAATAAACACCATTTGTGTAGTTTGAAATATTCAATCCAAGGGTGTTTGCGTTTACATTTTTCATTTCCCGTAAAAGCGTACCGGTTATTGAATAAACTTTTAGGTTGGAAATAGTTTTAGATAGACTTTCAATATTAAAATTATCCTTAACTGGATTGGGATAGATTGCAATGTTATTTTCAAGAACATCGTTATCTGTTACGCCCAATAGAGAAGGGTTCATAAAAATATAGGCTGATCCTGCACGGTCAATCTCATTTCCTCCATTTTCATCATGATCTTCCCATGGAGCTCCTGATATCAATTGATTTTCATGCATTGCAACACTCCAACCATAAAAGTCTTCCGCTACGGTATCAGAACCTTGTATTACCTGGTCCTCTACCCATGTTCCTGAACTCTCTCTTTTATAGAAGTAAACTTCTCCTGCTTCAAGTCCAAAAATATGTGGCGCACTTACAACAATATAATCTCTCTGAATATCTGTACTCCAACCATATTGAGTGCCTTCTGTAGAGGCGTTTCCATTTAGCTTTTGTACCTCTACCCATGCCCCTTGACTGTCTTTTTCAAATACATAGGCCGCACCTTGCTCCAAATTTGATCCATAAGCTCCTACTACTAATTGATCGCCAGATAGACTCACTGAGGTGCCAAAGAAATTGTCATTAGCGGCATCTGATGCCATAAGGGTTTGATTATACTCCCAAGTTCCATTACTATTTTTCAAATAAACATATGCAGCTCCTTTTCTTCCATCTACTTCATTAGCTCCAATTACCAAATAATCCCCAGATATAGAAACACCTATTCCAAAAGTATCGGATGCCGGGGCTGTAGGACTAAGAATTTTTTGAGCTTCTGACCAATTTCCAGCTACTTTAGTAAAAACATATACCGAACCGACCCATCCATTTTCACCTGGAGCCCCTACAACAATTGTATTCCCTTCAGCATCTAAAGAGGTAGGGTTCATACCTAGTTTTGCATCATTACTCATATCGGAAGCTACCAGTTTTGTGCCGAACTCCCAGTTATTATTTTGATAATCGTAAACGTACAAAGCACCAGCTCTTTGAGTACCACCTACGTCTGCTCTACCCGCAGCTACAACTAGGTAATCTTCTGTAATTTTTACACCGCCACCAAATTCTGCTCCTTGGTTTGGATCATCAGCTGCCAATCTTTGCGAATTCATCCAATTCCCTTGGCTGTCTTTACTATAGATATATGCAGCACCAGATGCTATAGTTTCTCTTGAAGCGCCTACAACAGCAAAGTTTTCAGTAATAGCAACAGAAGTACCATACTCAGCCCGACTTTCTCTGTTTGTGCTCACAACTTTAGCTGTTTGGGTAAATTGGGCTTTTGCTGTTGTGATACCAAATAGGCAAAAAAGAATAAAAATACTCTTAGTAATGTTAATTTTTGTCATTAGTTAAATTTTAGAATTAGTTATTTTTTTTAATTAGAGTAAAAAAGAAAGTGTGAAAATCACACACCCTTTTTCAACTCAATAGATACTATTTATTCGATAAAAATAGAAACAAGCTAGATTTTTGTCCAAAAAAGGAGGCGGACATTTTGTGACATGTAGTGTTTAAATGTGTGACAATGCCCTAAATAGCCGAAAGATATGCGTGAAGCGGAAGGCCTTCTGGGACATTCATTTTTTTTGAGATACGCTCCTTCCGCTTTCGGCAGGATTCTGGAGTAATGTTTAGTAGCGATGCTATTTCCTTATTACTTAAATTCATATAGAGGAACGTTAAAAAACGAATGTCATTAGGTGTTAGTTTGGGGTGTTGCGATCTTAGTCTATCCAGGAAGCCTTGGTTTAACTCTTCAAAATGCACAAAAAAGCTATCCCATTGCGTATCTTTTTTTAAGTGCTTTTTTAAATCGTTTACTTGATTTTTTAAGGGGGTATTGGTTGTAATTTGGGTGTTTATGGACAACGATTGAACCACCTCTTCAATAAGTTCATTTCTACTTGCCAAATACATGGCTTTCGCTGTCAATTCTCTGTTTTTTATATCCAGTTCGTTTTTAAGGCGTTCTTTTTCCAACAATTCCATGGCAACTTTTTCACGATGCTTTTCTTCAATTAACAAGTGATCGCTTTTTTCTTTTGCCAATTCCAGTTCAACAATCCTTTTTCGCTGTTTGTGTTTAAGGGAATTGTTTTTGTAAATCCAAAGTAAAAAACCCATAATGAGTATTACACTAAACATCAAAGTATAAAAAAACTGTTTTTCCTGTTTTAATAATTTTTTACTTTCCAAAAGTTCGTTTTGGTAATTCTGGATTTGGAACTTTACTTTTTCACTCTTAAACAAGGCCATATTCTTAATAGCATATAGTGAGTCTGTAGCTAAGAGAACAGAATCTTTATAGGCCATTGCTTTGTGAAATTCATTTGTTTCACCGTAAAGATCTGCCAGGCTTCCGTAAGACTCAATACGCTCCTCAATGTTCAATTGTGCTGCACGGGCCATTAAAACGTATTTCTGGGCTTTTTTAAACTGCTTTTGCTTTTCGTAGATTTTGGATATCAATAGTAACAGCGTAATTTTATCATTAACCGTAGCTCCTTCATTTATAAGGGATAGATTATTTATTTGCGGTAAAATATCTAAAGCTAGTCTTTCGGCCTGTACATATTGTTCTCTCAAAAATAGATTTTCTGCTTTTGCTATTTTTGCCAATAAAAGTACGTTGGACCTGATTTTTAATATGGGTAATGCCTCTTCGATATATTTCTCTGCTTGGTCTAATTCCCCCATTTTATTTAATACCAACGCAAGATTGATTCCATAGGTCCCAATAATCTCATTGTCATCAAGGTCTTTAGCAATTTCATAGGCCTTAAAAAAAGATTCTTTAGCTTTAGGAAGGTCTTTTTCCTCAACATATAAAATTCCTATATTATTAACAACAGCCATTTCCTGGCTCTTACCAAGATGTTTAATAGCAATTTCATACGCTTTTAAATAATACCGAAAAGCCTCTCCATAGTCCAACATTAAAAAATAATTAGTACCAATATTTATGGTAGCATTAAAGGCTTGTGCATACCATTCATTCCGAAGGGCAATTTCCTTTGCCTCAATTAATTCTTCAATAGACTTAATGTATTCTTTTTCGGATAAGTATTTAACCCCAAGGTTAATTTGATCAACAACGCTTGACTGCGCGTTATTTTGAGCGAGAAGTTTTAAGGGAAATATGCTTAATAGCAACAATAGAATTGCGTAAGTATGTATGCGCATTCTTGTTTTTTTAATATTTAAATTTAATACTTGAATTTTATATTTATTGTTTAGGAAGTAAATGATTGATTATGAGGTGTTGTAATTAGTTTGATATTCTAATTAAGACGCTTACTGTCTAAAAATGTTACATAATTACATTGCGTAAGCGAATAGGTTTTTATCATTAAACAATTCTTTACAGTAATCATTTTGCACTAAAAAAAAGAGAAATGAAATTACAGAAATTTCTTTTTAAAATTCAATAATCTGTTATCCCATTTCTAGGTTTCCCTGCTCCTTCAGCCACTAATAACTATTCCTCCAACCATCTCTTCTTCGCTGGGTTTTTCAAACCAACGCTCCATAAATTCAAAATTTTCTTTGGTTACCTCAAATTCAAAAGTAGCCCCTTTTTCCTTATTACGTTTCATTATTCTTTCGAACCGAGTTTCTTTTGAAATATCCAAAAAATGAGTTTTCAGCTGAAATCTATTGGATTTAGCAAATTTTCTAAATTTTTCCCTGTGCTCAAATTTTGATAAACCCAAGTCCAGAATAGAATCTGTTTTTCTGTTTTCCAATTGGTGAACTAAGTCCATAATCATTACTTCTGCTCTATCAATTCTTTCAAGAAACCATTCCAAGCCGTCATCCGGTTTCTTGTCGGCAAGAAATAGTGTTTTATTCCACTTGTCGATTGAAAAGATAATTCCGTGGGTTTTTCTTCTCAATTCCATTGCATAGGTTGTTTTTCCAGAGCCTGTATTTCCAACTATCAGATGTACCATATCGTTTTAAATATTGGAACTAATGATTATTATTATAACTTGTCATTTTCTTTACGCTTCAAACCATTCTTTTCCGAACTAATAAGCAAAAATTCAATAAAGAATCCACAGATAAGGATGAGGCTTATATCTTTAAATGAATCACCTAAAATTTGATGACATACAATTATTAAAATTGCCCATATTGTACTACTAATTATTTGAATCCTAGTTAAGGTTTGTTTGATTCTTTTCGTGGCTTTCATATTTTTATAACTTTCATATAACTTCGGTTTCAATAGAATTTAGAAACGCATTAAATCCAGAACTAAAATGCGTAAAACGATCAGAATATTAATCTAATATTCCTACTACTATAATAGCAGAACTCAAATTAAATTGCTTAAATGATTGAGCTAAACTGCCTCCATAGTAAAATAAACATTGACAATCTAGTATATATAATACTGGTTATTTTTCATCAGATTCATTAAATCCAAATTGCAACATTAAAATCGTTACTATTACTTACTGTTTTATTACCATCATATTTTTCACCTAAATTCTTGTCTTATTGATTATTTTATCTTCAATTGTTCTAAAATTGTTTGTATTTGGTACATGTTTAGATCCTTCCAATAAATCAACTACTTCTAAAGAAGGAAAAATATTTTTTGCTCGTTTTATCATTTTTTTACCAGGAAAAAGGATATCTTTTTCAGCTGCGAAAATGCTGATTGGTGTTTTTATATTTTTAGCTGAATCTTTAGTAATTACAGGTAGTGGTGAGAAATCCATGTTGCAGTGCTTAAATGTATTTGACATATAGGTTAACGCAAAATCATCGTATTCAGAAAGGAGGACACCCATTACTTTTTTAATGTGCTTTTGGTTATTTGTATTGATAAACTTTTTTAATGGCATGAACATTTTGAATAAACCTACAAGTGGATTACCATTTACTATATAGACTGGGGCGATTAAAAAAACATGCCTAATTGGTGTTTCATTAAACTCTAGTGCTTTTAAGCTAATGAAACCCCCAAAAGAAAAACCAACTAAGGTTACATTTTTTAGTCTTAGTTTTATGATCATTTCAATAAGCCATTTACCATAATCTAAAGATTTCATGTCTAATCTATTTTCAGCACTTTTATTCGGTTGTGCTAACACATCTATTGCATAGACACAATATTTAGAGGCTAGATTGGGGAAAGAGTCTAAAATTTGTGGTGCACAACCTCCTGTTCCGTGAATCAGTACTAAAGGAGGGTTTTGAGCATCTCCAGTAGTAATAACATTAGTGACACCAAACTTTGTTTCTACCAATTTTTCTGAATATTCAATATTCAGCTCTTTTAACTTATGATTGTAAAGGGTTATGATTTTTTCTTTTCCTTCTTTTGATTTGAAAAACATAGATTGTTCGTTTTTTGATTGATGATTTAAGGTTTGATGATAGTAAGTTTTCTTAACTAATCAACTTAAGAATTGGGATAATCTAGAGCCTAGCTAAATAGTAATAACCACATTTTCTTATGCCTTTCTCAACATATTTATGAGCTTGGGCCATTTTGTCTAAGAGATATATTCTATCAATAACAGGCTTGATTTTCCTTTATTTACAGCAAAGTTGGTTAAAATGTGTGGTTGAAAAGTTCGCGTTTGGAAATTAGAACGTAATTGGTTAACTCATTTTTACTCATTTCCTGTTTTTTCAATTTACATTCTTTAGTTTTTTTATCTGCTCTTTTAAATTCCATTCAAAATCAAATCTATCCTTTTAAAATAAAGCGATTTAATCGAGTCCAATTTCAGTTCTTTGTTCAAATTGCTCGGTTTCATAATATGCAAGTTTTAATAAATAGAAAATATCTCCATCTTTCTGATATTGTTGGGTGAGGCTTTCTGTAATAGGAATTAACTGTTGCCAATTTCCATTTCTAGTGAGAGTGATAGCTTTAGTTCTGTTATTAAAATATTCATGGGATCTTGAACAATATGAGTTGCTTCTTGAAAAAAACACTAAATACACATAGTATGATTACTAATAAAACACTTTAGGGGATTATCAACATTCCCTCACCACAAAAAAATCATTATGAGGGTTTTCTATTTGTTTTCAAGAGGATTTTGTTTTGTCAGTTGTATTACTTTGACACGAACCAATCAAGATGATTGATAAAACATATACTATAATCTTTATTTTTTTCATTACTTGGGTTTCTCTATAAGTCTATAGGGTTCTTAAATGTTAAGCATTTTCTTCCTCCAAAATCAATTTCTGAGTTATGCCCAATACTTTGTAGCAAACTAGGAGCAAAATGGCCTAAACTATACTACTTAGTATTTGAATTCTTGTTAGGACCTGAATTAATTTCTTTGTGTTTTCCATTTTCTAAAAGTTTATATGATTGCTTATTTATTGTCTCTATTTAGTTAGTGACAGGTTTTAAGAAATATTACAAGATAGAGAATTTTTATTTTTAGATAGTTCCATTTTCATAATGAATGCCAGCCATTTAGACACTTACTATTTCGAAGAAAATTATTTTTACTTGAATTTTTGTTTTATACTTTCTAAATTTTTCTGATAAAATTCGAGATCTTTATCCGCAGTTGAAGCAGCAATATCAACTGCTCTTTGATAGTTTTTAAGAGAAGCTTCTAAATCACCATTTATCATTAATGATTCACCATAACTATCAAACGCATTTGCTGAATTCGGATAAAGGATAGTATTTGCTTTTAAAATCGATTCAGCTATTTTTGTTTTTTTGTGGGTCAATAAATATTCATACCCTAGATTATTGACGTCTCCTTCGTCAAACAAATTGGCTTCTTTACATTTTTTTAAACTTTCAAGAATTATGTCGTCTGATTTTCCAACTGTAAAATGGTCAAGCTTATTATTTAAATCCATAAACAACTGGCTATATGTTTTATTTCTATTAGCCCGATAAGATTCTGCTGCTTTCTGGGCCAAGTCAAGTGTTTTATCATAGGCACCTTCAACAGTTGTTTCTATTTCAGGGATTACCCCTACGCCTTCCCAATTGGTTTTAGTAATTGGGTTAATTGCTTTTCCCATTGGAATAAAAACATTCAAATTAGCATTGATTCTCATACTACGTCCGGGATTAGCACCTCCCCCAGTGGTTTGTCCTACTAAAGTTGCCCTCTTTTGAGTTTGCATGTTATATGAAAATTCTTCGGCTGCCGAGAAAGTTCTTTCACTTGTAATAATGAATAAAGGAACATCGTGCATTCTACGTCCTCCAACTTCATCTAATGTCCAAAATTCTTGTGTACTGTTTCCTTCTCTCCAATAAAGGCTATTTAAAAGCAATTTCTGATTAAAAAAATAACTGCATAGGTACTGAACCATGTTGGGACTTCCTCCCCCGTTTTTGCTTAGATCAATGATGATTGCATCTGTTCTTGACATTAATTTCATAAAAGCATCTGCAATGTCCTTTCCAGTTTCCATTCCGGCAAAACCCCTTAAGTCTAGATAACCAACATTACCTTCCAAGATTTTAACCGTATTGAACCCTGCATTTGCCGCTCTGGATCTGTCTATTCCAATAACATATTCATCAATTGTTCTTTCCTTAGACTTTCCCGAATCGTTGCTAGCTTGGTTAGACCAAATACGCATGTGCTTGTCCTTATTAATGGTCTGTACTGAATTAGTCAAGGCTATTGCAAAAGTTTCATTATTTTCAAACTGATCAAAATATCCATTTAACAATTGAGCTTTTAGATGCGTTTCAGTTAACTTTGCAACTTCAGGAAACACATAAAAATCATTCATTAATTGGGTGATGTTTTGAATAACCTCTTTCTTATACTCTTTTGTTAATGAATTGTCTTGTGCATTACATATACCCGTATTAAAAAGGAGTGCTACAAACAGTATAGGTAATTGGATAATAATTTTCATTTCTTGTTTCTTTTAAAAACTAAACCTTATTAAAATATAACTTTTGATTGTGTCTTTTATTTTTTCTTTAATGCTTCCATTCTTTCTTTATAATAATTATCCCCACTTATTTCATACGCTTTGGTCACAAATTTTAAAGCATTTTTATAATCATCAGTTCTTTCATAATAATCTGCCATAGAATCATAAGCATTGGGACTATTGGGGTAAAATTCAATATCGAAATCAAAGAACATTTTCGCCTTTTCCGGTTGTTCCATATCTAAGCTCATATTTCCGAGCATATTCAATAAATCTTCAGGATATGGTGGCACAGAGTATTTAAAATAAGTTTTTAGTTTTTTTGCGCGGTATTTTATTATTTCAGATAATTCCTTCTTTGAAGTTTCGGGTGAATTAAATTTAGAGGTATTCTCCATCTGGTACCATCGAAAAACGGAAATTAAGCCATCCATTATAGACGGGAAAGCTATTGTGCCATGCAGATCCCTTGGATAAAACTTCCATTCCAAAGCCAATCCATTTTGTTTGTTTTGCTTTACGATATTTGAAAAGGCAATATTAGACCTTGGAAAAAGCGTAAAATCTGAACTATCCTGCATAACATTAGCTATTGTAACAGTTGGATCCTGCATGTTTAATTGCCCATTTAATGACATAAATAAAGATTTTCCTTTATAGTCTTTAGTCGCTAACATGCTTTGAGCTTCCGTAAATAATTTTTGGTTATCCCAATCAAGACTGGGGTCGATTGCTATATAATTAGAAAATAAGTGTGGATGGTGTACTAGCGAAAAAAGCGTAAATAAACCCCCATACGAATGCCCTATTAGGGTTCTAAAATTGGTTACAGGATATTTATTTTCAACGAAAGGAATAAGTTCCGTCTCTAAAAAATTACTAAAATTGGCGGCATCTCCGTTTTCTTGTTCAAATGGCATTCCATACATCTCTGTTACTTTTGATGTTGTTAAATCACGCATTCTGTTTTTATCGTTTGAAATACCGATAAGTACCATATCGGGCGTAAAACCACCACTATAAAATTCTTGAACATTGTTTACCGTAGGAAGTAGCACTTCGCCATCTAAAATATAAACTACGGGGTATTTTTCCTTTTCTTTGGCGTTAAAGCTTGCAGGAAGTTGCACATAAATTTTCCTGTATTCTTTCAGGCTTTCGGAATATATGCTATCCAAAGTACCAACTTTTTGCAGAAATGAAATATTATGATCGGTTTGGCTATTTACAACTTGTAGAAAGATAAAACTTATGCCAATTACTAATAATACGAGTGTTTTATTCATTATTTAATTAATTTTTCAACGTGTTCAGGTGAATTACGTTGATTAGTTAGGAAATAATTTATTTTAAGAAAACGAATCAAGCCTAAATCCACATGGCCTTTAGAGTATATAATAGGTTTGGATTTTGCAATAATACATCCCTTACGAAGACAAATGTAACTAAATTATTAGTTATAACTAATGGCTTAGTTGTAATATATTTGGTCGTTGTAGCTATTTGGTGTCCATTGAGTTAAAGGATGGTTCCTGAAGCCTTAGCTTGAGTGTCCATTTTTCGGCCAATAAATAAGCCGATTACTATGCCAACACTAATTCCTACCGCGATTCCTAAAGACCTTTCAAAACGTGAACCTAGGATAACGCCTAAAACTACACCGAAGGCAGCTCCAATAGATACTCCAACTTTTACATAGTATCCTGCCGAAATTAAAGAATGCTTTTCTTTTAAAAATACTCTAAAGTCTTTTAGCATTTTGTTGAAGTACTTTTTGTTATTTCCCATTTTGGGTTTTAGATCTAAGCGATCAAGTTCCTTTTCAATGGATTGAAGTTCATCTTTCGTGAACTCTCTATTCTTCAACCTGGTTAGAATATCAAGGAAATTATCATACACCTTAATTTCAGATTTATTGGTTGTTTCCTTTTTTAAACTTTCAAAAAAGGCATAAGCTGCTTGTAGTGTCATAATATTATTGTTTTCTTGGTTAGTGCTCAAAGCAAAAAAAATAAATAAGAAACTTGTATTTCTTAAAATAATGGAGCGAACCTTTACATAACAGTTAGTTGGGAAGATTTTACTCATTCAGATTCTTGTAAAGTGTTCTCTGCTTGTTTTAGATATCGTTCATTATGAAATATAAATACTTTAAAGGTATATGTTAATCGGCAAATTTATACCGTTTAATATTTTGTAATTAATATAATAGGCAGGTAACCTATTTATTGCAGGCTTTAACAAGTATACTTGGTTAAACTGCTTTTTGATGAATGATTTATAAATTGAGAATATCTATAGCTCAACTAAATAGTGACCACCACATTTCCTCTTTTATGCCCCATCTCAACATATCTATGAGCTTCGGCAATTTTTTCTAAAGGATATATTCGATCAATAACAGGGATAATCTTCTCTTGTTCTACTAAAGTTTTTAAATTAAAAAAAGCTTCTTTTGTAGTTGATGGCGTTCCAAGATCGATGGATATATATTTGCCATTCGATGTCAATGCTTTTTTACTCTTTTCTTTTAGTTTCGATGATTTCGAATTGCCTACAGCATCAATCACATATTCATACCTTTCCAATTGTTTTTCAGCATTTTCTAGGGTATAATCAATCATCTTATCACTACCTAAAGAGGTTACTAATTCAAAGTTTCTACCACTGCATACACTAGTAACATGAGCCCCCATATGCTTCGCCAATTGAATGGCCATTGTACCTATACTTCCTGATGCTCCATAAATTAAAACTTTGTCTCCTCTATTTATGCTGGTCTTTTTTAATAAATGGGAGGCAAGCAAACCACCATAGGGGATCGCTGCAGCTTCCTCAAAACTAAGATTTACAGGTTTTAATGCAAGATTCCAATTTTCCGGTAAACAAATATATTCTGCATAAGAACCAAAACGGCGCTTGGTAGGTGAGATGGAACCGTAAGCAAAAACCTCATCCCCAATTTCAAACAATGTTACATTTTTACCTTTACGCTCCACAATTCCAGAGGTTATCATCCCCAAGACAGGATTTCTGGGACGTCTAAAGCCAAATATGATTTGAAGCATAAATTTTAGATGTGGTGCTTCTTCCATTTTACGAATGAGGACATCGCTTGCAGTTACTGCTGTAGCATGTATCTTGATGAGGATCTCATTATCTTTTGGTGTTGGTTTTTTAATATTCCTTAGTACAAGATTTTCTACATCACCATATTTTAGACATTCTATTGCTTTCATAATTGATTTATTTAGAGCAAAGTTGGATAAAATGTGGGGTTGAAAAGTTCGAGTTTTGAAATTGGAACTTAATTGATAACTCTATTTTACTCCTTGCATGTTTTATCAATTTCACTACGTCGTTGAAGTTAGTGCTATGCTATTTTCATATTCATTGCTTCAGTGACTTCGCTCAACGTTTCAATAGCTGTTTCTCTTGCTTTTGTAATTCCTTGAATCAAAATATTCCTCACATAATCCTTATTTTCTTCAAGTTCTATTCTTTTCTTCCTAATGGGTTCAAAATATGTGTTTATGGCTTCAGCTGTTAGCTGTTTAAGTTTTCCTGATCCTTGGCCTCCAATTTCATCAGCAATAGCTGTTGGATTTTTATCTGAACATAAGGAAGCTAACTTAAGTAAGTTGGAAACTTCTGGTCTGTTTTCGGGGTCATAAGTTATGTAACGGTTTGAATCAGTTTTGGCAGATTTTATTAGTTTTACTGTTTCATCAGTTGTTGACTTTATCATAATTGAATTGTTACGACTCTTACTCATTTTTTGAATACCGTCTAACCCAAGAATAGTAGGGATATCAGTAAAAAGAGCAACTGGTTCTGGAAAAATATTACTATTGAATTTCGTATTAAAGCGTTTTGCAATTTTTCGGGTTAATTCTATATGTGGTAATTGGTCTTTGCCTACAGGAACAACATTACTTTTGCAAAACAAAATATCTGCAGCTTGGTGAACTGGATAGATATACATACCTGCATTAATAGTATTCATTCCTGAAGCTATAATTTCTTCCTTAACAGTTGGATTTTTGTTTAATTCTGAACTGGATACTAATGTAAGAAACGGAATAGTTAATTGGTTTAATTCAGGAATATGACTATGAGGAAAAATGTGTGTCTTATAATTTTCAGGGTCTAAACCACAAGCTAAATAATCCAAAGTTAATTCAAAGGTAAATTTTGAAATTTCATTAAAAAGGTTTCTATCTGTCAACACCTGATAATCAGCAATTAAAACATAAGTCTCAATACCTGCACTTTGCAATTTTATACGATTTATAATCGATCCAAAATAATGACCAAGATGCAAATTACCTGTAGGCCTATCTCCAGTTAATACACGGTATTTTTGAGGGTTCTTATACAAATCATTTTCTAATAGTTTGCTTTGCTCTTTTGCATTTTCAAAACTTTTATTTTTCATTTTATGGTAGATGATTTATTGATTGATGATAACTACATTACCTACTTTTCGACCTGTGTCAAGGTATTGATGTGCATATTTTATATCCGAAAGGCCATATTTTTTATAAATATGGGTATATATTCGACCTTGTTCAAAGAGGCTTTTTAAATCCTTTAATAAACGTTTTAAGTCTTCGGTCTATTTTATGCCAGTAGCTTCAAACTTAACTTTTTTAGGGAGCAATAGCATTTGCCATAATATTTGAATACTTAATACAGGTGTCATGAAAATACCATTGGTATTTAAATTATTTTTAGAGTTGTAATAATTAAGCTTACCAACAGCATCATAGATAACATCATATTTTGTTTGCTGCGCGTTAATATTAATCTTTGTGTAATCCAATACTTCATCTGCACCTAGTGCCAGTACATAATCAATATTTTTTGAACTGCAAATTCCCGTTACTTTTGCCCCCATTGTTTTCGCTAATTGAACCGCAGATGAACCTAAACTACCAGAAGCTCCATTAACTAAAACATGTTGACCTTCTTTAATTTTTGCATGCTGTTTTAAGAAATTATAAGAGGTTAAAAAACCGTCGCAAATTGGTGCAGCTTCAATATGAGAAATATTCTTTGGTTTATTCTCTATAAGTTCATTTTCACTGATACATAGATATTCCGCATTACTCCCATTACCTGTCAATTTCTCGCCAAAAACTTCATCGCCTATTTTAAATTTAGTGATTTGTGAACCTATAGCCTCTACAACTCCTGAAAACCCAGTGCCTAAAGCTGTGTTTTTTGGTTTGCAAAGTCCTAAAAACAATCTTCCATATTTTGGTATTCCCTGGCGCATCATGGTATCTGCTCTTGTAGCAGATGATGCTTTAATTTTTACTAAAATCTCATTTGGTTTTGGTGATGGAATTTCAACATCAATTATCTGAATAACTTCGGGTGAACCATATGTTGTATAAATTGCTACTTTCAAAATTTTATTATTTACTACAAAGTTGCGGTTAATTAAGCTATTAAAGGTTCGAATTTCATTATCGGAACACTATTCTACAAATAAGGCGAGCCAACTACATGAAAAACCAAATCCCAAACAATATGCACAATTATCGCTACTAAATTATCGCTACTATTAAACCACGTTTCCAATACACCCAACCAAAAAATGACCCTGTGATAAGATTACCTATCATGGTAGAACTCACAGTTACCAAAGTGAGATTTGCAAAGTTTTTTGATAGCGGTAAATGCACTAAGCCATAACATAATGCTGTAATGATTATGCCCACCCAAACCACGCTTGGTGACGGATTTGTTTTTTTTTTGAAACGCTGAATTACTACTACAATAAGAGACATTAATCCTAACCGAAAGATAATTTCTTCAGTAATTCCTGCTGAAAAAGACACAATAGCATAAAACGGTTTGGAAGGTCTTTCAACAATACTAGCTACAGGAAAGTAATCTCTAATTAGATTATGAACCAAAAGTATTGCCAATGCTAAGACTACACTATAAGCTAAAGGAAATAATAGCGTTTTAAAAAAATGAGTTTGTGTTCTGTTCTTTTGATTTGAAAAGAAACTTTCAATTACTGGTGCACCCAATTGTGCTTTCTTTGAAATCCATAAACCAACAAAAACCATAATTACGCCTAAAATAAGACCATAAATCCCTGTTTGTATTACATCACTAAATATGGAATCTGATAGCCTTACATTTGCATCACCTGCCTCAATTTTTAATCGTTTTAATTCTCGACTAAAAGGAATATTTAGAAGCGTGCCTATTACGAATAGAACAACTATAACCGCTGCAGTCCTAATGCGATTTTTATTACTAATCATTTTGTTTTGCTAAAATAAATTCTTCAGATCTTTTTATCTGTTGTTCAAGATTTCATTCAAAATCAAATCTATTTTTTAGAAATACATTTTTAAATTTTATACCTCTTCGCTTATAGCATCCTAAAATACATAGAATTCATAGGATGCTATTCAGCTACTTAATTTCATGATGATTTTTGGAATACATTATTGCTATTATAGCTTATAACCAGCTAAAGCCAAATCCTATATTACAGGTTACTGCATCTCTGTGTGCGTCGCCATCTAAAAACGTACGACCAAGAAGGACATTAGCCTGAAGGTTCAGCGCAAAGTTTTTCTTCTTATAAATTTCGTACCCACTACTTGCCTTAACCGCGCAACCAAAGTTCCAATCGTCGTTTACATGGTCCTCAATATCATATAGTGCTGGCGAATCTATTGCTAAACCGATTCCTCCATGAACCCACCAGCGATCTTTCACCCAATATTGAAGTCCTGGAATAAACCCTCCAAAGTGCCTGTCATTATCCTGAAATTCGTATATCATTCCTGGCATAGAGACTGTAATGGCGAGCTTTTCATTTAACATGTAGCCTAACTTTAAATCTGGAAAAACAAATGCACCTTGAGCCTCGTCGAACGTTTGCATACCAGCACTATCTTCTATACTTATAATACCTCCTCCTACTACGAATTCTAAGATAAAACCATCCCTTTGTGTTGTTGTTTCTGAATTTTTGTTTTGTGCGTATGCTATACTAGATGATAACGCCAAGGCTACACAAGCCATTTTTAATACGATTTGTTTTTTGATTGATTTCGTTTTGATTGATGTCATGATTGTTCGTTTTTTGATTAATGATTTTTTTAATTGATGTTCTAATTTCCTATAAAAGCTGGACGATTATGAAATTAAATAACCGAACTGTTGCTTTAGAAAGATGACTTGTTGATTTTTTAATAAATTCTGAATTTACTTTGTGATTCTTAACTAAACTGAAAAGTATCTTTATAAGACCGTATCATTCTATGGAGGTATGACGCGTAGCTTATATAGCCTTTAGTTTATATAATCATTTCCATTTCATATTGATTAACAGTATTCGCTAACCCTATTGAACTGATGCAATCTATTTTTTGGTTTAATCTGGTATCAACATTTATGATTTTTATTGAGTTTGAAACTTCTTTTATTCCTTTGAATAATCGTTGCCAGCACCCAGCACTTTCTTTTAGAATCTCAAATTGTGCTATATACGCATTACAGGGGTTTATAATAAAATACGATTCAACCAAATTGTCATTTATTAATTGATAGTATTTGTAATTTCCTTTTTTAATGACTTCTAAATTAAAATCCCAAGAATATAATTGTTGATTTGGCATTTTTTCCCAATCAAAAGCATTATAATCCACTTCGTTCAACTCTATTTTTTCATTTAGGTGTAATTTAATTTCGCCACTGAAACACTTAAATGTTTTACAAATATTAAATCCAATACTCTGGTACGTTTTTATGGCTTTACTATTTTCAATGATAACTTCTAACGCACATTTTATAACTCCATTTGTTTTTAAATCTGGTATAGCAAAATCATAGATTGACCTAACAATTTGTTTTCCTCTGTATTTTGGAAGTACACCTGTACCCGTATTAAATGCTATCTTCTCTCCGTTTCGTGTATCGATTGCATTAATAATAAACCCAACTAACTTACCACCATCAAACATGCCATAAGAAAACGCATAGTCAACTTTTGCTATTTTCCACCTCTCTTTATAGTAATTTTTGTCACTTGGAATTTTGACGTAGTAATTCTCAAAAGATTTTAAAAAGCAATCAGCGATTATATCAAATGCTATATTCTCTAATTTTTTTACTATCAAAACTTTATATGTTATTTGTTCTTAAATTCTAACTAACTGTATTATTCGTCTTCTTTCAACAATTCTTGTAATGTTTCCTTTGAGCCTTCACTACCTAACTCAACGGCTTTTGAATAACTTTTTATCGCATCTTCTTTTTGGTTGTATGTTAAGTAAGCCTCGCCCAATGAGTCCCATAAATTACCATCTTCAGGAAATAATTTTACATTCAATTTAAACAATGCTAATGCCCAGTCAGGTTGGTCTTCTTTTTTCAATCTACTATATCCTAGTCTATTTAGAATGGCAGGATCGTTAAATTCATCTTTAAGTTCTTTATTTAAATAATTTGGTAGTTTGTCTGCATTTGCAGATGGATTGGTTTTCATAAAATCATGAATCAATTCATAAATATTTCTGGATATTGGTGTAGCATTATAATTGGTATCAAAAACCATTTTACCAATTTCTCTCGCAACGTTTTCTGATTCAGGTCCTAAAAACGCATTTGTGATGTATATAACAACTACATCATCATCCACAAATCTCACAAAATCTGCAAAATACAATCCGTTACTACCATTATGAGCAACTATTTTGGCGTCGTTATGACTTTTGGATATGGCCCATCCATAGCCATAATAGGATGTCATTTTATCATTCTCGGCTACATAAGGTGTTTCTTGGATTTCTCTAGTTTTTGATGTTAAAACGACATTATTTTGTAAAGCAACATGCCATTTGTATAAATCTTCAATACTGGAATGAATGTCGCCTTTACCTATACTATACCAATAGTTATTATTGTAAAGCAGGTGCTGTTGGGTTGTTCCCCAATCGGTCCACTTTTCATCGTCTCTGTTATAGTAATAGCCATGTGCCAGTAGCTCTGTATTAAAATTGATGCTTTTATATCCTGTAGTTTTCATTTGAGCAGGCTCAAATAGATTTTTCTGTAGAAAAACATTATAGGTTTGACCTGAAACCAATTCTAATATAGCAGTGAGCATAATATAGTTGGCATTGGCATATTGGTAGGTTGTGCCAGGTTTAAAGTGTAATTCTGATTTAAAAAATTCTTTTAAAAACTGTTCCTTGCTGGCTTCATTGTATCTAAAACCTCCTGTTTTATTAGAAATTCCAGAGGTATGTGTCAATAGTTGATGAATTGTAATATCAGTCTTATCAAGAGGAATTTGAGGAAAATATAAACTCAGTTTATCCGAAGTTTTCATTTTTCCTTGTTCTACTAATTTTAAAATAGCGGATGCTGTAAATTGCTTAGTTACTGAACCAATATTAAAAACAGTTGCTGGTGAGTTGGGAATTTTATTTTTTCGATCTGCCCATCCGTAGCCTTTAGACAAAATAACTTCCCCCTTTTTAGCAACTAAAACAACACCGGAAAAGCCATTTTTTGCACTCGCATCCAAATAAGAATCAATTTTGTTGAAAAGCTTCTTGTTAGTGTTTTGAGAAGTAGCGCTAAAAATAGAAAGCGTAATAAGTGTAAAAAATAGTGTTTTAATAAACGATTTCATTTTATTATTTTTTTTTGGTCCCATATTCTAAAGCGGCACCTATGGCAATGCCCAGAACAAACCATAATTGCATATTTGAGGTTAAGTAGCCCACTATAGTTCCTAGAATAATCCCTATTCCTAATTTGAATCCTTTTTTAGTTTTCATTTTTTCCATAATTTCTATTCTTAATTTATTTATGATAAAATTAAGTAGACTTCGGAACTAGGAAGTTCTGCTTTAAGAATCAGAACGAAATCCATTAATCTGCAAACTGCACTCGAATTAAAGGACTGTTCACCAAACTTATCAATGCTTTTACATTCATATGAAAGCTGCTAGTAGCTATTTCAGTAAAGTTTTTGAGTTCTATAATTTTTTCTTCATTATAGTATGTACCATTTAGAAATACTCCATATATATCCTTTGTGTTATGAATGTTATTTAATGGATTTTTATTTAATACTATTAAATCCGCTTTTTTTCCTAAATCTATAGTCCCAAAGTCCTTCTCTTTATTTGAAAATCTTGCAGGGATAATTGTCGCACTTTGCAGTGCTTCAAGGTTAGACAATCCACTTCTAGTTAATTCATATAACTCATCATGTAAACTAAATCCGGCAAAGACAAAAGAATCTGTAACATCGGTTCCTGCCATAATGGATACACCCAATTTATGCGCCATAGCTACTTGTTTTTTTGAAGCTTCAAAAAATTGCTCACTTATACTAAAACCTCCACTTTCGAGGTTTTTTTCTCTGTTATAATCTGTATCGTATTTCCACCATAACTTTTTTCTAATGGAAGTGATATACTTTAAATTTTCATTACTCGTGAACATCTCTTTATGTGCATTAGCTTCAAACTTTAAGGTCTGTAAAGTTGGTGTCCAGTGCGTATTTTTTTTCTGCATCAAAATCATCAAATCTTTTGCTTGAACACTATCAAACCGTTGTACTATCTTGGCTTTTGATTTTGAAAAATAGGCTTTCCAACTTGTTGGATTTTTTAAACTATCCGCTTCCGGAAAACACTCGTACATGAATATGCGTCCATGTTCAAAGCTTTTTTGATCTAAATTAATTGCTTCCACCAGGTTTAAGAACATCGGTTTATGACCAGCCAGATGCATCCCGTACTTAGGTGCTTTTTTAGCTAGTTGAACGTAAGTGTCTTTTGGTAATTGTTGATACACCTTTATAAAATCTACGTTTTCCTTTTTATAAAATTGCAACAATGAATCTACTTGAGATGGCTTTTGCAGTTTAAAAAAGTTGGGGGACTCTTCAGGAATTGCCTTTTCACCATCCATTTGGTAGCTGCTTTGCAGCACATATCTGGGTGAGACTCTTGTGTTATTTTCTAGATCTTTATTCCATTGCAAACGTTCTTTACTACCCACCCAATAACTGTCTTTTTCATTTAATTGACCAGACATGTCTCTAACACCAGTAACCCCATTCGCAATGTAAAGCGGATGATGCAACCATTCTGAATGTTGGTTGGAATGTGTATGCATATCCCACAATCCAGGAATGAGGAATTTACCAGTACCATCAATTATTAAGGCATTCTCTGAAGTTGTGATATTCGTGGAATCAATTTTTGTAATTTGAGATTGTTCTATCAAAACAAATTGGTCCTCGGCAATTTCTCCGGTTACAACATCTACAATATTTATATTTTTGATGATAGTTCTTTCATAAACTACTGGTGTTTGGAATTTGGAATTTGGCCACAGGTAAGCGGTGGTAATAATTGTAATTGCTAACAAAAAAAGTGCAACTACAATTTTTATGAAGTATTTAATCCTTTTTTTCAAAATTGATTTTTATGAGAATTATTTAGAACTGTCTGTTAGATGGTCAATAAAATTTACTGAAACTTAACTGCCGTTTGTCCGTACAACAGAAATGAATTATAATTACTAGACTTTAAAAACTTTACGTTAACACCAGTATTTGGATTGATAAAACATAATTCTTCATCTTTAATAGAAATAAGCTCATACGTATCACCATTTGGAAAGTGCAATGAAAATAGGTTTGTTTCATCATCATAACTTATGGAAAGCTCTACTTGACTATTCCATTTGTATTTTCCTATAAGTTGTTTTAATACTTCTGAATCTAATTGATTCCGTTTTGCAGATGTACGCTTAAAATGATTCCAACGGTATAATTGTGAAGCAGATAATAACAATTCATTACCCAATGCACCGCCATTATCTGAATTGATCAAATAGACCAATCCTTTTCCAGTGTTAAGATCTATGGTCATACCAGTTCGATATCCAGCATTACCCCCATAATGGGTAATTGCAAAACCTTTTTCTGACTTATCTACTATTAATCCATAAATATGTCCATCGCGTTCTTGATTGAGTATCGATTGAATTTCTGACTTTGAAAAAATTGAACTTTGATCTTGATAACCCTTATGGATTTCAATTAGAAAATTCGCCATATCAGTGGCATTACTCCAAAGTCCGGCTGCGGCTTGTTCCGGGTGGTTTCTCCAACCACCTTCTAAAACAACACCATTTGAGGTATATCCTTTTGCGACTTTGCTTGAGTCTGATGGGTGCAATGGTTGCGTGAATTGAGAATTTTTCATTCCAATAGGCTGAAGAATCCATTGGTTCATAATATTTGAAAAATTGTCATTAAAAATATCCTGAAGTGCAACCTCAGCTAAGGTATATCCACCACCAGAATACGCTAACATTTCATTGGGTGCTGAGACTACTTCAATAGCTGGAGAATTTACGCCGTCCTCACCTTTTAAAACAGCAACATCAGTTGGAAAAGTATGGTGGCTAGCATAGCCTTGATACCCACCAGAAGTAATACCCGACGTATGCGAAAAAATATTGCGAAAGGTTACTGGGTTTTCAGCCGTCTGTTTTCCTTGTGGTAGTTGGTAACTTTCTAAATAGTTTTCAATATTTTCATCTAAGTCAATTTTTCCTGCAGTATGCATACGTAATGCAGCAAAAAAAGTTACGGGTTTGGATAAAGATGCTGCCTGAAAAATACTCGAGTTATTTAAATTTTGTTCTGAAAAACTTGGGTTTTGATAGGTGTCTGTCCATTCTATTTTACCATCATTAATAATTGCAAGGGAGAGCGCAGGTATTTTATATTCAGTCATTTTATTTACTATAGTGCTAAAGTTTTCTGGCTCTTCAAAGAACTTTACTTTCCCGATAATCTGATTTTCTAATTGAATTTTACTTTTTAATGGCTTATCAGAATACTCAACCAGTTCTTCATTGTACACAAAATCATCTTGTTTTTGAGTTAGCTTAATGAAGTTTTTCACTTTTGGTGCATACAACCAAACTTCTTCTACAACCGCATTATAACCTCTAGAATTTGTGATGTTACCATTATAATGAATGGTATACGCCATAAATGATCCTGCAGTTACTGTTTCTTCTTTGTAAGATACTACTTCAGCATTTAGATGCTGTTTACCAGTTGTACCATCTTGACTCGTCCAGTTTTCTTCATACACCCACTTATTACCTACTTGAAGAGGCCAATCGTACTTTGGGGTACTACTTTCTTCAGGTTTTACAATTTCTGAAACAGAAATGGTATCATTACCTATTGTTATTTGTAAAGCACCATTAACCTCTATTATTTCTCGGACATCTGTACCTTCAGATCTTACTTCGCCATTGGTGGTTAGTCCTTTATACTTCCACACCCATTTTTCACCTACGTTGTAGTCTGATAAGGTGGGTTGACTTGTTGTAACAGAATTTATCTGACCTTTACATGTGCTAAACAATAGTAACGCAAAACATAGTTTGATATATTGTTTCATTATTTTAAATTTTTAGAATTATTGGTTTAACTTGATGATACAAAGATGGGTTGAACTTTGAAGCAACAGTAAACAGGTATGAAGCAAGAATCATTAAGTTTAATGCAGCGCTATAAATTATGATGCAACACTGTTAATTATGATGCATTTTTTACCATTACCAAAGAATATATCAACCAATTTAATGCTATAACAATTTGATGTTATAAAATTAATTGTAAACTATACTAGAGTAGTTCTACTTTAAAAATCAGAACTAACGGTTATTTTTTAGGTACATATTCGGCGTTATTCCTTCAATTTTTTTAAAAAAGGTGTTGAACACTGTTTTGGAATTAAAACCACTGTCATAAGCTACAGCCATAATGGTTAATTCTTTGCTTTCCTCAAGAAGAACGCGCTCCTTAAATTCCTCCACTCGAAAGGTGTTGATATATTCAGAGAAGTTTTTTTGAAAGCCGAGGTTTAATAATTGCGAGACATAATTAGCAGGAAGTTCCAAGTAAGAGGCTAAATCTTTTAATGATAGGTCTGGATTTAAGTAAAGTTTATAGTCTATCATAATTTGCTCCAATTCTTTACTGTATTTTTTAATTTCGTTAGTATCCAATAATGCTTGTTTGTACTTTTTCTTCTGTTTGTAATTTAAATTATCTGGAATGGCTTTCAACATTATTTCTTTAAACCTTTTGTGATTTTTTACAGGTTTCAGAATTGGTGAGGGATTTAATAATAAAATTAATGGCAAACGACTCCGGTATGCTTGTTCTACTAAATCGATTACCTTTTCATTATTACCCAACAAAGCATTTACTAATATTAAAAATGTAAAAGACTTATCTACAAGTGCTGTTGTTAAATAGGTTTCTAATTCCTTTAATCCCTCATTGCACTTTTCTGTTTCATTAAGCTTTGCATAACACATAGTTTCACCTCCTAATTTGGTGAGGTCTTTCACAGAAACGCCTTCAAGTGAACCGAAATATGATAAAGCTTCATTTGGTTTGCCTGACATTAATAAACTAATGCCTATATAAATTGGTGGAAAGGGTAACTTTGGGTCTAGATCCAACGCCTTCTTTAAATACGGTATAGCAGTGGTGTAGTCTTCCTGTAAGTAATATAAAAACCCTTTATAATGATGGTTGATTGCGGCATAAGGGTCTAACTGCAAAGCTTTGTCAAGATAATTATGTGCTGCTCCCAATTTTCCCTCCACTGTCAAAAAATTAGAAATGGTTAAGTAAATATCGTCTGCTTGTTGAATTTCTAAAGCTTTATTGGCATGTTCATAAGCTTTCTTAAGGTTCCAGTTTTGCCAGCATTCTATCCAAGCCAAATTCAGTTGTGACCTTGATGAGTTTGGGTCTAGCTCTAAAGCCCTTAACAAATAAGGCTGGGCCTTTTCGTAGGCTTCAAATGCAGGTAAAAGTCCCATGGTTCCCAATTGAACATATGCTAGATTAATATCTAGATAAGGACTTGAAAAATCAGGTGATTTATGTATTACTTCATTTAAGATATTGATACCTTTTATAGAATTTTTATAATCCAACTTCATGATGTAATACCTCCCTTTCAAATATTCTCTATAAATAGCTACTGGCACATCAATAGGTGCCACTAGCTTATCTCCTATCTCAATATGACCTACATGTTCACGTAATTTTTCAGCAATGAAAAGACTAATTTCATCTTGAATTTCAAAAATGTTTTCTGGGTCTCTATCAAAAGTTTCAGACCAGAAATGAAAGTCATCTACAGTGTCAATCATTTGCACTGTAATCCGCATTTTCTTTTTTGATGCTCTTACACTGCCTTCAATAAAAGTAGCCACTTTTAAATTCTCTCTTACTTCTTTAGCGGTTACTGTTTTGTTTTTAAAATAAAACGACGAGGTACGAGAGGTTACTGAGAGCTCCTTTATTTTTGCTAAAGCGTTAATAATTTCTTCAGTTAATCCATCACAGAAATATTCGTTTTCAATATTGTTGCTCATATTGACGAATGGAAGTACTGCTATGGATTTTTGGTTAATCAAATTATTATACTTTCCAGCAAATTTATAAAAGTTAAAATAAACCCTAAAGTTGATTCTATGGATGGATTGTTCTCTCCGCTTTTAATTCTTAAATAATCTGCAGCTTTTTTATTGTTTACATGAAGAGGCAGTATTAATCGAAGAAGATCAACAACACATTTTTGCGAAAATGAAATCTGTTCTTTAAACTGCGATTACAATTTCCTATAATGTTCATTAGAAAATTTTTAACAGGCTGTTTTGGATTGTTTGCTATTATGCATCACATAATTTACTTGTAGACACAGAAGCATTCAATTCGATTATAACTATTCCTCCATCTTTATAATTTCAGCTTTTTCCATTTCAAATTCCGCTGTTCTTTTAATTTGTTCTTTGAGATTCCATTCAAAATCAAATCTGTTTTTAAGAAATTCAGCGATTGGGCCAAGACCTATTTCAGCCCTTCTTTTATCAATATTTGCGGGGTCATAAACTGGCGCAACATTAAAACTCTTATTTTCAGGATCGTATTTCATCTGTCCCCCATAAACTTGTAAGTTTCCCGCTTCAGTTGCAATTCTATCTTCTGCTCGTACTAAAAATCGAGGTTCTAATTTCTTCTCTTTTACAGCTTGTTTCATCATTGGAAGATACTTTATTCGAACATCATTATCTGAATGTTGTATAACATTGCAAATTGTCCAATTTCCGCGCTCTCCAATCATTTCTATTGATGGCCATCCATATTTATCTAGAATGGTTGTTACTATTTTTTCATTAGCAATGTGATTTATCTCATAGATTTTTTGCTGCTTATTGTATTGTTTTGATTCTGTACCATAAATTCTCATTAAAGAATCCCTATCCTAATTGGAGTTTGTTCTGTCTGCCAAACCGTATCTAAAAGGGCTATAAAATTTTCCTGTTGTTGAATCAGCTTTATCCTTTTTCCGGTTATATCCTTGTTCATACAAGACAATCCAAATAATAAAATAAGGATGAGTACTATTTTTTTCATTTTTATAAAATCTATTATTTAATGAACTTATTGATAAAATTGTTTGTGGGGATATTCACTTTAAACGAAAATAGATGTTTTAATTAGTGCTAATCTAGAGACGATCTACTGTAGATTACAGGCATTTGTCCCTTCCATTTATTCCATAAATCAGCATTACAGATTAAAGTGGCCATAAAGTGACCAACATTAATACGGCTGACTGTACCTGCCTTAAAAATAGCACTTCTGATTGGCGAAGGATATATTTCGTAATCAGTTACTTCGTCCTCATTTATTAATCCGTCCGGTCTTACAGCAGCCCATTCTATGAATTGATTGTTCTGACCAATAGTAGTTCGTAAATAATCGGCCGCTTTTTCATTATCTACATGTGGCGGTAGGATTAGACGAAGAAGCCCAATAACACATTTTTGCGCAAATAAAATCGGTTCATTTAAATTGTGATTACGGATTGCCGTAGTGTTCATTAAAACATATTTCATTGGCTGTTTTGGCTTGTTCGCTGTAATAGCATTACATAATCTGCTTGTAGCATCTGTAACCAATTTTCTCGGTTGTCCATAGATGCCTTTCCACGTTAAATTATGGCCAAGACAAGAGGCAACGGCATCACAACCATGAATGTATTCACTTAGTTCCTTGTCACTAAGATCTAGGACACTTGCGGAAATAATTTGTAAATTTTTATTTTCTTTCCAAGATTCAGGTAGTTTTTCCGGTGATCTAACAATCACTCTTACATTTTGCTTTCTCTCTAAGAGTTGTTCTACTAATTTACTTCCTGTTGCGCCACTGGCACCCACTATTAAAACCGTCATTTTATATTTTTTTATGGATATTAAATTTTCCCAAAGTAATTTTTCAATTATTTTGGCAGTCGTTTTATTTGTTCTTTGATAATATTTCTTTTGTAGTTGGTCTTTTAAATGGGTTGCTCAAAAATCTGTTAGCCATTTGATTCAGAAGTTTGTGTTCACTTCGTATCATAAAATGTGTTGCACCTGGCATTATAAATAATTGTGCTTTCGGAATGTTTTGATATATTTCAAGAATATGCTCAAGTTTAATAACGTCTTCATCTCCAGCTATGACTAATACAGGAGATTTAATTTTCAAAAGTTCCTCGGTTTTAATATTAGGAAACTTATCTATTAAATTCAATAATTCTCTATTTCTAATAGTTTCTTTTGAGTTATCTCCTTGTTTTAGCTTTAATTCCGCCTCTTCTAAGTCTTTAGTAACATTGTCTATATCCCATTGATGAACTGCTGAATTATCAGATCTCAAATTTGGAGCAATTGCTACAAGTTTTTTGACTTTCGATGGATACTTGATTACTAGTTGTAAACCAATAATACCCCCATCGCTTTGACCAATAATATAAAGGGAGTCTAATTTGAGATAATTTAAAAAAGAATTATAATCTTCAGTCATTAATTTATATGTCAATTTTTCTTTTCCATTTTCTGATTTCCCTTGAAACCTACTATCTGCAACTATCACGTAATAATCATTTTTAAAATATTCTATTTGGCATCGACCACTTTTAATAGAACCTCCGTTTCCGTGGATTATTAATAAAGGTTGTTTCGTTGAATTTCCGTAAGTTTCATAATACATTTTGATTCCATTAACTAGGGCATATTTTCCTGAAGCAGGATTATTTCCATAGTCAATTGTAGTATCACATTCAGATTGTCCAAAACCAAATGTGCAAGTAATTATTAAGATTAAAGTAATTTTATGTGTTTTCATAATATTTTCTAGTTGTATTAGCTCTTCTTTTGTTACTCCTGTAAGTACTTTTTGCTAAGTAAATGGTGTATGATCGATGATGTAAAAAAACTCTTCATTGGAATTATCGATTGTTTTCAATGCGCCAAGGCGGATTGAGCCGGTTTTCACCGCCATAAAATAATATGAGTTGATTTCCATCAACATCTTTGAGTCTTGCTTCTTTCCATAACCATTTTTGAAGCGTTGGTTCTTGGTCAAATTTAATTCCCATCTTTTTTAATTTTTCAACTTGTTCTTCAAGATCTTCGCATTCGAAATACACATAAATCCCCTCTCCTTTTGGTAGGTTTACAGTTTTATGTATTGAAAATGTAGATGTTCCGTTTGGACATTCAAACCTTGCATAATGTGGTAACGATTTAACTATTAATTTCAATCCTAATTTTTCATAGAATGAAATTGATTTTGTCAAGTCCAACGATGGAATGGTAATTTGATTTAGGTTCATATTATTATAACAGCTTTTTTTTGGTGTTAGACATATCAGGTTTAAAAAAATGTGATAAATGGATTAGCTTTTGGCTAGTTTTTTCTTTTCAGTATTTTAATAATTCTTTTGTTGATGATTTCTGATACATTCCATAAGTATAGTTTAGGGTCGGTAGTACTGTAGAATGCAACCATTACAGCATCCAGATCTGAGTCATAACTTGCAAAACTTTGGTACCCCGGAACCCAACCTGCGTGTTCATATTTGTAAATAGAAGAATATATCTCCTGTTCTCCATCCTTAAACAGTGCTCCATCATTTAGAGCCCGTATAAACGTTCCCACATCTGCTGCGGTGGCTACCATTCCGTAATCGTCTGTTTTTAAATCAAAAGGATGTCCCAAGTGATAGCCGCTCATTACTGCATCCATATTCACTTCGTCTAATGAACCAAACGTATTGCTAAGTTTTAAGGGTTTTAGGATTTTTTCTTGAATGTATTGAAAGTTTTTATACCCCAATTCGTCATCCATTATTTTATTGATTAATAGATAATTTGTATTGCAATACTCATAGTCTTCCCCAGGATCAAAATTAGCCGGCTTGTCTAGAATTAATGCAAGGCTTTCTTTATAGGTTGCTGTGGGTGCCTCCCAAAAATTGGGAGTGTCTGTAAAATTAGGGATACCGCTTCTATGTTGTACAAGCATCCGCAGGGTAATCTTATTTGTGTTTTCAATTCTGCCTACCAACTCCGGTAGATATTCAGCAAGTGTTTTATCTAGTGAAAGACGTCCTTCGTGTACCAATTTGGTTACCGCCACAGCATCATAGAGCTTGCTGATGCTGCCCAATTTAAAGAGGGCATGAG
The DNA here is from genome assembly GCF_038742595.1 of Aequorivita flava. Lineage (NCBI taxonomy): Bacteria > Pseudomonadati > Bacteroidota > Flavobacteriia > Flavobacteriales > Flavobacteriaceae > Aequorivita > Aequorivita flava. Next base: position 266,079 of record NZ_JBANCF010000001.1, on the reverse strand, counting down.
GATTGGCAGGAATGGAATCTTCACGGTTGTGCCACCCGGAAGCAAAATGCTGTGGCGGTTTTCCAGTCTGGTCTATATATACAACTATTCCCGAAAAATCATAATCAAGGGCTTCATCTACCTGTTCTTGAACTGTGTTTGGCAGCGGCATTATCCATGCTTTTACTATTATCCAGGGCACGAGCCACAAGGAGGCAATGCTTGCTATAATTAATCCTAGTTTCAGCATTTGTTTTGCTTTATAATTTTTCATTAGTTTATTGATTTTAGAAACTAATCCTATATGAAAATTTTTAAGTTAACTTTTTTCAGAGATTTTTAAGAATAGTAAGATGTTAAAATTCAATTACTTATAATCTTGATTCTTAGCCAAATTTACATTTTCCATTTTTTAAACTGCCTATTCTTTACACTGTCAAACTGCCTATGGGGCAAACTAAGCAAATCACTTCCAAATTAGGATTCGGCTCTTAGCCCTAAATATTTTTAGGATGTTAGCCGTAGTAAATTAGCTTATCATTCAGTTACCTTTAATATTATTTTTCCTTTAACCATAGCTTTTTCAACCAACTTGTGAGCTTCGGATGCTTCATTTAATCTCATGATTTTACCAATTTCCGGTTTGATTTTTCTTTCCGATAACAGTTTGAATAATTTATTTAAATCTTCACGAAACCATTTGGGGTGTTTCTTTCGTATTGAAGTTATAACGTAAAATTTAGCTGAAGGTTTGCTAGGAAGTAAATTCCATAAATGAATTTTCATAAAGTCTATAATTACATTGCCACCGTTTCCACTTGCCGAGTTTTGAAAACCAAAACCAACCAAAATTCCTGTCTTTTTAAGCACACTTAATGAACGAGAAAAGTAATCGCCGCCCATAGGGTCAAAAACAGCATCAATTCCGTTAGCTTCTTTTTCTTTCATCACTTTTACAAAATCTTGTTGTTTGTAATCAATCGGAATTGCCCCCATCCTTTTTACAAAATCGTGCTTATTTTTTGAGGCAGTTCCATACATTTTCAAATCCATAAGTTTGCCCAATTGAATCATTGCAGTACCGACTGCTCCTGCACAAGCGTGAATTAAAATAGTTTGCCCGTCTTTTACTTTAGCAAAGCGATGAAGCATTTGATAAGCGGTTAGATAGGTGAGTATTAAACTGACCACTTCTCCATTATCCAAGTCGTTTGGTACTGGAACGACCGAATTTGCATCAAGACAAATGTATTCTGTATAGGCACCAATGATGGTCAAATCTGCTACTTTTTGTCCGACTGTTAAATTATTGACACCTTCGCCGAGTTCATCAACAATTCCTACCAAGTCATATCCCGGCGAGAATGGTGGTTTTTCTTTTACATCTGGATAAATGCCTCGTCTAACAAGTGTATCCGTAAATGATGCGCTTGTTGTTAATACTTTAATTCTTACTTGGCCCTTTTGTGGCTTAGGCAATTCTTTTTCGGTAATTTCCTGAAGAACTTCAGGGCTTCCAAATTTTGATATTACAATTCTTCTATACTGCATTGGTATCTGTATTATTTATGTCTTTTATCATTATCCACAACATTTTTTATATAAATTGATTGTGGGCAGTTTTAATTTACCATCCAAAAGCAACAATTTTATTACTTTCATTGAACTGCAGGTCAAAGCAAGGGGTTAAATCGACAACTTTCCCATCTTTCGATTTCAAAACAATATCGTAACTCATATCACCATATTCTAAAATATGTTTCAATCGATATCCTAAAAACTCTTTCTGCATATCCTTCACCCACATTTTAAATCTTCGTTCTCTTTCTTTACTAGCGACATGTTCATTGATGAAATCATCCATGTTCTTATCATCTGTCAAAATTAGTTCTACAAACTGATGAATGATTTCAAGTTGCTTATTTGTAATATCGGTACTACCATGTTTTATACTTTTCATTTTAGGTACAACGGGTGTGTAGTTTTCTTTAAAAAGCAATTGCTCAATTTCCCATGCTACAATTTGAGTGTCGTATCTTAATTCATTGGTCATATATATAATTACCGTGTTTTCTTCCGGCAGTTGTATGAAATCGGCATAAAAAACACCATTTGAGCCATTGTGCGCTATAATTTTCGTATTTCTATCACTATTCACTATGGTCCATCCATATGCATAGTGTGAATCTCCTGATTCATTTTCTTTTACGTGGGGAAAAGTGAGTTGCTCAAATGATTTTTTGGAAATAATTTTATTTTCCTTTAAAGCAATGTACCATTTATACAAATCGGAAGGATTTGAAAGTATTCCGCCATTTCCTTTTAAATGCCATGATATTTGGTTTGAATCTGCCTGCCATTTTATGAGGTGGGTTCCCCAATCTTCCCCACATTTATAGCCGTGGGCAATTTGTGTTGTATCCCATTTGGGGGAAAGATAACCCGTATGTTTCATGCCCGCTTTTTGAAAAAGATTTTTTTGCAAATAGGTTTCGTAATCTGTTTGCGTAACTTTTTCAATTATCATAGCCAACATACTGTAGCCGACGTTGGAATAGCTAAATTGTTTTCCCGGTTCAAAATCTAATGGTGCATTGTAAACTTCGCTTAAAAACTTCTCTTTTGAGATGGGGACGAAATCCACTCCGTAACCCAGATTCCCTACGATTCCTGATGTGTGTGTCAGTAATTGATGAATCGTAATATTTTGTTTGTCCTTCGGCACATCTTCAAAAAATTTATAAATAGAATCGTTTACCGATAATTTATCTTCTTCCTGCAATTTTAGAATAGCAGTTGCCGTAAACTGTGTTGTCAACGAACCTGTTGTGAAAATGGTTTCTTCCGTTACAGGAAGGTTTTCAGTTTTGTTTCTTTGGCCAACGCCACCGGAGTAAAGTATTTTTCCATCTTTGGCGACCAATATGCTTGCTGAAAGTCCGTTTTTATCACACGCGTCAATATAGGATTCAAGTCTTTTCTCCGAAGGGTTCTCTGTGCAGTTTGAGTTGGTTCTGTATTTACAGGAAACACAAAGAGTTAGGATTATCACAATAATTGAAATATATCTTTTCATAGTCTGTTTATACTGTTTTGTTTTAATTGTGCATAACAACTGGATATTTTATTTTACTAATTTTGAATTTTTTTGATCATTTCTATTGCGTTGGTATTGTTTGGGTTCAATTCTAGCGATTTTTTATAATTGATTAATGCCAGATTGTTGTTGCCATTAAGATAATAAGCTTCACCCATACTATCGTATGCATTGGCTAAGTTTGGAAATTCTGAAATATACAATTTGAAAATTTTAATGGCTTTCTCGATTTGATGTTTCTCAATTAACTTATAACCAAGTTGATTTAATTCATTCTCATTTGAAAAATTATATGTGTTGGGGTCATTTTTTTTTAAACTTTTATAAAGCTCAATACCTTCATTTATATTGTCATAGCATGTTTGCCTGATTGTTAGATAAATGGATTTTTGAGGAATTGAAAAACGACGCCCGTTTGAGATATTTTCGATTGACTCAGCAATTTCATGCAGTTTATGATTTTTATTATTTGTCATTAAGATAATTGATAAACCCTCCTTTACATTGTAATGTATAAAAGATTCGTAATTAAAAGAGGACCCATGATGCTCATGAACCAGCAATTCTTTATTTTCAAAGATTCCCTTTCCTAAAGCGGACTCACTGTCTTTAGCGTAAGCATCAAATAATAGCATTAACGATTCTTTCGAAATTAGCTTCCCTGAATGCAAACTGCTTAACCAATAGTACATATCATTTGCATTAGGATATACCCAGCCGGAGAATTCAATGTCCATTGGTCTATCATTGACCATATCATTGTTAAATGCCGCTACTAATTGAGGATTCTTTTGAGTAGCATCTAAAACAGCCTCTAACATATTACTGGGGATAAGAATGTTTTTTTGTACGAAATCATTAAAACTCATTCCGGATAGTTTTTCCACGATCCTTCTTTGAATAAAAACATTATTATTACTATAGAGATAATCTGATCCAGGTTCGAAATTCAAATGTTCAATATTCCTTAAATCAGCATATATATCTTCATCATTTTTAATATGACTCCAATTTATTTTTGGCAATCCGCTAGTATATTTTAGCAAATCCCTAATAGTGACCTTAGTGGACCAATCTGGTAACTGTAACTCAAACTTTGAAATGTGATCATCTAAAGTAAGTAACCCTTTCTCTTTTAAAATCATCAAAGCAACTGCGTTGAATTCTTTTCCTATAGACCCAATATTAAATATCGAATTTCGATTTAGTGCTTTGGATTTTGAAGCATCAGAGTATCCAAATTCATTTTGATATATTATTTTATTGTTTTTAGCAACTAGGATATTACCATTAAATACACCCCTATTATAGGATTCACTCATCAATGAATCTATCAAAGTTTCCTTGATAAAAAGATCTTTATTAGTTTTTATAAAATTATTGGTTATTGTATTGCTACTGTTTTTGCAACCCATAAATATGGTTGTTACTATAACTAAAAGGCAAAATTTTGATTTCATTTATTTTGTGTTTAATATTAAGGGTTTAAGAGAATATAGTTTTTTGAATGTTGCAGCCTATATTGATAATGGGGGCATAAATAGTGAGTGAATGTTTCTTCTCAATTTCCCATGGCTATCTTTTTTTCAATCTCTTTTTTATCTATTTTTTTATACATGAAAAATGCAATAATGAGCAAGGGAAACGTCAAGATTATTGGCGCCATGGAAACAGGGTTATTTAAATCTTCTTGTAAAGATTTTAAGCCTGGCAAAAAAGCAATTGAAAAGAAAAAATTGATGAGTCCGTGCGTAATGGCAACGGCGTTAAGTTTATTGGTTTTTAATCCTAAAACACCAAAAAAGAATCCAATGAACATAGCAAAGACAACCTGTACCAGTACTTGCCCAATAGTATCGTTCTTGGTTAGATTTAAGAGGTGAAAAGCACCAAAGAAAACCGATGGCAAAAGAATACTTATAAAGATTCCGTTTTTCCGTAAACCATATTTTTTTAAAAAGAGCGATTGCAATAAACCTCTAAACAGATATTCTTCTGCAAAGCCTACCATAAAGCACCCTATAAGCAATAGCATCAGATTTACGGATGCTATTGCTGAAAAGTTTTGATCTAAAAGACCGAGAATTGCAATTATGATTAAATACACTGGAATTAAATTTAGGTATTTAAATCGCCAAGAAAATTGTCCTGACACCCCTGCAAGTGCTTGAGTCTTTAGCATTCGTATCATGCTATAGCCTATGAGAAAAATCAGTCCCATTTTGAAAATGAGATTTATATACTCTAATTTAAAATCATCCTTAGTGAGTATTCTAAACAAATTTTCCATAGGCATTAGCATGATTAAGGCAATAATTGCAAGAATAACTATGCTTTTTACGTATGGAGATTCACTTTTTATAATAGTTGTCATAGATTCAAAAGTTAATTAAAGGAATAAATTCTTGTTGGATGAATGTTGATTTTGCTTCAAAATCCATGGAGCCATCATTTAAGAGGTATGCAGGATTGAAAAGTATTATTACATATTAGTATTTGTTGATTTTATGTTCAACAAATCTTTTTTAATGGTGCTTTTATCTTCAAATTCTTGCTTTACTTTTTGTTTCCATTTTAATCCAAAAAATGGTCTTATTATATTAACTCTTCTTAGTATAAACTCATATAGATAAAAGCAGGCGAGAAAGGTGAAAAGTGTTATTCCTAAAAATTTTATAATAGGAGGAAGGCTTAATGGTAAGAAGATAAATGCACCCGCATATAACACAAACATATGGATGATATAAACCGGATAAGCAGCTTGACTCAAATAGCTCAACAATGCGCTAGGTTTATTTAGATACTGAAACCCGAAACCAAAAATTCCAAATATCCAGCAATTAGATTCTAAACTTGTGAGATACATATTTGAAATCCCTTCATACTCAGTGAATCTAATGGTATATAAAACAGCCGCTATGCCTATATATAACCATTTCCATTTTAAAACCGTTTGCCAAAAGCTATTACCGCTATACATTAAGAGAAAACCAAAAATGAAAGCAAGAAAACCCATAAAGAATCCGTGCCAAGTTTGGGCATACAATTCAAACAATTGTGGTTTAACAAAAACTACTTCCAACATAAAAAAGACTGAGATAGATACAGGCCCCATAGCGTAACTCATGATTTTTGAAATTGCTTTTCTAAATTTTCCATTTTTATATTTTTTCAAATAGAAAAACAAAGGGGATAACAGAAGCACATAGATAAATATATTTCCCAGAAACCATAAGTGGCTGCTACCGGGATAATAACTTAAAGGCATATTATAAAATTTTTGAAAAATGAACATCTGTAAGGGCGTAATTGCAACGAAACCAAATAGAAAAGGTAAAAGAATGCGCTTTGTTCTTTCTGTTATCAGCTTCTTCCAGCTTCTCTTTTTCATTGCAAAATACACGCCCATTCCAGAAACATAAAACAAGAGTGGAATTCGCCAAACATTCAGCATCGTCATAGGGGTCCACAAGCTCTCTACCGAATTGTCACTTTTAATAAAGCCTATAAACAAAGCCCAGGGTTGGAATACAATGGCTATATGATAAATAAGTAATAACCCAATGGCAATTACCCGTAACCAATCTATGTCATATCTTCTATCTGTTGTCATTTTAGCAGTGCTTTATTAATTACTCTAGCATCATTGCAACTACGGGACGTGCTTCTTTAAGTTCGTTTAGGTCAAGCTTAAAGCCCATTGGTTTTAATTGCTGTATGATCATTTCATAAACAGGCTGCATCTCCGCAAAATCTCCTAGTACAGATTCCCTAGGTGTTGCCCCAAAGTTATTTTTTATGGTTTTGTCCGCTTTGGCATCAATAAGCATTTGTACAATTTCTATTCGGCCAAAGAACGCAGCAGAATGTAAAACGGTTGCGCCATCATTGTTTTTTATTGACAAATCTGCATGCGCATCAATAAGAGCTTTGACTATTTCAGGTTTATTAAAGGTAGCTGCAGATATTAATGGGGTCGAACCGCTCATCGGCTCTTTTTGATTGATATCCGTCCCTGCTTCAATATGCTGTTTTACCGCTTCAAGATTTCCGGATATTACGGCAGTATTAATATCCATACTTGGTTTGGTGCCTTTTTCTTTTACTTCAGTATTAATAGATGTAGTTGTTTTTTTGTCAGTTTGAGCACATGCACTTGTAAATAATAGAATGAGAAGTAAAAGAGGGAATGTCGTTTTAAAAGTTTTGATTTCTAAAGATTTCATTACAGAATGCAGTGGCCAAAAAAATAGCTGACGCTATACAAGCAAAGGTTACACCAGCTGAATTAGAGCGAATTGAAAAAAAACCTACCGAAAATGTATTGGCATACGATTATTACCTTAAAGGTATGGAGCAATATAAAACAGAGACTATAGAAGGATTGGAAGAAGCCATTCCTTTATTTGAAAAGGCCATTAAGAATGACCCTGAATTTGCGCTGGCATATTCACAACTGGCTTTTTCCTATTTTTACTTAGATTTAAATAAAACCGAAAAGCAATATACCGAAGTAATTAATAATTATGCAGATAAAGCCTTGCTTTACGATTCAAAATCTGCAGAAAGTCTTATAGCTAAGGCACTTTATTATATAAATAATAAAGAATATCAATTTGCCATACCTCATTTAGAAAAAGCCCTCGAGTATAATCCCAATTCATCATCAGTTGTTAAAATGCTTTCAGAATTATATGCAAATGCCATTCCTAATACGGAAAAGTATCTGAAATATGCATTGAAAGGGATTCAACTTGATATTGCCGCTAACGATTCAGTGAATAAAAGCTACATTTATTTAAACCTTAGCAATGCTTTTATTCAAAATGGATTTACAGATGAAGCGATGAAGTATATAAACTTGGCAATAGATTATAATCCGAAGAATTATCATGCTCCTTTTTTAAAAATATTTATTCAATATGCCGACCATCAAAATATAGATAAAACTACAACCCAATTGGTTAACGAATGGAAAAAAGATACCACGCGATTAGACATTATGCAGGAAGTAGGGAAGTTTTATTATTTTCAAGAGAAGTATGACAGCGCTTACTATTACTATAAAAAGTTTGTAAAAATTAAAGAAGAAAATGGCCTTGATATTTATCCACAAGAAAACCTTAAAATAGGAATTGTTTATGACAAAATGGGGTTAGATGAAGAAGCTGCCAAATTTTATAATGCCTTTACAAACTATTGTAAAATTGATCAATCTATCTACCAGCCTGCCAGCTTGGCTTCAATGTATGTACACGAAGAAAAATATGAGCTAGCCCTCGCACAGCTAAAAATATTCGCTTCCAAAAATAATTATCAATATTGGATTTTATTATTTTCAGAAAAGGATCCCTTAATGAAACCTTTAAAAAAATATCCTGAATATGAGGAAGTTATGAATAAAATAAAGAAAAGGTTTTGGGAAAATCAAACGCAATTAAAACAATCCTTAGAGGATAAAGACCTTTTGTAGTTTCTTGTATCGAAATTGATTAATTATCTGTTTTGCCTATACTGGAATCATTTCCATTCTGGCTAAACCTTTTAACCCGAAAAGCCATATTAATAAATAAGTAGTTACTGAATACATGGCAAGTAATATAAGACCGTCTAATATATTGCCAGTTTCCCAAACTATAATTTAAAGAAGCAGTAGACCAGCACTGATCATACCAGTGCTCTTTTTTTTTTGAGGCACTACCCAATGCTTACCGTACAACTATTCATGAGCAGATTCTCCGAAGCTTCTGTGCTGTATTCCCAACTTGATTGAAAGTAAAGTACTGGGAAAATCTATGCTCAATATTAACTGCTAGTTAACAACCTGTTTTACAAAACTTTATCTTCTTATCATACATCAATGCGCAGGTTAATATTACACCGTAATTTTGTATCAAATAAACATCCATAGCATAACAAAACCTTATGAAACAAACAATGATGAACATTTTTAATTCCGGTACGTATCCCAAGCAATTGGATATATTGCTTCTTATACTTCGGTTAACGGCAGGTATTTTCATGCTTACCCACGGCATGGGGAAATTTCAAACTTTATTCGGCAGTGAGCCAATACAATTTTTAGACCCTCTTGGCGTAGGAGCCACTGCTTCGCTTGCGCTTACGGTCTTTGCAGAGGTAGCGTGTTCCATTTTACTAATCTTCGGAATGGGAACCCGCTTGGCCGCATTACCATTACTAATTACCATGGGGGTTGCAACCTTTATAATTCACAGCAACGATGGGTTCGCAAAACAGGAATTACCACTACTCTACGCAGTAATCTACATTACGATTATTGTAATGGGCGCTGGCAAGTATTCTATAGATTACTTGTTATCGCGAAAAAAATTAATACAAATAAATAATAATTAAAACTTAAAAAATGGAAAACAAAACAAATTGGTCAGTAGACACCGCACATTCTGAAATTGAATTCAAGGTAAAACACATGATGATTTCAACAGTAACCGGAAGTTTTAGCGATTTTGACGCCTCTATTGAAGCGGCTGATGATAGCTTTAAAAACGCTAAATTTCAATTTAGCGCAAAGATTGATTCTATCAGCACAAAAAATAAGGATAGAGACACGCATTTAAAGTCGGATGATTTTTTCAATGCGGAAAAATACCCAAAACTCACTTTTGAGTCAAAATCCTTTGACGGTGAAAAGATGGTCGGCGATATGACTATAAGAGACGTAACCAAGGAAATTACACTCGATGTAGATTTCAACGGAATAGCCGTGGATCCATACGGGCAGACCAAAGCTGGTTTTGAAGCTACAGGAACCATTAATCGAAAGGAATTCAATCTAAATTGGAGCGCGGTAACCGAAGCGGGCAGTATCGTAGTGAGCGATAAAGTTAGACTTATTGCCAATCTTCAATTTATCAAGCAGTAAAGTATAAATGGCTTTGGTTTAATCAGTTCTTAGGCGTGAATTCCTTAGCTTTAAAAGTTATGAATGGTTTATTTAAAACCGTCGTGATGGAAAACCTTCTTAATAACACAAAACAATTAAACCAAAGCCAACTATTTTAAACGAGTTTCAATCCAAAACCAAAACAGTATGCAAAATCAAATTCAATTGCCAAGCCTTCATTATAAAGGAAATGTAGAAAAGAAAACGACCCTGCATATTTTTTTACAGATTATGGGAAAGGTGCGTTTAAAGATGACGCCCCGAAAAAACCACTGGTGGTACATTACGGAATACATTGGAACCACTGGGTTTACCACTGGACCCATTCCCTATAAATCAGGCACTGAACAGTTTGATATTACAATAAATGTTAAGAAACACCAACTGGAAGCTAACACCAGCGAAGGTCATTCGGAACATTTCCCACTTCAAAATTCGCTTACCGTTGCTGCTTTTTATCAAAATCTTATGACATTGCTCCAAAAGGTGAATGTTCCCGTATCTATCGTTGATGTTCCGTTTGATTTGGATATTGACAAATCTTTTGATGAAATCACCGAATACCATCACTATGACGAAGATTACACCCACAAACTATGGAAAACTATGTTGTGGATCAGCAATGTTTTTAAAGAATTCAGCGGACGCTTTTACGGAAAAACCTGTCCGGTCCATCTTTATTGGCACTCTTTAGATTTGGTGGTAACGCGATTCTCCGGAAACGAAGCCCCGCCAATGCCCACTGATGCGAGAATTTCCGATAAAGATGCATACTCGCACGAATGTATAAGTTTTGGTTTTTGGGCAGGCGATGAAAATGTACCCGAACCGGCATTCTATTCCTATACATTCCCTGCACCGGATGGTTTGGAAAAAGAAACCATAAATCCGGCATCGGCACAATGGATTGACAACAATGGCAGCCCCATGGCGCTTCTTAAATACAAGGATTTATTGAACACTGAAAATCCAAGAAAAGAATTACTCAGGTTTTTGGAATCCACATACCGCGCGGGTGCCAAAAAAGCCAACTGGGATATTGAAAAATTCAAGGTTCCAGATCTCAAGGAAATGTAATGTCAAATATAAAATTTTCATTAATTCAAAAACACAGATAATTATGACAAAAATAGAACGGGAAGACAACGGAAAGAAAGGACGCTTTATAGTTTATGAAAACGATGCTTTTGCTGGTGAAATGACTTTCACCTGGGCGGGAAAGAATAAATTCATTATCGACCATACAGGCGTAGAGGAAGCGTTTGGCGGAAAAGGCCTTGCCAAGCAACTGGTTATGGCAGGCGTAGATTACGCGCGGACGAACGATTTAAAGATCATTCCACTGTGCCCATATGCAAAGAAAACTTTCGACAGAGATGATAGTCTTTCAGACGTTTTGGCATAACGTGTATTTCTAAAGCAATAAAAAAGAAAATTATGAAAACCATTTATCATAAAGCAGACAGCAGAGGCCACGCCAATCACGGTTGGTTAAATTCCTATCACACCTTTAGTTTTGCGAATTATTACAATCCGGAACGTATGAACTTCGGCGTATTACGCGTTCTGAATGACGATACGGTTTCAGGAAATATGGGGTTTGGCACCCATCCGCATAAAGACATGGAAATTGTTTCCATACCCTTGGAAGGCGATCTGAAGCACAAAGACAATATGGGCAACGAAACCATCATAAAGGCTGGCGACATCCAAGTTATGAGCGCCGGCACCGGAGTGATGCACTCCGAATACAATAACGACCCAGATATGCCCGTAAAGTTTCTGCAGATTTGGATAATTCCAAATAAAATGAACGTTACGCCACGCTACGGACAAATAAATGCCGCAGCCAATGCCAAACCGAATGACTTTCAACAGATCGTTTCACCCAATAAGGATGATGATGGAGTTTGGATACATCAAGATGCGTGGTTTCATTTGGCAAAATTTGAAAACGGTATATCAAAGGAATATTCCCTGAAAAAGGAAGGAAACGGCGTATATGTTTTTATTCTTGAGGGAAAGGCAAAAATTGGCGAGCAAATTTTGGAAAGAAGGGACGGTCTCGGTATTAGCAATACCAATTCATTCAAAATTGAAACGCTTGAAAATTCCGAAATACTTATAATGGAAGTTCCGCTACGAATTTGAAGTTGGTAGGAGAGTAAACTTTTTTGTTTTGAATGAATCTTCGGTTTACGAAGCCATTAGAAAAAGAGTAGCCGTATTGGCATCTGTGCGCGACGGCGAATTCCTTTTCTGCAGAAAGGAGATGGCGTATGATGTGCCTTTGGATCTCTAATTATTTTTTGGTTCAATGACTAAAAAAGACAAGCTACAAATTCAAAATTTTACCTAAACCATGAACAAACATATCCTTGCTGCAAAAACCAAAAGTGCATTCCCGTGGCTGCTTATGATTTTAATGTCGTCCGTTACTGCATATCTGGGTGGCATTGCCTAAACACCTCGAGGAAATGGAACCGCAGTTTACACATGTTGAAGAAAAAGAAATACCAAATTAGACAGATGGCGATCTGCAATTTAAACTCGTAGCCGGCTAAGCCTTCGGAAGAAAATCGTCGGTGCCCGTTTTCAGCAAACTGTTTATGATTGAAATAAAAAGCAAATCGAAACAGACATTAAACATCGGTGAGGAGCTTTATGGCGAATCGGGCCTTTATATTCTGGAAGGCGCTATTGAAAGTGAAGGAAATGTTTATGAACCAAAACAATTATTGTGGCGAAAGATAGCACACTTTGCGAATTTACCATTCAGGAAAACAACACCATTTATATTTTTGGCGGTGAACCTTTTCCCGAGGAACGATTTATAGATTGGAACTTCGTTTCCTCGAGCAAAGAACGCATTGAAGAGGCGAAAGAGAAATGGAAAACCCAATCCTTTCCCAAAATTGAGGGCGACGAAACCGATTTTATTCCATATCCATCATTCCGTAAAAAATAGGGATTTACTATAAATTAAAATTTCAGAATACCTCAATTCCAGCATTCTTATTTAATTTCAAAAATAATTCTAAAAGAGACTTGCTATCATAATAAGCCCCGTTAATCCAATGATTTTCGGGAATTTTTATTGAACTCGACAATCTTTTAAACTGATATTTGTCATTTTATATTAAATGCTTCAAAAGTACTTTTGACCCCAGAATTGACAAAAGATGCAAAACAGTTTAGTTTCAAAATATAATGTCGCGGGCCCAAGATACACCAGCTATCCAACGGTTCCCTATTGGAATAACGAAGGTTTTTCCCTGAATGAATGGAAAAAAGGGGTAATCCGGAGTTTTTCGGAGAGCAATTCCAAAGAAGGCATTAGTCTCTATATACACCTACCATTCTGCGAAAGCCTTTGTACATTTTGCGGTTGCAACAAACGTATTACCAAAAATCACAATGTAGAAACACCCTATTTGGAATCTGTCTTAAACGAATGGCAACTATATTTAAAACTATTTACCGAACGTCCAATTATAAAAGAATTACATCTCGGCGGGGGTACTCCAACCTTCTTTTCCGCAGATAATTTAAAGCTGCTTTTAAAAGGAATATTTAGAGATGCTACCATTGCAGAAAACCCTTCATTTAGTTTTGAAGGGCACCCCAACAACACAAAAGACGACCATCTACAAACATTGTATGACTGTGGCTTTACCCGGGTAAGTTACGGGGTGCAGGACTACAACCCCACCGTTCAAGTAGCCATTCATAGGCTTCAGCCATTTGTAAATGTGAAAAACGTAACCAATACTGCACGCGAAATTGGCTATACTTCGGTAGGGCACGATCTTATTTTTGGGCTTCCCTTTCAGAAAATTGAACACGTTATTTATTCCATTGAAAAAACCAAGGAATTAATGCCAGACCGTATTGCTTTCTATAGCTACGCACACGTTCCGTGGATAAAAGGCAACGGACAAAGAGGCTTTAAAGAAGCCGATTTGCCCAGTGCCGCAGAAAAACGCGAAATGTACGAAACTGGCAAAAAAATGCTGGAAGAAGCAGGTTATGTAGAAATTGGTATGGATCATTTCGCCCTAAAATCCGATAGCTTATATAGAGCTGTGGAAGAAAAAAAGTTACACCGAAACTTTATGGGCTACACAGATAGCAAAACGCAATTTATGCTCGGACTTGGCGTATCGGCTATTGGCGATAGTTGGTACAGTTTTGGCCAAAATGTAAAAAATGTTGAAGAATATCAAGATTTAGTGGCACAAAATATTATTCCCGTGTATCGCGGACATATTTTAAATGAAGAAGATTTGTTGATCCGCAAGCATATCTTGAATATGATGTGCAAATTAGAAACGTCATGGGAAGAAACCTCGCTTCAATTTAAAGAATTGCCCGAAGTTCTCTCCAAACTAAAGGAAATGGAAGATGATGGCTTAATAGTAATCGGTGCCAAAAAACTTCAAATTACCGAAAAAGGACGACCCTACGTACGTAATGTCTGTATGGCATTCGATGTGCTTCTGCAACGCAATCAACCTGAAACGCAATTGTTTTCAATGACGGTTTAGATCATTTATTTCTAAAAAAAAATTCCTATAAAATAGATTGTTAAATGACAATAGTCATATTTAGAAACATTCAAATATTCGAATTTTGTACTAGAATTTATTATAACAATGAAAGTTTTAAAATCCCTGCTTCCGCTAATTCTATTTTGTACAGTATCCTCCGTTTATTCACAATTTACGATAGATGCAGAGCTAAGACCACGTTTTGAATACAGACACGGATACAAAACACTTTTTCCCGATAATACGGATCCAGCGGCCTTTGTATCGCAGCGAACAAGATTAAACTTTGATTTTAAATCGGAAAAACTTCATTTGTTTTTAAGTCCACAGGATGTGCGGGTTTGGGGCGATGTTCCCCAATTAAACGTTGCCGATGAAAATGGATTTTCACTTCACCAAGCCTGGGGCGAATTTGTCTTGGTTTCAGATCTATCATTAAAAATTGGCCGCCAAGAAATTGTTTACGACGATCAACGATTTTTAGGAAACGTAGGGTGGGCGCAACAAGGCCGAAGCCACGATGCCGCAGTATTTAAATACGAACCAACTGCAGTTAAACTGCACG
Source organism: Aequorivita flava (assembly GCF_038742595.1). NCBI lineage: Bacteria > Pseudomonadati > Bacteroidota > Flavobacteriia > Flavobacteriales > Flavobacteriaceae > Aequorivita > Aequorivita flava. The sequence goes on along the minus strand of NZ_JBANCF010000001.1, from coordinate 250,963 downwards.
TTGGCGCTGCTTACAATCAAGATGCCGAAGCATTAACGGGTAACATTCTCACCAAAAACACTTATAAAAGTTTGCAGTATGCATGGTTTCATAAAGATTGGAAAAACCTAAATGCCAGTTTCCTATTTTTAAACAACGGACTACAATTTATAGACGAAATTGAACCGGCCAAGAACGAAACCAGATACAGCCAAACGGCAGGATTACATTTAAAAACAGCTATAGCCAATTTCAACTTTAACTCTAATCTGTATTATCAATTTGGGAAAGATGTTTTGAATAATTCGCTTGAAGCTTATTTAATATCTTTGGAAGCTTTATATTCGGCCAACGAAAACCTAAATGTTGGTTTAGGAGGCGAATTACTTAGCGGTAACGATTACGGAAGTCCGGCAAATGGAAAAAATAAGGCGTTTAACCCACTCTATGGTACAAATCATAAATTTAATGGGTATATGGATTATTTTTATGTGGGCAACCACTTAAATACTGTTGGTTTGGTAGATTTATACGGAAATGTAAAGTATAACTTAAGTACAAAATCGAAGCTCCAAATTGCATTCCATCAATTTTTCAGTGCAGCCGATTTGAAGAATAATGATTCAAAAAATTTGGGTTTTGAAATAGATTTAGTAACTTCATTTAAATTGAGTGAATTTACAAATATTCAGGCAGGATATTCACAATTTTTTACATCAAATGGAATTGAAATGGTAAAAAATAATTACGATAACAACACAAACAACTGGGCATGGGTAATGGTTACAATTAACCCTAATCTATTCACCTGGCAAAAAAATAATACAGAAACAACCAATAAATAAATCAAGCATAATTTTAAAATTCCAATCTATGAAATCAAACATTAAAAAATTCTTCTTTACTAAAATGCTCGTTGGCATAGCTGCTATAGCAATGCTCTCGAGCTGTGTAAACGATCAGTCTAGTAAAAAATACAAGGATGCGGTAGATATTCCTGTAAATCAGGAAATGATTGCAGAACTAACCTCTCCTCCATTCGTGCCAACTCCGGTTGGAAAGCGTATGGCGAAAAAGCTTATTGTCGATTTAGAAATACAGGAACGCGAAGGCGAAATGACCAGCGGTGTTAAATACATATACTGGACTTTTGGGGGAACGGTTCCGGGAAGTTTTATCAGAACCCGTGTTGGTGACGAAATTGAATTTCACCTTAAAAACCACCCAGATAACAAGCTTCCACATAACATTGACCTTCACGCAGTAAACGGTCCAGGAGGTGGAGCAGAATCATCTTTTGTAGCTCCAGGGCACGAAAAAGTATTCTCCTTTAAAGTGCTTAATCCAGGATTATATGTTTACCACTGTGCAACAGCCCCTGTGGGAATGCACATTGCAAACGGGATGTACGGGCTAATTTTAGTTGAACCTGAAGGCGGACTAGAACCTGTTGATAAAGAATATTACATCATGCAAGGCGATTTCTATACGGAAGGTAAATACGGTGAACGTGGCCTGCAAGCTTTCGATATGCAGAAGGCAATTGATGAAAACGCAGATTACGTTGTATTTAACGGCCACGTAGGTGCTATGACTGGTGATAATGCTATTACTGCTAATGTAGGCGAAACAGTGCGACTGTTTGTGGGTAATGGAGGGCCTAATCTGGTGTCTTCTTTCCACGTAATTGGTGAGATTTTTGACAAAGTATATGTTGAAGGTGGTGATTTGGTAAACGACAATGTACAAACTACCCTAATTCCAGCTGGAGGTGCAGCCATAGTAGAGTTTAAGGTAGAAGTACCTGGAACATTTATTTTAGTAGATCATTCTATTTTTAGAGCTTTTAACAAGGGTGCCCTTGGTATGCTAAAAGTAGGAGGTGAAGAAAACGAAAAAGTGTTTGCCGGCGAAATACACGATGGAATCTACCTGCCTGAAGGAAGTGTAATTCAATCTATGCCAAGCCTTGACAGAAATAAGGAGAAAGAAGAAGTGAAAGCCTTGAGTTTTGAAGAAAAAATGAAGTTCGGAAAAGACAAATACATGGCCACTTGTGTTGCATGTCACCAAGGAAATGGACAAGGTATTCCCAATGCGTTCCCTCCTTTGGCAAACTCAGATTACTTAAATGCTGATGTTGACCGCGCCATTGATATTGTACTTCACGGTTTATCCGGTGAAATTACTGTAAACGGCAAAAAATACAACAGTGTAATGACCGCACAAGCCCTTAGTGACCAAGACGTGGCTAATGTTCTAACCTATGTGTATAATAGTTGGGGCAATAATAAAACTGACGTAACTCCAGAGATGGTTGAAGCCGTTAGAAACAAATAAAATAATTGATTAAAATGAAATATTATAGCACCGCCCTCTTCTTACTACTTTCATTATTTTGTAAGCTATCAGCTCAGAATGATAAAATGGCTATGGTAGAAGGCGGTGTTTATTTACCACTTTACGGTGCCGAAGGTAAAACTGTAAAAGTAGAGCCGTTTTTAATGGATGTACATCCTGTTACCAATGCCGATTATTTAAAATTTGTACAGGAAAATCCAAAATGGAAAAAGAGTAACGTAAAAAGTTTATTTGCAGACAAAAGCTATTTATCTAAGTGGACAGACGATACAACTTTTACCGGGCTCAAAGATGCTCCTGTAAACAATGTTTCTTGGTTTGCAGCAAAAAATTACTGCGAGTGTCAAGGCAAACGTTTACCTACAATGGATGAATGGGAATATGCCGCAATGGCCAATGAAAATGTACCGGATGCTCTTAAAATAAAGGCTTATAACCAATATATTTTAAACTGGTACGAAACTCCAAAAACCTTTAACCAACCCGTTGGTTCTACTTTTAAAAATTATTATGGCATTTATGACCTTCACGGTTTGGTATGGGAATGGACACAAGATTTCAACACGGTTCTTATCTCTGGCGAATCTAGAAAAGATGTAGATAAAGATGCTAACCTCTTCTGTGGAAGCGCAGCTATTGGTGCTTCAGATTTAATGAATTATGCAGCTTTTATGCGTTACGCATTTCGCGGTAGTATGAAAGCCCGCTACAGTTCCCAAAATTTAGGTTTTCGCTGTGCAAAGGATATTGAAAATTAAATATTGAAATGATAAACAAACTCAAATATATTTTTATTGCAGCCTCATTGGTTGCAATTTCGTGTAATAATACTGCAAAAGACGCCGAAGCAACTGCTGAAAATGCCACTGAGCAAGCAACAGATAATGCTATCTCCGATATGTCTATCTATAATCTTCCGTCTAACTGGACTACCCAGGATGGCAACGAAATTGAACTAAAAGAGTTAAAAGGAAAAGTATTGGCAATGGTTATGATTTATACCTCCTGCCAAGCTGCTTGCCCCAGATTGGTTGCCGATATGCGAAACATTGAAAAACAAATTCCAGAAGATAAAATTGATGATGTCCAGTTCGTTTTTGTAAGTATCGATCCAAAAACCGATACACCCGAACGACTAACAGAATTTGCCATAGAAAACAAAATGGAAGACGATAAATGGCTATTTCTGCGTGGTACCGAAGACGATACTCGGGAATTTGCTGCAGTATTGGCCGTAAACTACAAAAAAATATCGCCAATGGATTTCTCCCATTCAAACATCATTAGTGTTTTTAATCAAGCGGGCGAACTGGCACACCAACAAGAAGGATTGGGCGTAGATAATAAAGAAACAGTTCAAGCTATTATTGATTTAGCTAAATAGCTGTAGGTTAAAATATAATAACGATCCGGAAAAAAGCGCTTTACACGCTTCCCTCCTTTTTACTTTTTCAATTTAAAATAGCGCCAAAACTATTTGTTATTTCCCGGTTCATCGTTCTTCTTTTTCTTATTGTGAACCATGTTTTTTCGTTTTTTACTATTCTTCACATATAGAATTAACGCAATAATTATAACAAAACATATAACTATTGAAAGGATAGTTGTTACAACGCCCGACGTAAAATCTACTAATGGAATGGAGTTAAAGTTACGCATAACACAAAAGTTTAAATTTTATCATTTTTAGAGGGGGTTACTTCGTCTTTATCTTTCTTTTTCCCGCTAAACACAAAGCTAAGCACAAGGGCAGAAAGACCTACACATAATACGGCAAAGAAAATAATAATAGCGGTACCCATTCCCCAATTGGCAAGTGGCAAGATTAAATGTGTCATATTATAATTTTTAATTGGTTAATAATTATTTCATTTATTTTCTAAGATCATGGGTTCGCAATCGTAATTTGCGTCCACGGTCTCGGTCATCGGTTTTGGTGAAATATACGGGATGCCCAACCCCAAACCTCTAACTATAAACAGGCAACCTATTATTACTACAAAAACAGGAATTGCACGGCGTACGCGTTGCCGAACTTGCGCATTTAAAAAATTTCCAAGATATATTGCGGTTGTCATTAACGGTATTGTTCCGATCCCGAATATAGCCATATATAAACCTCCGCTTAAGGCATCGCCAGTAGCAATTGCACCAAATACAGCCATATAAACCAGCCCACACGGGAGAAAACCATTTAAAAGCCCAATGGTTAAAAATGTATCCGGCGTTTTCTTTTTTAGTTCCTTCCCTAAAGCGGACTTCACTTTTGAAATAATTTTAAAAACGGGTTTAGAAAAGTTGTATCTATTAAAAGTTTTCTGCGGAATAAAAATTACCAACAACATTAAAATTCCAATAAATATTGAAAGCTGCTGCTGAAATCCAAATAAATTTAAACTTTTACCAACCAATCCAAAGGCAAGTCCGATAATACTATAGGCCAAAATTCGACCAAAATGGTACAGAAATGTTTGTCCAATTTTTTTTACATTATTATTTCTATCAACAGGTAATAAAAATGCAATTGGCCCACACATTCCCACACAATGGAAACTACCTAATAATCCAAATATAAGTGCGGTGTACAACATTCAAATTCCAAATTTATATTTCTGTGCTTGTTACGGCTCAAAGCCGTATTAATATACAATTTTCCTTTTATACAAATATGCTTCCCCTTCGTAGCTCCATTTTACAATCGTATTCCACCGTCCGGCAAGAAGGCGTTTATCTGGAATTAATAATTTTTCGCTCGTTAATTCCAACGGAAGTTGAAAATCCAAATTTTTATTAGACGGCCTGTATAAAAATACAGTGCCCTTTATTTTTGTGTAATCTATATTCTTCGGAAATGTAAGCATCCATCCTTCGGCAATTTTTTCGCCTGTAATAGATCCTTCCAAGGAATTGGCATTCTCTTCTGCATCAAATTCTTGTTGGAAAATCATTTCCTTTTGGTAGTATTCTTCGGTTACCAAATCGTAATCGTATTTATCTTCCGTACTTATTCTTATAACAAAATACAGAATAAACACTATAAAAAGTGCCAACCAAATTGCCAATCCCGTACCCCAATTCATCTTCATTACTTACCTTTTTTAATTATTTTTCACTCTTCAATTCGCAATAAATTACCCGAGCTTTTAATTTATAATATTTCAGCATTAATAGGCAGAAGTAACGTTTTACTTAAAACTTCGTGGGCCTAAAAATGTAACGCTGGTGGTTTCAATTAAATTCTCCCCGCTGTAAACTTCTATTACTGCACGGTTTTTATCGCCGCTTAAAGCCGAATTATTTATTTCAATAAATAGGGTTCCTTGTGCCAAATCTTGCGCTGGCACCACAATTGCACCGTGTTTTACAGTTTGAATTGTACCCTTAGGCGATTTCAATTTAAAGTGAATATCCTCAATATCCTTAGTGGTTTTATTCAACAATTTATAGGTGAAAACATTGCTGATAATATTGCCGTCTTTGTGCTCGTACAACTGTCCGGGAAGACGCAAAATGTTTGCTTCAACATCACTTCTTAAAAATAAAAGTCCGGATAAAACACCAATTAAAATAACTAATACCGCCGTATAACCCTTTAGACGTGGCGTAAATTTAAATGGTGCCTTTTTTTCAATATTCTCTTCGCTCGCATATCGGATTAATCCCTTTGGCAAGTTTACCGCTTCCATAATACTGTCGCACTCATCAATACAAGCGGTACAGTTTATACATTCCAATTGTGTTCCATTGCGAATATCAATTCCCGTTGGGCAAACATTTACACACTGAAAACAATCTATACAATCTCCTTTTCCCGAAGCTTCCCGGTCTTCATTCTTTTTAAATTTGGCACGCCCCACTTCTTTTTCGCCTCGTTTATGGTCATAAGCCACCACAATAGATTTAGTGTCTAACAAAACCCCTTGTAACCTACCGTACGGACAAGCAATTATACATACTTGCTCGCGAAACCAGGCAAAGACAAAATAGAATACTCCTGTAAAAATCAATAGTGAAATAAGCGTACTTACATGCTCTAACGGCCCTTCAAAAACATATTGAATTAACCGGTCGCTCCCGATAAAATAAGCGAGAAAAATATTTGCGATGGCAAACGAAATAACAAAGAAAATAAACCATTTTAATACGCGTTTCCTGATTTTCTCGGCATTCCACGGCGCTTTATCTAAACGTATTTGTGCACCTCTATCGCCATCAATCCAATATTCAATTCTTCGGAAAACCATTTCCATAAAAATTGTTTGGGGGCAGATCCATCCACAAAAAATTCGGCCAAAAGCCGCTGTAAAGAAAATAATAAAGACCACCCCAATGATCATCATTATTACGAACAGATAAAAATCTTGCGGCCAAAAAGGAAAACCAAAAATATTAAAACGTCGCTCCAAGACATTAAACAGCAAAAACTGATTGCCGTTTATTTTTACAAATGGCGCAATAAAGAGAAATGCAAGTAAAATATAACTTACATATTTTCTGTATTGATACAATTTACCTGAAGGTTTCTTGGGGTACACCCAAGCCCTTTTGCCTTCTTCGGTCATTGTGCCAATACTATCTCTGAAACGTTCGTTTTCTGGGGTATCCACTATTAATTGTCTTTAGAGATTTATTTTGTAACGCAAATTATTAAACCAATTTTTTCCGTTACATTTTAAATGTTTGATACAAATTATTCTCCGGTCCACAAATCGCCTTCAGGCTCTTTGCCATCTGCGGGATTGGTTCCGTGTAAGGAGATAACATAACTGGCTACTTGTGCCATTTCGTTTGGTTTTAATTCAGATTTCCAAGGAATCATACCTTTTCCGGCGCGTCCTCCCTCACTAATGGTATGGAAAACATTTTTAATGCCCCCGCCCAAAATCCAGTAATCGTCTGTAAGGTTTGGGCCAATACCGCCGCCGCCACTGTCTTTATGGCAAGCTACACAATTATCTGTATATATTGTTTTACCTGCAGCAAGATCTGAAGCTTCTGTTAGCAATTCAACGGTTTCTGCATCTACTAAGTCTTTATTGTTTTTCTTAAACTCGGCAATGGCAATTTCTGCTTGTGCAACTTCTGCCTCGTATTCATCAATCTGGGTGGGTCCATCAAACATTTGGTAGTAAACAAAATAGCCTATTGCAAAAACAATAGTTGCATAAAAAAGATAGGTCCACCACGGTGGCAAATTGTTGTCCAACTCGCGAATACCATCGTAATTATGATCTAATACAATTTCTTGCTCTTTTGCTATTGGTTTAGAATCTAGCATTTCGTGATACTTTCTTTTAAACCAGGCAAAGCGTTTTTGTTCGCGTGAATTTTCGGCAGCTACAAACCGTGTTTTTGCCTCTGGAGAAAGTCCAGAAAACAAAACGCGTTCTAGGGCTGCTGCTATTACTTCAAAAGCAATCGCGATAAAAAGAACTGCTACTAAAACCGCCCAAATAATTGGGTATTTTACAATTGCCAAATCTTTTCCGGAATCGACTAAAAATTCCATTAGAAAAAAAGCGAGAATCATAAACCCGATGACTCTTAAATATGAAGCTGTGGTTTTCATTTGTATATAATATTTGAATGGTTTGCAGAAGACGGAACAATAAACTGACCCTCCTTCATGGTTTTACTATTTGTGAATGTGAATTTCATAATATTTCATCATTTTGATACTTAGTATCGTCTTCCAACGGAATATTGCTCACCTCAGTAATATGATCTTTCTTCGCCGTAATTACCCAGTAGAAAAGGGCAACAAAAAAGAAGAAGAATATTAAAAGTGAAATCATTGGATAAATCTGAACATTATCAATATTTTCAAGGTTTCCTTTTATAAATTTCAGCATCTCTATTGGTTTTTTGCCGAAGCATCTTCGGAATTTTGTACTTTAATATCTGTTCCTAACCTTTGTAGGTAGGCAATTACCGCAACTATTTCGCGGTTTTTCATTTCTATAAATTCTTCGCCATTTTCGGCAGCATATTTTTTGTCTGCCTCATATGTGGTTACAAAATCGGGGTCGTTATACAGGTTTTTTTCAATTTTTGTTCCCTGCTCATCCATCCATTGTTGGGCGCTGTTAATTTCTTCATCTGTATAAGGCACTCCAATTTTAACTAAGGCTCGCATTTTAGATTCGGTATCAGATTTATCTAATTCGGAACTAATTAACCATTTGTACGAAGGCATAATAGATCCCGAAGAAGTACTTTGCGGATCGTACATATGATTTAAATGCCAGTTATCGGAATATTTTCCTCCCACACGATGCAGATCTGGTCCCGTACGTTTACTTCCCCATAAAAAAGGATGATCGTAAACATATTCACCCGATTTTGAATAGTCGCCATAGCGTTCTACTTCACTTCTAAACGGACGAATCATTTGGGTGTGACAGTTTACACAACCTTCGCGAATGTATATATCGCGTCCTTCCAATTCTAATGGCGTATACGGTTTAACGCTCGAAATAGCAGGTACATAATCATCTACCATTAACGATGGTATAATTTGTACCATACCTCCTATTAAAATTGCTATTGTCGCGTAAATGGTTAATTTAATTGGGCGACGCTCCAACCAAGTGTGGTATCCTTCACCCGAAGTTTGTCTTTTTGGTACCGGAGCAAGAGGTGCCGCTTCAGCTAGCTCATCGGTAACCTTGCTTCCCGTACGTGCCGTCATTACTATGTTATATAGCAATACAAAGGCACCGGCAATATATAAGCTTCCTCCAATGGCACGCATCCAATACATAGGCATGATTTGCGTTACCGTTTCAAGGAAGTTTCCATAGGTAAGTGTTCCATCCGGATTAAATTGATTCCACATAGAAGCCTGCATAAAGCCTGCAACATACATAGGTAGGGCATACATTATAATTCCTAAAGTTCCAATCCAGAAATGTGCATTTGCCAATTGTGTTGAATACAATTTTGTTTTAAACAAGCGCGGAACCAACCAATAAATCATCCCAAAGGCGAGGAAACCATTCCACGCAAGAGCTCCTACGTGTACATGCGCAATAATCCAGTCGCTAAAATGGGCAATGGCATTTACGTTTTTAAGTGAAAGCATGGGACCTTCAAAAGTTGCCATCCCATAACCGGTAATGGCTACCACAAAAAACTTTAAAACTGGATCTACACGTACTTTATCCCAAGCACCTCGCAAGGTTAAAAGTCCGTTGATCATACCTCCCCACGAAGGCGCTAAAAGCATTACTGAAAAAGCAACCCCCAAATTCTGCGCCCATTCTGGAAGTGCCGTATATAACAAGTGATGGGGACCTGCCCATATATAGATAAAAATTAACGACCAAAAGTGCACAATAGATAGACGATACGAATAAACAGGCCTATTTGCAGCTTTTGGTACAAAATAGTACATCAATCCTAAAAACGGGGTGGTCAAGAAAAATGCAACCGCATTATGCCCGTACCACCATTGCACCAAGGCATCCTGCACACCAGCGTACATAGAATAACTCTTTAGGGCCGTAACCGGTATTGCCATACTGTTAACTATATGCAGTACAGCAACCGTTACCCAAGTACCCAAATAAAACCATAATGCAACATATAAGTGGCGTTGCCGTCTTTTTACCATCGTCATTATAAGATTTATACCAAATGCCACCCAAATAACGGCAATGGCAACATCTATTGGCCATTCCAATTCGGCATATTCCTTTGAGGTGGTATAACCCAACGGTAGCGTAATTGCGGCAGCAGCAATTATTGCTTGCCAACCCCAAAAGTTTAGGTTACTTAAAGCATCGCTCCACATTCGGGCCTTTAATAGCCGCTGTGAAGAATAATAAACTCCCGCAAATATCGCGTTCCCAACAAAGGCGAAAATAACGGCATTGGTATGTAAAGGTCGTAACCGACCAAAACTAAGCCACGAAATTCCGTCTGTCATATTTGGGAACAAAAACATAAAGGCCAGCAACAAGCCAACACTCATACCAATGAGGCCCCAAAAAATGGTAGCATTGATAAATTTTTTGACAATCTGGTTGTCGTAATAAAACTGTTCTGTTTGCATAGTGGTAATAAAATTATTTATCTGGATTGGTTATTTCATTTTTTTCAGACGGCTTATTTTTTAAACCTTCGTTCTTTGGCTGCTTTCCTTCTTTTACTAGCTCATCTTCAAACAACATTCGTACTGCAGGCGTGTAGGTATCGTCATATTGTCCCTTTTTAACTGAAAAAACAAACAGCACAAAAAACACAATGGCCACGAACAGACTGATAGTCAAAAGCATGTAAATGATGGTCATTTCTAAAATTTATAATTCAAAAATATTATTGTGAATAGCATCAAAGTATGATATTCGTCACTATTTGTTATTTATATTCATTCTTAATTTTTTCCCTATATACTGAGTAACAACTGTTGTAAAAACAACAATACTAATAGAACTCAACGGCATTAGGATTGCTGCAACCACTGGCAGTAAGTTGCCCGTAACCGCAAATGAAATTCCTATTAAATTATAAAACAACGAGAGTAAAAACGCCCATTTAATAACCTTTACTCCGCTTTTTGAAAAATCTAAATAATCTGCAATTTTATTAAACTTAGCCGCCTCCAAAATTCCGTCGCAGGCAGGCGAAAACACATTCGTATTTTCTGAAATTACAAATCCTACATCGCTCTGTTTTAGGGCACCAGCATCATTGAGACCATCGCCAATCATCAACACTTTTTTTCCCTGTTGCTGCAACATTTTTATAAAGTTTAATTTGTCATCGGGTTTTTGGTTAAAATGCAACTTCACTCCTTTTGGCAACATAGCCTCCAAACGTTCACGCTCCCCCTCATTATCCCCCGAAAGTACAATAATTTCCTTAGTATGGCTTAGCTTGCTGAACACTTCGGCAACGCCATTTCGGTATTCACTATTAAAAATATAATAGCCTTTATACGTCTTATTTGTACTAATATGAACGGTAGTTTTGTTTTTTACTTCGGTAATTGTTTCATCGTAAGCGCCAACAAATTCATACGAACCAACTTTAATTGAATTATTGTTAAAACGCGCCGAAATACCCTTCCCTACTTCCTCTTCAAACTCGTCTAATGTATGAATATCGTTTTTATCTAAAATGCTGTACAACGATCTGCTTAATGGATGGCTCGATGCGCGTAGTGTATTGGTTAACAATTGTTTTTCTGCTGAAGAAAGTGCCACACCCTCATAGGTAATCAGGTTTTTTTCATTGGTTGTTAACGTTCCCGTTTTATCAAAAACTACGGTATCTAACTTCGCCATTTGCTCTATTACCGAAGCCTCTTTTAAATACAGATTTTCTCTTCCAAAGATACGAAGCACATTCCCCAAAGTAAAAGGAGCTGCCAAGGCAATGGCACACGGACAAGCAACAATAAGTACCGCGGTAAACACATTAAAGGCCTTGGACGGATCTACAATTATCCAAAAAATAGTGGCCACAAAAGCAATCGTAAGCAGCGTTAATGTAAAGCGTTTGCTAATACTATCGGTGAGCGATTCAAAAACTCCAACCTTATCTTTACTAAAAACATCATTGCTCCAAAGCTGGGTTAAATAACTTTGCGACACAGGTTTTAAAACTTCTACTTCAACTATTCCTGCTTGTTGTCTGCCTCCTGCGAATAGTTTATCGCCACTCTGTTTGGAAATTGGCTCCGCTTCACCCGTAACAAAACTGTAGTCAATTAGCGCATTTCCCTTTATAAGAATAGCATCTACGGGTAAAATTTCGTTATTCCGAATTAGCAATCGGTCGCCCTTTTCAACTGTATAAACTTCGGCTTGTTCCTCCATCGTTTTTCCTTCCTCATTTTTAAAGAGTCGGGTAACGGCAATCGGAAAATACGATTTGTAATCGCGTTCAAAAGAGAGATAGCTATAGGTTTTCTGTTGAAAAAATTTACCGAGCAATAAAAAGAACACCAAGCCCGTAAGGCTGTCGAAAAAGCCCGTGCCCCAATTCATTACGATATCGATGGTGCTTCTAATAAATAGCACGGCCACACCCAAAGCAATTGGCACATCTATATTGAGTATTTTTGATCGTAAGCCTTTGTATGCCGAAGTAAAATATCCGCTCGCAGCGTAAAATACTACAGGTAATGAAAAAGCGAACATCAACCAGCGAAAGAACGGTTTAAACTGGTCTAACCAAAACTCCGAACCTTCAAAATATTCGGGAAGCGATAAAAACATAATGTTCCCAAATGCAAAGCCAGCAATGGTAAGTTTGTAAATTAAACTTCGGTCAATGTTTTTTTCCTTTTTATTGCTATCATCGAGCGAAATATATGGCTCGTATCCAATTCTACTTAAAAGAAGTACTAAGTTTTTAAGTGAATTTTCTTCCGAAGAAAAAGAAATTCGAATTGTTTTTTCAGGAAAATTAACCTGCGAAGATTTAACGGAAGCACTTAATTTATTTAGGTTTTCCAATATCCAAATACAGCTGCTACAATGGATAGACGGAATAACAAAAGATACAATTTGCATATTGCCATCATTGAATTCCAATAGTTTTTCAACGATTGCTTCATTGTCTAAAAAATCAAATTTTCCCGCGATTTCTTGGGGAGAAATACCTGGATTTTTTTCAAGATCGTAATAGTAACTTAAATCGTTATCGTGCAGAATATCGTAAACCGTTTTGCAGCCATGGCAACAAAAAGATTTTTCGTCATGTGTTATGGTTACGTCTAGACACGCATCTCCACAATGGAAACAGTTTACCATCAATCTAAAATTTGCTCATTATACCTGCCGCAAATATTGCAAAACCCCCACTTGTTTAAAATGACAATTATCAGTGTTCATTTAAAAAACAGGATTTAGCAACTATACGTTAACATCTGCGATTAATCTGAAAGATAAAAACTTTTGAGGTGTTTAAAAAATAAAATACCAGTTGCAACAGGAAAAAGGCAACTTAAAACCGCCAAATAAATATAAAAATCCCGAAAGAATGGAAGCCCCAACCACACTGCCAGAGCTTTATAAAATATTAAAGCCTCTGTAGTTGCCAGCCCAAATATAAATAGCCAAAGAAAACTTTTAGGAATATTTAAAAGCTTAAAGTACTGTAAAAATGCCAAAAGTGTAGGGATAACAATACCCAGAAAAACAAGATGCAGGTAACCAATTACAAAATCTTTTAGTTGATATACCAAAGTAGCATAGTACGGAAATGCGGAAAAAATCTGCATAAAAAGTTTTACAAAAAACAATGTTGCTGCCAGCTTCAACAGAAAAAATGCACGAGAACTAAAAGTTAACTGCAAAATTTTAAAATTGCCCTTTAGCAACAAATAGAGTTCATAAAATGCCAATAGTTGTGCTAAGGCGCCCATCAATCCTAAAATGTAAAAAACGGTTGGGGGTACAAACCAAAGCACAGATAAAAAAAGGGTAAAAAGCACGCCAAAGTTTATAAGCATAAAAAACGAGGTTAGTTTTTCTTGCTTAAACTGCACCCCATTTTCTTCAAAAATATAAAATAGCACTCCCAACAGCGCTAAAATAAACCAGCCGTTATACTGAAAGTGAAGATAAAAATAGATTGAAGTTTTATACCAAATAGATTCCGGTCCTAAGGTGGCCATTACTCCCCCGATGGTCCACGGACCAATGCTGGAAAAAACCAAATACCATAACGACGTTTTTATAAGTTTCCAGGAAAAGCGCTTTTTAAAGTGCTCGGGAACCTGCCTTATGGCAAACCATGAAAACCAATACGAAGCAAATAAAAATAAAGTTGAAAAAATAATTGAATAAAGCGCATACCCTTGAAATGGAAAGGTTACCATCATTCCAACAATACAAATATTTGTAAAGAGAAAAATATATTTATACCGTTTAGGTTTCTGGACTCCGGTTAAAAATATTCTGTAAATTAGGGTAGTTAATCCCAAATAAATCCATCCTAAAAGTGCAGTATGCGAATGTGCGTGAAGTAAGAATTTATAATTAAAAGGAAGTGAGGTTACAAAATAAAAGCGAAGCAAAATACCCATTAGCGCTACAATGAAGAAGTACGCCAGAGCAATGCCAATATGTTTTTTTAAATTAATCAAGCCGTAAAATTACAAAAAAACAGTTCGGAACTGACTGCAAACATTCAAAGCTGTCAATGGTCCGAACTGTCTTAAAAACCAATTAAATAAAAATCAAGATTTGGGGCTGGGGATATCTTTGAAATTTTAATTTTTTAGTTTCTTTTCAAGCTTTAAGGCTTTTGGAAAAAGAATATTGTTTTCTAAATGGATGTGATGGTGAAGATCTTGTTCAAACTCGTCCAATTTAGCAAAAAAGGCTCGATATGTGTTGCAAGCTCCTTGTGGAGGCGTATAGTTATTGCTTAATTCGGCAATTTTGCGCATTATTTCGCCAGCTTCTTCGTGCTCTTCTTCCATCATAGAAATAGGATTTTCTACACTTCCAAAATGAATTGGCGGAACCTCAGCGCCTTCGCGTTCAGCTTTTACCAATTTTTTGATAAAAGGAAATAATATTAATTCTTCCTTTTTTTGGTGCGCAGCCATTGCCTGAACCACTTGAGTTACCAATGCCTCAATTTCGGCAAGTTCGGTATAATGACTCCCGTGCACATGATTTACGCGTTTTGCATATTGCAATAATAACGGACTGTTCTCCTCTACATATTGATGATGTACGTTTATAATATGGTCTGTAAGAAAATCTAATTTCCAACTATTGTAATCCGAAGCACGGTCCGGAGCATTATTAAGGTTTACTAATTCGGCTAGCAATATTGCAGGATCTACTTTGGCTTTCTCGCAAGCTCTAGTAATACTTACCCCACCGCCACAGCAAAAATCTATACCGTATTTTTTAAATACGTGTGCTGCTTTTATGTTTTCGGTAACCACATCGGCTACGGTGCGTTCTTGAAGTGTTGTCATGATTTTTATTGTTTTAATATATTATTTATGATGCAAATTTCAACAGAAAAAAAGAAACAGATTATGACTTAAATCATAAAACGACATTTTTATCAGAAATTAAATTATATCACGAAATGTTTCGCTATTAATTATTTACAAAATTTAATTTTAGAAATATTTATTCCCAAAAAGGATCGTCATATTCCGGAGTCTCCTCAAGATTACTATGTATTTCTTCAATTTTCTTAAGTTGTGCTTCGGTGGCCACTTTTTGAATTTCATTAAAAAGAACACGCTCCTCAAAACGTATATGGGCATCCAACTCCTCTTCCAGTTGATGAAGGGACCGCTCTGGGTCTTTAGTATTGTTAAACAATCGTTTTAGGCGCCTATGTTCTTTTAAGGCGCGTTCTATTAATTCGTTATCGGCCTCGAGTATGGGAAAAAGATATTTTTCTTCATCTTTAAAATGAGGCTCTATTTCATGCTTAAAAAACCATTTTGCATATTGCTGCAAACGTTTTTTTTCAATATTTTTATGAAAACCTTTGCGAAGTTTCCAACTGAACAATAGCCCAAAATGATGTTGTCTGCTAAGCGGTTGTAAGGCAACGTGTCTTTTAATTGGTTTTGTTTTTTCCATAGATTTAAGGATTTTGTACGTATTTTATTCGTTTGCCGCCACATTTAGGACAGCGTTCAATAATTCTCTTTTTATTTTTAAACCCGTCAACGTGTTCTACCATAAATTTCCCCACTTTTACGTGTTTATCGCGATGGTTCTTTACATCTATCTGTTTGTCCTTCGTGATGGATCGCGAATCATTGGCATATTCCTGATGGCCCCAACAAAACGGACAGTCCTTGTTACCCGTGTTTACTTTGTTGACTTGTTCGGGCTTTTTCTGAAAAAATGCAAGAAAACGCTTACGATAATTCATTTATTTTGGTTTTAAAAGCAAGCGCATCTCTGAAACAATTACATATATACGCTGCCTTATTTTTTAAGTTATAGATCATACTTTTATAACGCTATTCCGGTGGTTTCGGGTTAAGCGGTCTTACCGTCATTTCACTTATCAACATATTGTCGGGTGTTTCTAGAATATGCAAAACTGTAGAAGCAATATCTTCTGCCTGTAGCATATTTTCGTGCGACTGTATTCCTGAGCTTTTAAAAAACCGTGTATTGATAGAGCCGGGGTTTAAACAAGTTACTTTAATGTTGTCGCCTCTTAATTCCTTAAAAAGTGCCTCACTAAACCCGCTTATACCATACTTTGTAGCAGAATAAGCCGCGCCTTCTGCTCGAGTGGTAATTCCCAGAATAGAACCAATGTTTACAATGTGGGAACTCTCTTTTTGGGCTTTCATTAATTTTACAATTTCAGAAGTAATACAATACATTCCATTGAGGTTGGTGTTTATCATTTTGTACCATTCCTCAGACGGCATTTCGTCAATTTTTCCAAAGGAACCCGAACCGGCATTATTGACCAAAATATCCGGAGCTTTTTCTTTGGAAAAAGTAGTTGCCACCCACTTTTTAACCGCTGTACTATCTGTAATATCAAGCGTAACGGGAATAAATTTGCCTCCTATATTATTTTGTAGCTTTTGAAGTGTATCACTATTTCTAGCAATTCCAAAAACCGTAACTCCTTCCTGTATCAACGCTTTTGAAATAGCTGCTCCAAGCCCGCTGCTGGCTCCTGTAACGATAGCTGTCTTATTCTGAATTTTCATCGTTGCTATTTTTAAGATAATTTATCTGAAAACCTATTTAAGGATTGTAACTTCCTGGCTCCTTCCGAAAGCTAATAGCCAAGCGGTTCCAACCATTAATTGCAACAATTGCCATCGTTAACGCTACATGTTCCTTTTCGCTAAAATACTTCTGAACTTCTTTATAAAGTGAATCGGAAACATCGTTGTCAGAAATCAAGGTCAGAGCTTCTGTCCAAGCCAAAGCAGCACGTTCGCGTTCAGAATAAAACGAAGTTTCTCGCCAAGCTGATAGTGCATAAAGGCGTTGTTCGGTTTCACCCGCTTTACGTGCGTCTTTGGAATGCATATCTATGCAATATGCACAACTATTAATCTGTGAAGCACGTAATTTTACAAGTTCATAAAGACTGCGTTCTAGTCCTGAATCTGCTACATATTTTTCGAGTTCCAACAATCCCTTTATGGCCTTGGGATCAGTTGTATTATAGTCCAATCTCTTTTTTATCATATTCTTAAAATTGTGGCTGAATATATTAAAACGCCTCTTTTATTACTTTATCAGTAGGTACATTTAAGTGTGCCAAATGTTTTTCAACGGCATCCATCATTGGTGGGGGGCCGCATAGATAAAAATAGGAGTTCAATGAGCCACCGTGCTTTTTAATAAAATCTTCCGAAATCTGACCGTGGGCGTATTTCTCGGTTTTTTCTTTGGAAAGAATATTAATAAAGTTCTCACCAAGCATTTCTTGAAATTCGTTTTTCAAAATAATATCTTCCACAGTCTTATTTGCAAAAATAAGTTTGTTCGCGCCTAATTTATTTTTTGTATCTAAATCTCGAAAAATGGAAATAAACGGCGTAACTCCTGCGCCACCGGCGATAAATATTCCTTCGCCTTTATATTCAATCGCACCAAAAATTTCATTCACAATTAACCTGTCCCCCATTTTTAAACTAAGTAGCTCATTAGTAACTCCCTCGTGTTCGGGATAAGTTTTTATGGCAAATTCCAAATACCCATCTGTTGGCAAACAAGTAAATGTAAACGGTCTTCCCTCATTCTGCCAACCCGGTTTATCAATAAAAATTTCGGTAGCTTGACCTGGTTTAAAGTGGGCTTCCGCCGGTTTTTCTGTTACAATTTGTAACACATCGTGCGTTAGATGTTGTATTTGGCTAATTTTTACAGGCTCGTTTTTCATAGTCATAAATTTTAATGTTTTTCCTTCTTTTACTCTAAACAGACTAAAATACGCAATCTCAATGTATTAACCTTAAACAGGTTTAAACCTTCGTGTAAAATGCCTTTATGGTGTACAGTTGTAAAAAAGTATTTTGAAATTTTAATTCTTAAAAAAATAATTCTGACATTTTTATCATAAATAGAATTAAATTTTTTTACCGCTTTAAAAACGACATTCCTACATCCAGTCCGTTTGCCAATTCCAGAAGACTCGTATTTTCAAGCATTTCTCTTAAATTATCTCTAATATCAACAAACTTATTGTGCATTGGGCAAGGTTGGCGAGCATCACACCGGTCAAAACCAAGTGCGCATCCTACATAAATAGAATCACCATCAATAGCCGATACAATATTGCATAATTTTATCTGCGCTGCCCTCCCCTTTGGTATTTCAAAGCCTCCAGTTGGGCCTTTCAAGGAAGTTAAAATGTTTTGCTTTGCCAGTTGGTGAAGTATTTTTGCTGTAAATGCCTCAGGTGAATTTACATTATAGGCTATCTCCCGTAAACTAACGCGATTGCCCAACTCCGACTGCGAGGCTATATACACCGACGCTTTAATTCCGTACTGACACGCTTTTGAAAACATAGCTTACTTCTATCATTTACAAAGGTATATAAAATTCCTATTTCTGATAAATATATCAGAAATAAATTATAAAGCAATATTGTTTGATTGTACTATATGAAAAGCTTATAACTTTAAGAAAGTTTCGCCTTCTTCCAAATTTGAAGCCAAATCCATCACAAAGGTATTTTCACACATATGTTTTAAACCATCGCGTACGCCCATAAATTGATCGTGAACCGGACAAGGACGTTCTGAAGAACATTCGGGTAATCCCAAGCTGCAACCCGTGAAAATTTTATCGCCATCAATAACTGTAACTATATCGGCCAACTTAACGGTAGAATCCTTTTCTAGATAAAAACCGCCATTAGGACCTTTTTTAGAAAGGATTATACCCTCCCGAGCTAGCTGTTGGCAAACTTTTGCTGTAAATGGTTCGGGCGAATTTACCGCTTTAGCAATTTCAGTGATATTAGGACGCAAATCTTTCTTAGACTGCTGCGCGATAAATAGTACCGCTCTAATGCCATATTCACAGGCTTTCGAAAACATATTTTGTATTTTCTCCAAAAATAGCTAATAACCCTCGTATTCAAGGACTAAACTATCTTAAAAAAATGCAAAATTTAAAATCTTAATAATTCTAATAAACAGAATTAATTGTGAAAGCGTTTTTTAGCTTCCCGCTCCAAAGCCTCACGATGATCGGGGTGTGCTATGGAAATCAATGCTTTGGCCCGTTGTTCCAATCCTTTTCCATATAAGTTTACAACCCCGTATTCCGTAACTACGTAATGTACGTGCGCCCTAGTAGTTGTTACGCTGGCTCCTTCCTTTAAGAATGGGGTGATTTTTGATATCCCCTTATTAGTAACTGACGGCATAGCAATAATGGGCTTCCCTCCTTCCGAAAGCGAAGCACCGCGAATAAAATCCATCTGTCCACCCACGCCAGAATATTGATACATTCCTATACTATCTGCGCAAACCTGCCCCGTTAAATCTATTTCAATGGCACTGTTTATGGCGGTAACTTTTGGATTACGACGAATTATTGCAGTATCGTTTGTATAGCCAGCTTCCTTAAAATGAACTATTGGGTTATCATCAATAAAATCGTATAATTTTTTGGTGCCCATAGCGAAACAGGTTACTATTTTACCAGTCTTTATTTCCTTGTCTTCGCCTGTAATAATTCCCTTTTCTACCAGAGGGAGTATTCCGTCGCTGAACATTTCGGTATGGATTCCCAATCTTTTGTGATTGCCCAAATTATGAAGTACCGCATTTGGAATATTCCCGATGCCCATTTGCAAGGTGGCGCCATCTTCAACCAATGCGGCTACATTTCTACCTATTGTTGCTTCAATTTCTGAGGGTTCCCCTAAAACAGAAGCGTAGATTGGAGTATTTATTTCTACTCCAAAATCTATACTACTTATATGAATTATGCCATCGCCGTGGGTTCTTGGCACATTGGGATTAATAAGGGCCACCACGTGTTTTGCAGTCTGAATTGCAGGCAAGGTAACATCTACCGAAACTCCCAAAGAACAGTAGCCGTGCTTGTCTGGCGTAGAAACTTGAATGAAGGCCACATCTAATGGAAGGATATTTCTTCTGAAAAGCCAATGGATTTCACTCAAAAAAACGGGAATATAATCGCCGTGAATTGTATTCACACCTTTCCGAACATTATCGCCCACAAAACAGCTTGAAAGTTTAAAAGCATCGGTATATGGCGCCTGCGTAAACAACGCCTGGCCGTGGGTGTGAATTTGGATAATTTCAACGTTTTTCAGTTCCTGATAGCGCTCACACAGAGTGTCTATCAACAAATTTGGAGTCATCGCAGCACCCTGAAAAAACACGCGATTATTAGATTTTACTATAGATACAGCCTCTTGGGCGGAAACAATTTGCATAATTTTAACTTTTGTGCAAAAGTTGGGAATCTAAACTGTTCCTGAAATGACTTTGGTCAGATTTTTTGGAAATTGAACTTTTGAGCCACGACGGTTGGAGCCACGACGGTTGGTGCCACGACCGTTGAAATTACGACTGTTGGAAGCACAACGGTTAGAAACCCGAGTAATAGTAATTATTCTTTTTGTCGTGGGTCTTGTAGCGAAGCGGTCGTGGGTCAAATCGTCGTCTTGTTTTTTTACGCTTTTACATTCAGGGTTTCCAACATATCATTAATTATTGAAATTCCCTTATCATTATTATACCAATTCTGCAGCATCTCCTTAAAGGCATCGTCTATTTTCCCGTGACGTTCCTTGTAATCAGCAACCAATTTTGTCGCGGCCTTCGAGCGTGGACCAAAAGTATTGATTACGTTGAAGTCTGCATCGAGCATAATAACCACGGGGATGGAGCGCGAACCATTTGTCAAAAACTCATCCATCAATTCCGGGTTTTCATCGCGAAGCACAATTTTTAAATCGATGTTTTCTGAAAGTTGTGCAATTTTATTTAGAAACGGAAGCGTTTGCGCGGCATCGCCACACCAGGGTTCGCTGATTACCAACCAAGTTTGTTTTTCTGAAACATTTTTAAAAACTTCCATACTTTCTTCAGAAATTATAGCGGTTTTGTCCAAACGCTTTGTGCGACTGAAATTCAGCTTTGTGTAATCGATTTTCTCTTGTGTTTGTTCGCCAGTGGTTCTGCCTTCTTCAACCAATTGCTTGAAAAGCAAGTTGTATTCGGAATAATCCATTGCTTTGTTTACGGAGCTTTCTATCAAATTTTTCATCTTATTTCTTTACTTTAATTTTTTTTAAATATGTCCCCTCGAGCGAAGTCGAGAGGTCATTCAATCAACTATATTTTGTCGTTTACTATATTTTCTACAGATTCTTTATTATAATCTTCATTAAAATATCCACCGCGGTTTTCTTTACGAATTAATGATTGCTGAATAATCAAATGGGCCACGTTTACCATATTCCGAAGCTCTGAAAGACTCGTGTTTAGTTTGTGTTTTTGGTAAAGTGCCTCCGCTTCAAAATACAACATTTCAAGTTGAATGGATGCTTTTTTTAAATCTTTATTATTTCGAACTACACCTGCAAATCGCCGCATTAGAGATTGTAATTGGACCGTTTTCTGTTGAAGAATTTCAACATCCTTCAATAAAACCGTCCCTGCATCATTCCATTCCGGAATGTCTTTGGTCGTTTGCCAGGGCTGGTGTTTACAGAGGTATTTAAAAATTCTATCTGCATAAACCAATGCCTCTAACAACGAGTTGGATGCCAGCCTATTAGCGCCGTGCAAACCTGTGTACGAACATTCTCCGCAAGCAAAAAGATTTTGTAAAGAAGTTCTGCCATCCACATCCACAACCACCCCGCCGCACAAATAATGCGATGCTGGCACTACCGGAATCCAATCCTTCGCAATATTTTTATTTCGCTGCAAACAAGTTTCATAAATATTCGGAAAGTGTTTTTTGAAATCGTCGATGTTCAAATGGGTACAATCCAAGTAAACACAGTCATCGCCAGAATTTTTCATTTCTGAATCGATGGCGCGCGAAACAATATCGCGCGATGCCAATTCGCCTCGAGCATCGTAATTAAACATAAATCGCTCTCCGATTTTATTACGAAGAAAAGCTCCAAACCCCCGTACGGCTTCCGAAATTAAAAAAGAAGATTGATTTTTTCCGTCGTAAAGTGCCGTGGGATGAAACTGGATAAATTCCATATTCTGTATTCTCGCTGTTGCCCGATACGCCATTGCAATACCGTCGCCGGTTGCAACAGTGGGATTGGTGGTATGGCCGTAAACTTGCCCCATTCCGCCCGAAGCCAACGTAGTGCAATCTGCTTTTATTGTAAAAATATTTCCTGAAATCTGGTCCAAAACATAAGCTCCATAACACGAGAGATTTTCGTTCTTCTCTTCTAAAAAATGATGCTCCGTTATTAAATCAATGGCAAAATGATGTGGAAGCATCGTAATATTCTGCAGTTTGTTGCTACGTTCCAAAAGTGTGCGCTCAATCTCATTGCCCGTAGTATCTTTATGATGAATTACCCTAAATTTTGAATGACCGCCCTCCCTGCCCAAAGTGAGTTGGCCGTTGGCATCGGTATCAAATTTGGCACCCCACTCCATCAGTTCGCGAAGCCGTTCGGGTCCTTCGGTAATCACCATTTCAACCACCGCCTCATCGCAAAGTCCATCGCCTGCGCGTAACGTATCGTCAATATGTTTTTGAAAAGAATCTTTTTTTAAATCGAATACCGCTGCCACCCCGCCTTGGGCGT
The DNA here is from genome assembly GCF_038742595.1 of Aequorivita flava. Taxonomy (NCBI): domain Bacteria; kingdom Pseudomonadati; phylum Bacteroidota; class Flavobacteriia; order Flavobacteriales; family Flavobacteriaceae; genus Aequorivita; species Aequorivita flava. The sequence goes on along the minus strand of NZ_JBANCF010000001.1, from coordinate 227,863 downwards.
ATTTCGTATTCGATTCAGATACGTGGGCCTTTGTAACAACTGTTATTTTTTTCTTTGGAAATTTCGCAGCAAGTTTTACCGCAAGTGTTAAACCTGCAGCTCCGGACCCGATAATCAAAAAATTTGTTTCCATCACTATTTTGATAATTCCAACATGCGCTCAATGGGCACAATGGCTTTTTTCCGAATTTCTGCGGTAACTTCAATCTGCGGATTTTCATTCAGCAAGCAGTCGTACAATTTTTGCAAAGTGTTCATTTTCATAAACGCACATTCGCTGCAAGCGCAGGTGTTGTCTTCTTCAGCGGGAGCAGGTATTAGTACGGCCTGAGGCACTTCCTGTTGCATTTTGTGAAGAATACCCGCTTCCGTGGCGACAATAAATTTTTCCGCCGGATGTTTTTTCACATAATCTATCATTCCGGCGGTGGAGCCTACATAAGTTGCCGTTTCCAAAATATGGCTCTCGCTTTCGGGGTGCGCAATAATTTTTGAACCCGGATTTTCTTTGTAAAGTTTCAACAGTTTATCCATCGAAAAAGCCTCATGTACAATACATGCGCCATCCCAAAGCAGCATTTTACGTCCGGTTTTTTTCTGAATATATTTTCCCAGATTTTTATCGGGCGCAAAAATAATTGGCACATCCTTTGGCACCGAATTCACTATTTTTTCGGCGTTGGAAGAGGTGCAAATAATATCGCTCAAGGCTTTTACTTCCGCAGAACAATTCACATACGTTATCACCTCGTGATCTGGATGTGCTTTCACCAAAGTGCGAAAAGCGTCGGCGGGACACGAATCTGCCAACGAACAACCCGCCATTAAATCGGGCAACAAAACTTTTTTATCGGGGTTCAAAATTTTGGCCGTTTCTGCCATAAAATGCACGCCAGCAAAGACGATCATTTCGGCATCGGTTTCGGCAGCTTTTTGCGACAGTCCCAAGCTATCGCCCACATAATCTGCCACTTCCTGAATTTCGGGCACTTGATAATAGTGCGCGAGGATGACGGCGTTTTTCTGCTTTTTCAGTTCAGTTATTTTTTGATGTAAATCCATTATGATTTTATTTTTTGAAGCAAAGCTTTGAAAATAGGCGTCGCTACAATTAAAAGCGAAACAAAAATCCCTATTCCGAAGATGAAAAATGAAATGTAATACGGCACGACCGAATCCTGCATTTCAGCAAACGACCCTTCTTTTGAAACGTACATCCAATAACTGCGTTTAGCCCCAGCAATTATCAACGAAACAAAAAAGATAAACAGCGAAATATTGAAAGCAACAAACCCGCGCTTAACCCATTTGGTGTCGGTTTTTAGCTGTGGCCGAACATAATGCGCAATAAAAAACAAGGCCGAAAAAAGTATCGTTGTGTTAATGCCAATGGTAGTGCCCATGGAATGTGCCACGGTAACGTGCGTGCCATGGGTAAAGAAATTAATGGCCGGAATGGAGAACAGAAGCGCTAAGATTATATTTATAAAAATCCAAAAATCGGTAGCTAGCAAAAAGCGATACGCCATAGGGTGATTTTCCTTTTCAACCTTTAAAACCGAACGTTTCCAATTGTAAATAATCGAAGCCAAAACAATCCACTCCGTCATACTAATTCCGTAAGCTACATACCGAATCCAGGGCTGGGTTGGCAATAAATAGGTGTGGTGCGCCCATCCAAACATTAAATTGGTCAACCCCAAAAAGTAGAAGAAAAAAGCCAATTTATTCGTGGCAACGTCCGTATCCTTTTTAATTTTAGACATCAGATAAATGGAGATGCCATAAACTAGCATATTCCACGAACCGGTAAACGAGCCGGTAGATTTCCACTGTACGGCAAAATCTTTTATAAAATTCAATCTAAAAAAATCGAACAGCCAAAAATGCGCCTCCATCAAATGGTAGCACATAAAAACGATGCCCGTGCCCCACATCCAATAATAGACGGGCCAACCCTTCATATTGGCGTATAGCGTCTTAAAATAATTAATTCCAAATAATATCCAACCTAATAATATCGGAATCATTAAAATAGGTTTAAAAGCGAAATACTCCCGCCCCTCGGTATAATCGAAAGCGAAAGAGAAATAAATAGCAACGCCCGTAAACAGAAAAAGTAGGAAATGCAGCGATTGCAATTTGCGCGAAAAGAGCTCAAACTTCTCAACCGAAGCGATAAAAAAATAGATACTGCCCGTGGCGGCGAGCACGATCCACGAAGTTTCAGAAGTAACGTGAAAGGGTCGCAGTTTGGAGAAGGGAACCGTTTCCTTTAAAAACTCTGGCAACAAATACTGGAACGAAGCCGTAAGCCCAAAGAGCATCCCTAAAAACAGGGCGGTTAGGGCAAACAGCAAAAAATAGAACGGCACTTTATTCTTCATTTCTATACTTTATTTTTACCCAGCCAGATGCTTCAATCTCGGCTTCGTAATTTGGGTAAATGCCCGTTTCATCCACCTGTTTTAAATACTCCACCAAAGCATCCTTCTCTTCTTCGGTGAAATGGAATTGCGGCATACTCTTCACCCCGCTGTTTAAAAACGCTTTAATGTAATTTGCCCCTTTGCCTTCCGCGGAATATACGTTTGTTAAATCCGGACCCAAATAACCACCCAAGCCGTACAATTGATGACAGGACCAACAACGGTTACTCTGGAACAATTGCTGGCCTTTTACTGCCACAGGGGATAATTTTTCTACGGCCACGTACCCATCAGTATTATAAATTATATAATTATAAATACTGAAAACGACGAGTAAAACCGCCATCACGAAAATATAAGGCCTTGGATTGGAGACCATTTCAATTTAAATTATTTGGCCATAAAAATACCCCTTCCCTCCTGCCTGAAATATGATATTTATCAGTTTTTAGGACTTAAACATCTTTTAATTTCGCTTTTGGCAAACCATCGTTTTTTCTTATATTTTCAATTTTAAACTCAACTTCTTCCGTATGGTAAACAAACAACTCCTTAACCCAAAAAGCATCACTGTAATTGGCGCTTCCAACGACTCAAAAAAACCCGGTGGCAATATGCTGAAAAACATTCTTGCTGGAGGGTTTGCGGGAAATCTTTACGCGGTGAATCCAAAGGAAGAAAGAGTTCAGGGCATAAAAAGTTTTTCTGAAGTAATGGAAATTCCCCAAACCGACCTCGCCATTCTTGCCATTCCGGCAAAATATTGTCCCGAAACGGTAAAAATTTTAGCCGAAGAAAAAAATACGAAGGCTTTTATAATCATTTCCGCAGGTTTTGGCGAAGCGGGCGAACAGGGAAAACAATGCGAGCAGCAGATAGTTTCGACGGTCAATTCGGCTAATGGTTGCCTGATTGGCCCAAACTGCATTGGCGTAATTACCGAAAATTACAAAGGCGTTTTTACGGCTCCGGTGCCACCTTTCAATCCAAAAGGTTGCGACCTCATCTCGGGCTCGGGCGCAACGGCGGTTTTTATCATGGAAGCGGGAATGGCCTTGGGCGTTACTTTTGCAAATGTGTTTTCCGTTGGAAATGCAGCCCAAACAGGCGTTGAGGATATTTTGGAATATATGGATGAAAATTTTAATGCCGAAAAAGATCCCTTGATAAAACTGCTGTATCTCGAAACCATTTCCAATCCACAAAAATTGCTAAAACACGCCTCCTCTCTTATAAAAAAAGGGGCAAAAATAGCAGCCATAAAAGCGGGAAGCACCGCAGAAGGCAGTCGCGCCGCAACTTCGCACACCGGAGCAATTGCCAGTAGCGATATGACGGTGCGCGCGCTGTTTCACAAAGCGGGCATTGTTTATTGCAGCAGTAGAGAGCAATTGTTGAGCGTAGCAGCTATTTTCAACTATAAAAAGTTAAAAGGAAAAAACATTGCAATTATAACCCACGCAGGGGGTTCGGCGGTAATGTTGGCAGATCAGCTTTCAAAAGGCGGATTAAAAGTTCCCGAAATTTCAGGTCCCGAAGCAGAAAAATTGAAATCGTTTCTTTATCCCGGTTCTTCAATTGCCAATCCCATAGACTTTTTGGCAACCGGAACCGCCGAGCAGTTGGGCATCATTATAGATTATTGCGAACATAAATTTGATTCTATAGATGCTATGGTCGTAGTTTTTGGAAGTGCGGGCCTCTTTGATGTTGAAAATGTGTACAACGTTTTAAGCGTAAAACTCGAAATTTGCAACAAACCAATTTTCCCGGTTCTACCTTCCGTTGTAAACGCCCAGCGCGAAATTCAATCTTTTTTAAAGAAAGGGCACATTCATTTTCCAGATGAAGTGGTTTTGGGAAAAGCTCTGGCACAAGTTTATAATACACCCGAGCCGCAATCGCAAAAAATATCTCTCCCAAAAATTGATATTGAAAGTATTAGAAAAATCATCAACACCGCTACTGAAGGCTATCTTTCTCCTAAACAAACCGTAGATTTATTGGATGCAGCAGGAATTCCGCGGGTTCATGAAATTGTAGAAAATTCAAAAGAAAAATTGCTTGCAGCTATGGAAGCAACAGACTTTCCCGTAGTGATGAAAGTGGTTGGCCCACTCCACAAATCGGATGCCCAAGGCGTGGTTTTAAATATTGCCAATAAAGGTGAAGCCGCCGAAACTTTCGATTTATTGATGAAGATAGATTCGGCCACTGCTGTAATGGTGCAGCCTCAATTAGTAGGGCTGGAATTGTTTGTGGGCGTAATGAAGGAACCCGGATTTAACCACACCATTCTTTGCGGTTTGGGCGGAATTTTTATTGAAGTGCTCAATGATGTTTCTGCGGGCTTAAGCCCTATCTCCAAAAACGAGGCCGTAAATATGGTGCACTCACTCCGCGGGTACAAATTAATTCAAGGCGCCAGAGGACAAAAAGGAGCGAATGAAAAAATATTTGTAGATATTATCCAGCGGCTCTCGGCATTGGTCCAAGCTGCCCCCGAAATTATTGAAATGGACATCAACCCATTAATTGGCACACAACGCGCCATCACCGCGGTAGATGCGCGAGTGCGGATTGGGAGGTGAGTGGGAATTAATACTTGGACAAGTTGTAACAAGATAATATAGTGTCTTGATGAAAATTGCATAATTCAAATTTTGTACATAAATTTGTACTAATTTTAAAAAATAACCTTATGCAAATTACAACCGTTTCGGACTTTAGAAAGGATATTAAAACGTACTTAGATCGAGTTGTAAAGAACGTTGAAACTTTAATTATTAATCGCGGAAAGGATTCTGGAATAGTAATCATGTCTTTGCAGGAGTACAATTCCTTAATGGCTACAAATCACGAATTGTCTTCTCGAAAGAATGAAAGGAGATTAGATTCTGCAATTGACAAACTTAATAGCGGATCTACTTTTAACAAAGAACTAATCGAAGATTAAAATGAAGTATATTTTTGTCGACGAATCTTGGGAAGATTATCTGTATTGGCAAAAAACCGACAAAAAGAAGTTGAAAAAAATAAATGAAATTCTAAAAGATATCGCTCGAAATCCTTTTGATGGCATTGGAAAACCTGAACCTTTAAAACACAAATACGCTGGCTTCTGGTCTAGGCGAATTGATAGCGAACATAGGCTAATTTATAAATTTAAAGAGGGTGAAATATTAATTGCAAAATGCCGCTTCCATTACGACTGAAAAGTTTTCTTGTCAAAATTATAGTTAAATCATTGTTTCTTTATACTCACTTACAAAAATCTTATAATTCGCTAAATCGCCCAAACCACAACTAGCAGTAACCCCAAGAACGCCACCAAAAGTACCTTCCAAAAAGCATTGGCTTTTTTAAGTTCCATAAAGAAAAAAGCAACCCCGATAAATTTTAGAAAAGACAAAGCCAAAATAATTAATGCAACATTAGCCAAATCCAGATTCGCAAAAACTGCAGACAGAATTGTAAGCCCAATTAAAATAAGCCAAGTGATGTTAAAAGTGCGTTCCATTTTTTAGAATAATAAATAAATTATTGGAAAAAGAAGTAGCCAAATCAAATCGCACATATGCCAAAAGGCCGCGCCCGATTCATAATCTTCTACTTTTAGGGTTTCGGGTTTTTTGCTGAGGGTTCTTCCCAAAACAAGCAAAATAATGATGCCCACTACAACGTGAATTAGGTGAAATAGCGTAAGCATCCAATAATAACCAAAGAAGGCATTGTAGCCGATAGTAAGGCCGGCTTCCACTTTATCGTAATATTCCACTCCTTTCAATACCAAGAAAAGTACGCCACCAAGCATGGTTAGCTTTAAAAACAATTTGCTTTTACTAAAATTTCGACGTTTCAAAAAATGAACCGACTGCGCCATGCACCATCCGCTACTAAGTAAAAATACGGTATTTATTGCGCCATAAGCCGTATTGAGCATTAAGCGCGATTCGTGAAATATTTCGGGTTCGGCTTTTGCATTTATCGCCATAAAAACCAATGCAATGCCAAAAGTTACCAGTTCCAAATAAATAACAATCCACAGCAATATGCCGCCTGGTGGGTAAAATATGTTTTTGTAATCTATTGTTGCCGTAGTTTTCATATTAACTTTGGTGTTTTATTTTATCGTACAATTTTACAAGCGATTGCAGCAGTTCTACCGGTGTAGTCAAAATCTGAAAATGGTTCTGCCCAAACATCTGCGGCAAATAATATTTTGCCTGCGCTTCAATGGCCAACGCATACGAATTTATATTCCGCTGGTTCAATTCACGTAGCGCCTGCTTTACATCATTTATGCCGTATTTGCCTTCGTACTTATCGTAATCATTGGGTTTTCCATCTGAAATAAGAATTACCCATTTGTTTTTTGTGTCACGTTTATCCAGCAAAGCACCCGAATGTCGCAATGCCGTACCAATTCGCGTATAACCGCTGGGTTGCAAGGCGCCAACTTTTTGCTTTGCCTTCTGCCACGGCTCATCAAAATTTTTTAAGGTTAAATATGTGCTGTGGTTCCGGGTTTTGGAATGAAAACCGGCAATAGAAAAATCTACGTTGAATTCCTCCAAAATTTCCCCAAAAATGATTGAAACCTGTTTTTCCACATCTATTACCCGATTGTCTGCAGCATAGCCATCGCTGGAAAGGCTGCTGTCCAAAAGCATCAAAATAGAAAGGTCTTTTTCTTTTTTGCGTTTTGAGAGATAGATATTTTCCGAAGGCGTGTGGCCCGAATGAACGTCCACATACAAATCTGTGAGCGCATCAAGGTCAAACTCCTCGCCCTGCAACTGCCTGCGTTGCTGTTGGTATTTATTATTTACCGAAGTAAGCATTTTCCGAAGCCCCATCAAGGTTGTTGCGTGTTCCCTTAAAGTATTTATATAATAATCAGAATCGGTTTCGGTTTGTGTTTGCGGATAAACCTTGCAAAAATCTGTTTTATAAGTGCGTTTGGAATAATCCCATTCGTCATACAAAATGTTGTAGTTGGCATTTTCTATTTCCGCACTTTCAGAAATGGTTGTATTTTCAATAAACTCGGCCTGATAAATAGAATGCGTGGGATCGTCTACCCGCACGGTTTGTTTCATATTTAAATCTTCCAGCGCATTTGCGTGGTCGTCCAGCTCGTCATCGCCATCAAAATCGCGCCAACCGCCTTCCCACTCTTCTGCGGTTTCGGCTTTTTCAAAGTTGTGGGTGAGCACATAATCTTCCTGTGCTTTTTTGTCAACTTCAATAGATTTTATTTCTTCTACCGCATTGGCTTTCAAAATAGTATTTATCTCTTCTTCAATGGCGGTTTTTACTTTTTCTGAAATATTCTGAAGTACTTTTTTCTTTGGTGTTTCAGGCGAATTCGCCATCCATTTCCCATAAATATAGGAATAGTCGGGCGGATTTTTTTCCGAAGCGTTTTTTTCAAAGTGAAGTTTCAGTTCGTTATAAATCTGCTCCGTTCCGGGAAATTGATTAAAAATTTCAGTTAATACTTTTTCAGCATTTTCTTCGGAAATTTGCCGCGCCTCTTCCAAGGTATGCTCCTCGCCCAATTCATAATTAAGCTGAAAACTTTTTTGAATTGAAAGATATAGCGTCCTAAAAATATAAAAAGCCAGATTTTTTTCCGAAGTATCAAACCCTGAAAATCGTTCGGGCAAAAAGAAAGCGTTGTTTTTATAACCACCCTCCTGCTCTGCCTCAAAAATTTCGATGGGATGACAGGTTACGGCACGTGCCACCAAAGTGAGCCGAGGCTTTATTTCACAAAGTTTTACGGTGTGCGCAATTGCTTCCTTAGCACTTTTTTTTCTGCGCTTTAGAAATTTTGCAACCTTGGCAAAGATAAACTCATCGGGTTCGAACATGGTTTTTTCTTAAATCATCAAATCGCACAGATCTGTTAGTGCTTGGGTAATTTCAAGATCATCGGTCAATGGTTCCACAATTGCCACTTTTACGGAAAGTCGTTTGGGAAGTCCGCTGTTTATAAGCATTGCCGCATCTACCAACAAACGGGTGGAGACGGTTTCGGTAAGTCCCAATTCAGTTAGATTGCGAATTTTATTGGCAATGTTTACCAATTTTTTGGAGGTGTCTTTGTCCAAACCAGTTTCCGTGTACACAATTTCGGTTTCATCCTTTGCAGTGGGATATTGAAACGAAAGCGCCACAAAACGTTGGCGGGTAGAAGGTTTCAGCTCTTTAAAACCCTTTTGATATCCTGGATTAAAGGAAGCCACGAGCATAAAATCCGGATGGGCTTCTACGGTAATGCCCAGTTTGTCTATATACAATTCCTTTCTGTGATCTGTGAGTGAATGTATGGCAACCACAACGTCTGGGCGAGCTTCGGCGATTTCATCTAAATATAGAATTGCACCTTCTTTTACCGCTTTGGTCAACGGCCCGTCCACCCAAATAGTTTCGGCGCCTTTGATTATATAGCGGCCAATAAGGTCTGTGGAAGAAGTTTCCTCATGACAGGAAACCGTTAAAAGCGACTGCTCCAATTGATGCGCCATAAAATCTACAAACCTGGTTTTTCCAGTTCCCGTGGGGCCTTTCAGCAAAATGGGCAATTTGTTTTTAAACGCGTGCTGAAAAACTTCAACTTCGCGATCTATGGGTTTGTAAAAGGGTATGGTTTTATAAGAAACCTTCGTTTCTGATCTTATGATATTAGTATCTATTGTGGACATAATTTTCTCTTCTTAAAATAGCTATTTAAAAGGTCTGAAAAACGGTTCTTTTTGGAAAGAAACTTTAAGTGTTTTACGTGAAGTTGAACTTTCCAGGCGTTTTTAGGTATAAGAGCGTAACCGAATTCAGACCCTTTATCAATTATAAATATTCGTGTTCAGCTTTTTCCAAAGCTTCATCTGTTGGACGACCGTGTTTGTAAAAGTCATAGATATAGGTTAAAATTCCCACGGCAAATAAACTGGCGCAGATAATCAACACTACAAAATGGATGCTTATTTCCTTTTGAACTGCCATAAATTCCATGCCAAATTTTCGTTCCAAATAAACCTGTGCCACGCCGGCTACACCAAAAGCCATCGTCATTCCTATCATTCCAATATTTGATGTCCAGAACGCCACGCGACCACGTACGCCGTCATAATACTTACGCCCGGTCATATTCGGCAAACTATAGCTTATAATTGCTAAAACAATCATTGCATAAGCTCCCCAAAAGGCCAAGTGTCCGTGCATTGCAGTTACCAAGGTTCCGTGGGTATAAAGGTTTGTTTGTGGCAGCGTGTGTGCAAACCCTAAAAGTCCTGCGCCCACAAACGATACAATTGCGGCACCCAACGTCCAGAATAAGGCAATTTTGTTAGGGTGTTTTTTCTCTCCTTTGCGGTACATATTTACCGCAAAAAGTGCCATTGCAAGGAAGGCCAAAGGTTCCAAGGCTGAGAAAATTCCACCAACGATCAGCCAGATTTTATTTACGCCAATATAATAGTAGTGGTGGCCGGTGCCCAGTACTCCAGAAAGAAAGGTCAGGCCAACGATTACATAAAGCCATTTTTCAATAACTTCTCGATCAACTCCCGTAAGTTTAATTAATAGGAAGGCCAGAATACCGCCCATAATAAGTTCCCAAACGCCTTCAACCCAAAGGTGAACTACCCACCAGCGAAAAAAGCTGTCGGTTACCTGACTGTCAAATGGTAACATTCCGGGAATGTATAATAATGCCGCAAATAGCAGCCCCATTGAGAGCACCAATGCTGTGGTAGTTTTTCGTTTTCCTTTAAAAAGTGTCAGAAGTATTAATGCTAAAAATAGCAGTACGTTTAAAACCACTAAATAGTCAAGCTGCCGCGGAATTTCCAAAAATTTACGGCCTTCCCACCAGTTAAAGTGATAGCCCACAATTGCAGCCACGCCAACCGCTGCAAGTGAAATAAGCTGCACATACGCCAACTTTACACTTACGAGTTCGCGCTGGGCTTCTTCAGGAATAATATAGTAGGCAGCTCCCATAAACCCGGAGAGCAACCAAACCACCAAGAGATTGGTATGAACGGCACGTGCCGTGTTAAAAGGAATAAATTCGTGAAGCCCATCCATCCCGATACGGGCAAAACCCATAATAAAACCATAGGTTATTTGAAGTACGAGTAACAGCATTGAAAGTGCGAAAAACCAATAAGCTACTTTTTGAGATTTATATTTCATAATATTAATTTTCAGATTGGTTATTAAGTAATTGTTTGTCTTTCGCTAAAGGCGATACTATGCGGTCAAAACCATTTAAGTCTATTTCGCCAATCCAATTAAAAAATGCGATGACGTCATCGGCCTCTTCGGCCGTGAAACCATAAGCCACCATTTTTCTACCGTTTGGCTCCCAAGGCACGGGCGACATAAGAATTGCCTTTATTAGACCTTCGCCTCTACGTTCAACAACTTTGGTAAGTTCAGGGGCATAATAGCCACCTTCGCCGAGAATGGTGTGGCAACCCATGCAGTTGTTCTCCTCCCAGATAACCTTACCGCGTACTACTTGTTCGGTAATGTTTTCATAGTTGGTCTGGTCGTTTCCATCGCTAAAGGAGTAAATGGTAAGACCAATAAAAATCAGGAATGTTACGAGCGTTCCACCGAGGAAAAATGCCCGCGCTTGTTGTTTGGATAGCATATTGGTTGGTTTTAAGTTATATATTAAGACTAAAATATCTTAATAGCAAAATAAAAACATTCACCAAAAATTATTTATGACCATTGTCATATTTAGAGTGGATTTTCACAATTTTTTAAGAAGTAATCAATAGTAACGGCAAACACCCCACGCCAAAATAATTTTAAAAAACAAACCGGTTTAGGCTACTCAAAGCCACTCTATTCTAATAAGCCGAATTTACCTAATCCCACTATCCCAACTGCAACTGAGAATCGCGAACTTTTAAAATTTCAACTTTAGCAAAATCTAATTCCCTTTTAAATTTTATAGCATTTTCCAAAATATAATTTATCGTCAAGTTTTGATAGTGTTCAATGCCATCCAATAGATTCTGGCTAAATTTATCCCAAGATTTATAGTCGCGCACAGTAGGCGAAGTAACGCCCTCTATCTCTTTTTTTAGAAAGTCTATATATAGTCTAAGTTCAGTGACAAATAATGCAGCGCGATTGGGCTTTTGCATAATATCCGCTCTACCGTAAATATGATCTGTCATCTCGCGGAGGCTGGTGGTTTTGGAGAAGTTTATAATATTTGGCCCCGGACAAATAGTAACGGCAGGCAATTTTTTTAGAAAAGGCACCTCGTAAAGCGCTGGTGCCGCGTTGCTTAACCCAATACAAAGACATTCTTTACTTAACACGTCTTCTACTTGTTTATCATAATCCTGTTTTGAGATATTTAAAGTCTTTAACTGCGCTAATTTTAGTTTTTGATACTTGGAAGAAGCTGTACAAATTGGAGTTTTTGTAAATTCAGTATTAGATTCCAACAGCTTTTCTGTACACGGACTACCGGGTTTATCCTTTCCAATTCTGTTTAAACGTTCCGTTTCTGCGGTGGTGCCCCTTAAATAATTAAATTCAACTCCCAATGGCGAGGCTTTACTTCTAACCACATCGTTTTCTTTAGATTTTGCCAATAGCTCCAAGGTTTTCTCATCTACAGTAGTAGCTTCAGGACACAGTAAAAATGGCGTTCCCCACCCAGTACCATCTACGTTGTAATACTTTTTTAGCAATGTATCTTCTTCGCTGGTTCCAATTCCACCCTGTACGGTAATCCTTATCGGATGTGGTTTACCAAAACTGGGCTTCCCTTTTGCCTTAATTGCGGGGTTATAAAGTTCAAATAGGCTATCCTGCAATTCTTGCTTCTTTTCCTTAAATTCTTGAAGAATCGGCCCCATAAGCAAACCCTGTGTGGCAAAAACGTGACCGCCACAATTTAAGCCCGATTCAATTCTAAATTCACTTACCCAAATTCCCTTTTTAGCCAAGTATTTACCTTGAATCAATGCCGAACGGTAATCGCTTACCTTAATAATTACCTTTTTATAAAAACCACCCAATTTATAAGCATCAAACGCTGTAAAGCCTTCCATATAATTGTACAAACGCGGATTCATTCCCGCCGACAGCACAACGGCCGAATTGCCTAAATTGCAATCTGCGTATCCCTTTAAGGCCGTAATGGCATCCGATCCGTTTTCAATAGGTTCTTTGTTTTTGTCTAGTTGGTCCTTATCTACCTTGGTCATAATATTTACCTCAATAGCACCGGGAACCAAACTTTCGCGTAGCAATTTTTCGGCATTCTGCTTTTCTGTGCTATCAGAAAGCGAAAACCACTCATGGTATTTTTCCTTCAACACACTACTATCTGGAAGCATTTCAAAATATTTCACAATATCAGAACCAGTTTCAAAAGCTGAATGTTTTAACCGCTCCATTTTAGAGGTTACAATTCGCTGCATTAAATTTAAATAATCGGTAATGCGTCTCGCCCGCGAATCCGGTTCCTTTTCTGAAATAGGCACATAGGGCTCGTTGTTTTGCTGGTAGTAGTATTTTCGCATTACCTCTATTAAATTATCTTCAATAATAGAAAGCGTACTATTTATACCAAAATGAGCAACTTTTATAGGCGAATCAATGGTAAAAGCAATACCCATTACGGGAATATGAAAACTGTGTGGACTGGTAGTCTGCATTAAAAAAATATTAGGATTGAAAATGCGGTAAAGAAAAGCTATCTAAAAAGACCATTTTATGATAAAAATCATAAATAATACATTTTAGTCTTTTATGTTGTTATTTTTAAAAACACATTCAACTATTCCTTGGTAAAAAAGCTAAATAATACCCAATAAATCATCGTGTTATCTATTTTTGTTTAACTTTGCTTAGTTTTTATTGAACAAGAATATCGCTACAATGAAATATTTCATCTTTATTCTAATACTATTTCAAGGAATGAACACTAAAATAATTTTCGATTTTAATAAAGAGTCAAATCTTCAAGATTGGGGTATTGTTGACGATGCAGTAATGGGTGGTAAATCAACAAGTGAGATTAAACTGAACGCCAATGGTTTTGGGGTTTTTAAAGGACAGGTATCCGTGGCAAATAATGGCGGATTTTCATCGGTTCGTTATCAATTCAACAAATTGAACGTCGCAAAATACTCGAAAATCAGAATTAGGTTGAAAGGAGATGGTAAAGATTATCAGTTTAGAATTAAGGATAATGCAGATAATTACTACTCCTATATCGCTACATTTTCAACTGCCAACACGTGGGAAAATATAGAAATAGATTTAAAAAATATGTATCCCTCTTTAAGGGGAAGAAAACTGGACATTCCAAATTTTTCCCATAACTATATAGAACAAATTGCATTTCTGATCGCTAATAAAAAAGATGAAAACTTTGAACTTTTAATTGATACAATCGAACTAATATAAATCAAACGAAAATTATGTTTAATATATTCAACAGAAAATCCAAGGCCGAAAAACTACATGCTCAGTACAAAAAATTAATGGAAGAATCTTTTAAACTGTCCACAACCAACAGAAAACTCAGTGACAGTAAAGTTTCAGAAGCCGAAGCAGTTTTACAGCAAATAGAGCTACTTAAAAAGAATTCGTAATTATTAGACGATTTCATTTTAACACACGGCCCTAAAAACAAATACAAGAAATTTATTGGTTTACTAAAAATCCTTCCGTTTTGCAATTCGCCAAATAAAGAAAGTTGGAACAACCACCCAAATAATTAGCATTACAAACGATAAAATTAGCCCGAAACTTGTTCCAAAAAACTTCTGAAATACGGCTCCGGTATATCCTAAAAGTGCCGAAATATCCAGCTTTAAAAGTATCAATACCCGCGATAAATCTACTGGGTTTAGCATCGTGGCAATTAGGGAAAATTTATCTAACGGATAATCTTCAAAATACAATAACGACATTAAAAAGATACCGTCGTAGATTACCGCCATAAACAACCAAAGTAAGATAGCGTACCCAAACCCCTTTATTTTGTTTTCGTTGGAAAGCGCGATTACAAAGGCCAAAGCGGTAAAAATAAAGGTTAAAAATGCCCCCGTTACTAGCAATAGTGAAAAGTCCCAAATGGCGTTACTGTTAAAAATTCCGTAGAAAACAAATGGCATTCCCAAGCCTATCACCAAACTCATTGATAAAGAGGTTGCAACTCCAAAATACTGACCCAAAAAAATGGAGCTTCGTTTTACGGGTTGCGCCAAAAGCAGTTCGGTAAATTCGCGGGAATTGTAATAATACATCACCCCGAAAATAGTCCCAATAAGCGGCACCAAAATAATGATTACGTTCATTAACGTTATAACTGCTTTTGAAAGGTCGTTGTTAAGAAACAACAACACGATGCCAAGCAGTAAATAGAACAGAAAATATACGTAGCTCCAGCGGCTTCGCATTAAATCGTAAAAACTGTATTTTAATATTTTAAGCATAACTAGCAGATAAAATGGAGGCTATAGCGTGTTCAAAATCGGGTTGTTCGGTTTTCGCTTTTAATTCTGGGATACTTCCCTTAAAATAAATTTTTCCTTCCAACAGAAAAACTATCTCGTCGGCAATTTCTTCCACAAAACTCAAAATATGCGAGGTTACCAAAATTGTTTTCCCTTTTTCCTTTTCGGCAAAAATTAAGTTTTTTAGCCGCAAATGCGAAATAGGATCGAGGCCGCTGGTAGGTTCGTCAAGAATTATTAACGGACTGTCAAACATAAAAGTAAGCACTAGGTTTACTTTTTGTTTTGTTCCTCCGGAGAGGTTTACCAATCGTTTATTAAGGAAGGGTTGCAGCTTAAAAAGTTCAATTAGCTCTTCGTCTTTAGTTGCCTCGGAAGCCCTTAAATCCTTTATCATGGCAATAAGTTCATTCACTTTTAGGTTGCCGGGAAAGTTTGCAATCTGCGGTAGGTAATCTATCTTTTCGCGATATTTAAAATTGTTTCTCAACGACTTTCCATTAATGAAAATTTCACCCGAATCTGGCAAAACCATACCTAAAATAGCTTTAATAAGTGTGGTTTTTCCCGATCCGTTAGGCCCGAGAATGGAAAAAATACCGCCTTCTTTTATAGCGAGGTCGATGCCCTTAAGCACTTCGTTCTTACCGAATTTTTTATATAAATCCCTAATTTCTATCATGAGCTATTTGTTTCATTCTTGGATTTTCATCCATTAAATCATCCGGTGTAAATACCGGGGAAACTTTTTCCGAAAAATCTATAATATCTATAAATAAGCTTCGCATTAAAATAATGGTTTCCGGAGTGCGGTTTACTATATATGAAAACAGTTTTACCGGACGATACGCCACATCGCCAATGCCGTTCTTGTCTAAATCGTACCCCGTATAATTGCTCCAATAATTGTTGTTAAATTTATTGTTGTTTATCCGCCCATTGTATGATATATCGAAAGAGTTATAAAGAAAATTATTATCAATAACGTGGTTTTCGTAGCATGCGCCTTTCACTTTTATTGCGTAGCCATTACTGGTAAAATCGTTATTTGCGTATTGCAAACGGTTGCTCCCCTCTACAGTTATACCTACCGTATTTTCAAAAAACAGGTTGTTTTTAATGTTGGCATCGTTTACTTCCTTTAACAATAACCCATAGGCTGCGGTGCCCCAGTTTTTCTTTATAATATTGTTTTCAACTTCCATAAACTTTGAAAACATTAAAGCTATTCCGGCGCCGTTGGTTTCAAAAACATTATTGATTACATAATTGTTATTGCTAAACATAAAATGAAGCCCATAGCGCACATTATTTTTACTGAAATTATCCTTGATTGAAATTTCATCTGAAAATTCAAGATAGATTCCGTCGCGCACCCGCTGCACATCATTTCCGCGAACTTCTACATTTTTACAATACCAAAGATGAATTGCATTTCCTGAATTAAATTCGGTTACCGCCTCTCCCCGCACCTTATTGTTAAGTACTTTGCCATTGTTAGATTTTTGAAGGTAAATTCCGAAGAAAAGCTTTTCGAGTTCTAAATTTTTTATAACAAAACCTTCACTGTTTACCACGCGAACTGCCGCATAATCTGTTGTATAACTAACCCCTACGTTTATAATCTTAAAGCCATCTAAGGTTACGTTATCAGTGCCAATGGTAATAATCTCACCCTTCTTCTCCCCGTCAATTGTGGGTAAATTTTCTCCAATTAGAGCAATGCTTTTATTAATTTTTATATTGGCTTCTTTGTATGTGCCTTTTTTTACAAAAACGGTATCGCCCTCTTCGGCTTGAAGTATAGCTTCGTTAATAGATTTTACAGGGCAGGTAGCACAAACCGTTATTGTTTTAGACCACATAGATGCTGTGGAAAACAATAAAATTAAAAAGAAGAATATGTTGTGATTATTTTTCAAAACGATGACAAAATTACGCTTTACGAACTCATTCGCTATCGCGGAAATTTAAAAAATTTGAAGATACTTAAATTAATGATGATTCCGATACTTTAAATCTACAGTCGTAGAAAAACAGTACAATAAAAAGGATGCTAAAAATTGATTTCGGGAAATTACAGAGTTGAGTAACCCGTTAAAAACCACCGAAGTGATTTTTATAACTTTACAATTTTAAATATTCTTGTATTTCCTTCCAAGTGTATATTTTACCGCCAAATTCATCTTGGGCTTTTTGTCCGTTCTCTGTATTTTTAAACGCCGATAGATTTGCTCCCATTGGGCTTTGTAGTTGTTCACTCACCAAATAGCTAGCTTCTGTAGCATTAATCAACTCGCCCGGTTGGTAAAAATCTGCCACTAGTTGGTGCGCCATTTCGGTGTCTTTAAACTCATCCTGTAACGAATGGACCATACATTCTATGGCGTCGTACTTAAAAGCTTTTCCTTTTGCAGTAACCATTTGTGAGGCGTGCTGTTTATCTACAATAGTCATATTGCAGTAGTGGCACACGTCTGAGCCGTAATTTATAGGTTGTGGTTTTACTGTACAGGCTGTAAAGAGTACTAAAATAACCAAGAGTTGTATAATTTTCATATTTCCAAAATTTTAAAAGGTTTTCACCTTCAGGCATTACAAAATTCTTTCAACGTTTTATAAAGCCTCCTTCTTCTAAAAAAGAAGAAGGAGTATTTATTTAGGCTTTAATTTTTTTTATATTCTTTTTTTCCTACAAAAAAGGCCACCAAGGTAAGAATCATTCCAACAAAAATCATATACGCACCGGGTCCAGGCCAGGAATCTACATCAAAATTCAACATTTTTTGATACCCTAATAATGGTGGTTTATAGGTCATTGGCGTACCGTCAAGGTTTTCTAATTTCATAATAGCCTTAGGGTCTAGATCTGTTCCGTAATCTATAAGCCATAAGTTAAAGTCGTACATTCCCAGAATTCCGAGAACAGACATTAATACGAACCAACCGAGGAACCATTTGTAACTTACTTTTCCCAAAAATCCAAGAATTCCAATAAGTACCCCAAGGGCCACCATTGCTCCAATTACTTTAGGAAAAACGCTAAACTCCCACATATCTTCCACTTTTGGAATGGTTTTCATTCCAATATAATGGTTAAGGCCGTCAATATTCTGAATATCAAATTCTTCAACACCTTGTATTCCTTCAATATAAATATCCATTCCCAAAGGATCTGGATATTGGGGCGCACCTAGCATTATATTCCACAATGGGAATTTAAAAAGACCCAATAGTAGCAAGGACCCAATTATCATTATAATTCCTGCTTTTTTCATTTTGTTTGAATTTAAAATCTTAAACGTCAGTATGGTTGGTTTGTAGTTTAAGTATTTGTGCAGATTGTGTAGTTGTTGATTTTTATTTTGAACAAAATGTTCGTCAAATTTTTAAAAAAGACGGGGGAAATCAACAACCCCCGTCTTTACTGAAAATACTATTAATCACTAATTAAGTATTTTCACAACTAAAAACATCCTATTAATCTTCGCCTAAGCTCCAAGACAATTCAATGTTTGAATCTGCTGGGCTTACACGAATATATCCTTGCATTTCTTGGTGAAGTGCAGAACAGAAATCGGTACAATAGAACGGCCAAACACCTACTTGTTTTGGTTCCCAAAGTAAGGTTTCGGTAGCTCCGGGCATAATCAATAATTCAGCATTATTTGCTCCAATTACCGCAAAACCGTGTGGTACATCAAAGTCTTGTTCGTGGTTTGTAATGTGGAAGTACACCTTGTCCCCTACTTTTACACCTTCAATATTATCTGGGTTAAAGTGGCTTCTAATCATATTCATATAAATATGAACATCTTTTCCATCACGCTCTACTCGTACATCGCTATCTTGAAGAACTGCATACTTGTGTTTGTTTTCAGCAAGCTTAAAGATTTTCGTTGAATTTGGCGCAACCAATTCGGCTGGAATCGCAGCAGCATAGTGAGGTTCCCCGATTGTTGGGAAATCTAACAACAGCTCCATTTTATCGCCCGTAATATCGAACAACTGGGCAGACTGTGTAAGTTCCGGACCTGTGGGTAGGTATCTATCTTTTGTAATCTTGTTTAAGGCAACAAAATACTTACCAAATGGCTTACGCGAATTTCCACCAGGAATCATACCGTGCCCTACAGAATAAAACACTGGCTGACGGTCTAAAACTTCCCAAGTACCCACTTTCCATTTTACTACTTCAGAAGAGATAAAGAATGTGGTATAAGCATTTCCATTACCATCAAATTCGGTATGAAGTGGCCCTAATCCTGGTTGCTTTACTACTCCCGCAAGAATGTCCTCAAAGTTTAAGATTGGAATGCCATAAGCTTCTCCATCAAATTTCTTGTTCTCAATAGCATCAAGCATTTTTGTAAAACTGTGAACAGTTAAATCTGCAGATAGTTTTCCGTTTCCGATAATGTATTCTCCTGTTGGATCAACGTCGCAACCGTGTGGAGATTTAGGAGTTGGTAAAAAATAAACCGCTCCCGGTACATCCATAGGGTTTACTGTTAAAACTTCCTTTAACATAGTTGAAGTAGCCGTGTGTGTATGCTCATCTAATATGTTGTGCGCATAGTTTGCAGGTACTTTTGTACCACCACCGTTGTTTACATATTCTTCAATTACTTTCCAGTTTACGGCAGCAATAAAATCCTTGTCGTTTTGTGATGCGTTAACTTCTAAAAGGGAGTGGGCTTCTTCGGTATTATAAGTAGTAAAGAAGAACCAACCGTGACTCTTATCACGTCCAGGGTGCGATAAATCGTAATTAAAACCTGGCATCATTAGCTGGAATTTAATTCCCATTCTTCCGGTTTCTTGATCTACATTAATAAACGTTAGGGCACCTTTAAAATTTCCTTTGTACTCGTTAATCGACATATCCTTTTGAGGCACCGGCACAGAAAAACGAGTTCCCGCTACTACATATTCAGTATTTTCAGTAATAAAAGATGAACTGTGGTTACCCGCACTGTTTGGAATTTCAATGATCTCCTCAGTTTTAAAGCTCTTTAAGCCAATACGTGCAATTCTCGGGGTGTTGTTACCATTTATAAATATCCAACGACCATCCAATACCCCATTGGTTTGTGAAATATCCGGGTGGTGCGAATCGTCCCAAGGCACAAACCCGTACGATGTATTTAACATTGGTTTTGTTTCTTCAGAATAACCCCATCCGTTTTCTGGGTTTTGTGAGAAAACCGGAAGAACTTTAAGTAATCGACCCGATGGCAGTCCGTAAACACCCAGCTGGCCGCTAAATCCACCAGACATAAAGCCGTAAAATTCGTCGTGCTCACCTGGCGCTACATAAACTCGCTCGGCAGCATTTGTAGCCAAACCTCCCTGACCACCTTTCTTGCTCTTTTGGTCTCCCCCATTATTACAGCTCACCAATCCGGCAGCCATAATCAAGGCGATTAAAATATTAATTGTTTTTTTCATTATCCTATTATTTAAATTAAATTGATTTATAATTAATTAGCCGGTACTATTACCTTATCTACTACGTGTACAATTCCGTTTCCAGCATCTACACTGGCCACTATTTTTGCACCGCCTACAAATACATCATCGCCTACAACTTCTACCTTAGCGTCATTGCCATCGGCTTGTCCTACTTTCTTAAATTTCTTTAAAAATTCCTTCGAATAATTTCCTGGAGTTACGTGATGTTTCAGTATAGAAGCTAACTTTTCTTTATTTTCAGGCTTTAATAAATCTTCTACAGTACCCGCTGGCAACGCATTAAAAGCCTCATCGGTAGGCGCAAACACCATCAAAGGTCCCGCATTAACTAATGAATTTTCCAACCCTGCCGCTTGTACAGCTGCTACCAAGGTGGTGTGGTCTGGCGATCCAATAGCGATTTGCAACACATTGGGTGCAGATTCATCATCTTCAATAAACGCTTGTCCTTGATTGCTTGATGAAACTTCGCTTGGTGTGGAACTCTCTACGGAAGCTCCAGTTTCGGTAGTTTTTTCGTTTTTACAAGCTGAAAACAGCAGTACTGCAGCTGAAACAAAAAATAGTTTAATGATTGTTTTCATAGTTGTTTGGTTTTTAACCCTTGCAGGATTTTGCGTCCCGCAAGGGCGGGTTGGTTGCTTAAGTGTATATATTAAAGTGTTCTAAAATATTCCAATACTTGTCTTGCTTCCTCCTCGGTAAGGTGTTGGTTTGCCATTGGCGACCCGTTAAACTCTACTAAAAGAGCTTTTGCTAGTGGATCCTTTTGCGTCATTTCTTCAGGATTTAAAATCATATTCATAATCCACTCTGGAGTACGTCTTTCCAAAATCCCTGTTGGCGCCGGTCCGATAAACTTTTTGTCTGGTTTATGGCAAGCCATACATTTAGACTTAAAAATTTCAGAACCTTTGGAAGCCATAGCATCGTCAATGGTAGCAGCGATTTCTACATTCTTAATCGGGCCCACTCCCTTGTTCGTTAAATCTATTGTCTGTGATGGTTTTACATCAGAAACTGGTGCTTCCTTTGGGGTTTCAGTCGCCGCTGGTTTTTGGCCAATCTGAATGCCCTCTTTCTTTTTTTCTTCTTTTCCGCCACAGCTAACTAAAATTAGTACTGCTAAAGCGGCCATTGATTTCATTATGTTTT
Source organism: Aequorivita flava (assembly GCF_038742595.1). NCBI lineage: Bacteria > Pseudomonadati > Bacteroidota > Flavobacteriia > Flavobacteriales > Flavobacteriaceae > Aequorivita > Aequorivita flava. The sequence continues at coordinate 206,292 of NZ_JBANCF010000001.1, read as the reverse complement.
TCATAGTTGTTTGAATTAATTAACAGGACAAAACTAAGGTGAAGGCATTAAATAGAATATGATTTTCGTCATATATCAGACTTATTTGTCCTTGATTAGCTACCCTGCTAAAATGCTGAGGACTTAAAAATTTATACAGCCTTAATAATTCCGCATAATGCTAAATTATTTATGATAGAAATCATTTTAGAATTTACACTTATCACGTACTTTTGGGAAAACTGAGACTATGAAAAACATACTTCTGCCAACAGATTTTTCAAAAAATTCAAAGAATGCCATCAGGTATGCACTACAGTTTTTTAAAGGTGAAACGTGTACCTTCCATATTTTAAACACACAAAAACCAACAGGCTACCTTACTGCAGATATGCTTTACAGTACGCCGGGTACTTCGGTTTATGACAGTATTCTAAAGGAAAATAAAACAGAACTCGAAAAAACGGTTCGTTTTTGTGAATCTATTTCGGAAAATGAAAACTTCACCTTCATTCCAAATATAGATTTTGATGATATTGAAGCCGCAGTAAACCAAACAGTTGCCAGACACAACATACACCTAATAATCATGGGAACCAATGGCGCCACTGGGGCAAAAGAAGTGATTTTTGGCAGTAATACCATTAAAATTATACGTAATGTAAATTGCCCCGTACTCGTTATTCCGGAAGGATACGCTTTCGAAAAAATAAATTCCGTTTTGCTCTCGCTAAACTATCAAAACGACGTTTTGCAAAAATCGTTCGAAATTGTATTAAACATCGTAAAAAAGCACAATGCCGCACTTAAGATTCTAGATATTGAAGAAGCAGATATTGTAGTTTCGCCCAAAAAAAACCATATCGAGGCAGTTTTTAAAAAACACGGTTTTGAACGCTATACCATAAAAAACGTGCCAGCACCATTGGCAATAAGTTCATTTGTACAAATAGTCCCCATTCAACTGCACGCCATGGTTACCAGACGAAAAAGCTTTTTAGATCGTTTTATTTTTGGCTCGGAAACTTCAAAAATTAGTTATGCTACCGTCGTGCCGCTTTTGGTACTTCACGAATAAGGTTAAAGCAAATTTACTTTACTATTAATAAATTGTTTTTTTTAAGCGTTTGTACCAAGGTTTTTACGTAATCCCGAATGGTAGATGCAGCTCCAGGAGGATCTACAATGTCTATTTTTCCGCGCCAGATTAAATCGCGTTCCTCGCCGGGACAAAGGCAATACAACGAAGTTTCAGTATTGTAAACTGGATAAGCTTCCATTGGCTCGGGCTGGTAAACCGGTATATTTTCGCTGTAATAATCGCTGAACGATTCAAAGGATTTTGTAAGATTTCGGTACGATTGCCCAATGGTTACCTTACTCTCCTGCCCTGTAATTTTAGAGAGAAGTACCGCATCAAAACCTGCCTCCAAAAGTTGCTTTTCAAGATTGGCAAGATTTTCTTCAGATTGATTAATTGCCAGCGCCGGTAATTTAAAATACTCCGCACTCTTTACGGCAATCACATTTTCGTTGCCCAACGCATTTACCAAACTGTATTCAAACTGCCGTTGCAAACCCTCATCCGGCGTTAAACCCACAACCAAAACCTTATTGGCCCGAAAATTTGGACTTTCTGAATTTATGTATTCATCTACCAAACGGCTGCTGGAACACCCATAAAGCAAAAACAAGGAAGCAATCAAAACAAAAAGTTTTTCCATAGTAGTAAATTAATTAGGCCTAGTAACTAGTAACCTTAGGTAAAGATACGTTTCTTCTAAGCAAAATCCTGCATTTCCGAAGCTTGAAACTAGCTTATAACCACTTCTATTTATATTTAAAATAGTACCGCCCATACTTCATTTTCCGAAAAATCTCCAAAATATCCCACCGTAAAGATAAATTATCTATCTTTGTTAACCAAATGGTTAAACCATAAAGTTGAATAATGGCAAAGACAAATAAAAATCAAGATACCGAAGGGCAAATTTTAAATGCCGCAAAAAACGTTTTTCAGAAAAAGGGAATGGACGGCGCCCGAATGCAGGAAATTGCAGATGAAGCCGGTATTAATAAAGCCATGCTCCACTATTATTACCGAAGCAAACAATTGCTTTTTGAAGCTGTTTTCAGCAACGCATTTTCACTTTTGGCACCCCAACTCAACAAGATTTTAAACGACGATTCTTCAATTGAAGACAAGGTGAAAAACTTCACGAGCAACTATATTTCCTTTATATCGAAGTATCCCTATTTGCCAAATTTCATAATTCAAGAATTAAACCGAAACCCAAAGTTTTTTGAAAAAATTCAACAAAATGCCGCGTTTCCAACATTGGAAAAATTTAAAAGTCAGGTTGCGGCAGAAGTTGAAGAAGGCATGCTAAAACCCATAGACGGGGAGCAGCTTTTTATCAATATTATTTCGCTCAATATTTTCCCTTTCGTCGCAACGCCATTGTTAAAAGGATTTTTAAAAATTGACGATAAAGCGTTTAAACAATTGATGGAACGGCGTAAAACCGAAGTAGCGGAGTTTATTATCAATTCAATTAAAAAATGAAAAAGTTTCTATTTATACTTTTTGCAATCGCTCCCATTTTGGCATTTGCCCAACAAACGCTCACCTTGGAAGAGTGCTATGTTTTAGCGGAAAAAAATTATCCGTTGGCTAAACAGATGGCTTTATTGAAAGATAAAACAAACTCTGAAATTAAGGTTTTGGAAAAGGAAAAACTGCCAAAACTAGATTTAAACGCACAAGCAACCTATCAATCTGACGTGATTGAATTTCCTTTGCAAATACCAAATTCAACCGTAATACCGCCAAACAAAGACCAATACCGCGCCACGTTAGATGCAAACCAATTAATTTATAACGGCGGAAACATCGCGGCAAACACAAGATTAAAAACTGCCCAATTAGCAACCCAGCAACAGCAAGTTGCCGTAAATCTGTACACTTTAAAATCGCGAGTAAATCAAAATTATTTTAATGTGTTGCTTTTTCAAGAACAGGAAAAATTGCTTCTTTCAAAATTGGAAGAGCTCGACTCGCGCCTAAAGGAAGTGAATACGGGTGTGAAATACGGCGCCGTTCTCCCCGCTTCCGAACAAGTGTTGAAAGCAGAGCAGCTAAAGTTGGAGCAGCAGATTTCGCAGATCAATTTCGATAGAAAGAAAGCACTCAACAACCTAGCTTTGTTGCTTTCCCAAAACTTAGACAGTAATACAACCCTGGCAAATCCAGACATTTTGGTCGCCCAGGAAATCGAGACGCAACGTCCCGAGTTGGAACTTTTCGACTTACAGGAAACGCAGCTGGAAACTTCAAAAGAAGTGATTTCAAAAAGTAATTTTCCAAAACTTTTGGGTTTTGCGCAGGCTGGTTACGGCAATCCGGGGCTGAACATGCTGGACAATTCATTTCAAGATTTTTATATGGTTGGATTGAAATTGAATTGGAATATTTTCGATTGGGGAAAAACAAAGGAGCAAAAACAAACGCTCGATATTTCAAAAGAAATAGTTTCTACCGAAAAAGAAACCTTTTTGCTGAACAACCAAATGCGACAAAAAGAAGCCGAAAACGACATTGAAAAATATGATAAAATGTTGCAAAAAGACACTCAAATAATTGCGTTGCGCGAAAAGGTTTTGGAAGCCACGACTTCGCAATTGCAAAATGGCGCCATAACTTCTTCAGAATATATAAGAGAACTAAACAATCTGTACGAAGCGAAAATTGACGAACAATTGCACAAAATACAACTGTCGCTGGCAAAGGCGAATTATAAAGTAATTAAAGGAGGTTTCAATTAAATAGTTACGATGAAAAATATAAAAATATTGTTTTTGGCAGGCTTAATAGGAAGCCTCTACTCCTGCTCCAACGGCGAAAAAGCCGATGGCTACGGCAACTTTGAAGCTACTGAAATTACAATCTCTTCGGAAGCAAATGGAAAACTCGAATTTCTAAATTTAGAAGAAGGTCAGGTTTTAGAACAAGGAACCGTAGTGGGACTGGTTGATACACTTCAGCTTTATTTAAACAAACAACAATTGCTTGCTCAAAAAGAAACAGTGGCATCTAAATCGGGTGGTGTTTGGTCGCAAGTAAGCGTCTTAAACCAACAATTACAAACGGCAAAAACCGAGCAAGAGCGCATTCAAAATATGTTTACTGAAAAGGCCGCAACACAACGCCAATTAGATCAGGCCAACAATCAAGTGGACGTTTTAAAAAAGCAAATTAAGAATGTAGAAACCCAAAACGCACCTATTGTTAATGAGGTAAAAACCATTGAAGCAAAAGTGGCACAAATCAATGATCAGATTATTAAAAGTAAAGTTACAAACCCCATAAAAGGTACGGTTTTAACAAAATATACCGAACCTGGCGAAATTGTTTCCTTCGGAAAACCGCTGTACAAAATCGCCAATATGGAGGAAATGACGCTACGAGTTTATATAAGTGAAACGCAGCTTTCAAACATTAAAATTGGGCAGCAAGTAAACGTAAAAATAGATGCTGGCGAAGAAATGAAAGATTACGAAGGAACAATAAGTTGGATTTCCGCTTCGGCAGAATTCACCCCAAAAATAATTCAAACTAAAGAAGAACGAGTAAACCTTGTTTACGCAGTAAAGGTTACCGTAAAAAATGACGGTAGCCTAAAAATTGGAATGCCTGCGGAAATGTGGGTTGATAGTCGGTAGTCAGCTGTCGGTTGTCGGTTGTCTGTTGGCGGTTGGCGGTTGGCGGTTGGCGGTAGAAAAAATGGAAAAATTATGAAAACAGTTGAATTTATATTATATGTTTCTAATCAAGTGCGGAGTACTGAATTTTATGAAAAATTGCTTGGTTTAACTCCGACTTTGAATGTGCCAGGAATGACGGAATTCAACCTCTCGGAAACCGTGCAGCTGGGGTTGATGCCGGAGAGCGGGATTTCGAACATTATTTGCCCGGCAATGCCGCATCCCAAAACCGCCAATGGTATTCCGCGCTGCGAACTGTATTTAAAAGTAACAAATCCCGCCGATTATTTAAAACGTGGAATCGAGATGGGCGCAAAAAATATCAGTGAATTACAAACCCGCGATTGGGGCGATACCGTGGGATATATAGCCGACCTGGATGGTCATATAATTGCTTTTGCCAAAACAAAAATAAACGCTAAACTATAAACACTTAAATATTTTACATTATGAAAAAAACAATCTTATCATTAGCAATCATTTCAGCAGTATTAGTAAGCTGTAACGACGCAAAACACAAACACGAAAGTACCGATGCGGTTAAAACCACCGAAGAAACCCACGAACACCATATGGAAGAAATGGCTGCCGAAACCCATGCAATAAACAATGCTTGGGTAGATGAAATAAAACTAGACAACGGCAGCAAATGGGAAGCCAATGTGGAAACCACCGAAGGCGTTGACAAAATGCTGAACATGGTTAAAACCAGCGAAACAAATACTGTTGATGACTATCATAATTTGGCGTCAAAACTAAACGAGGTAAAAAACTTTGTTGTCAAAGAATGTACAATGGAAGGTCCTTCACACGATAACTTACATGTTTTCTTACACCCACTTATCGAAAAAATTGAAGCTTTGGGAAAAGTGTCAACCACAGATGAAGGCTCTGAAATTACAGCGAGCATCAAAGAAAACCTAGAAGGCTACTACAACTACTTTATGTAGTATAAAACAAAAGCGTCAACGGCGCAAGCCATTTTATTGCATCGGATTTTAATTCTGATGGAAACAGTGGCCACTCTTTATTACAGATGAGTATACAGTTAAACCATATCAGTAAATCCTATAAAAAGGTAAAAGCAGTCCAGAACATTTCATTCACTGTGGCGCCAGGCGAACTTTTTGGATTAATTGGCCCCGATGGCGCAGGAAAAACTACCATCTTCAGGATTTTAACAACCCTGTTAATTCCTGATGATGGTGGTGCTTCCGTCGCAGGATTTGATGTAGTAAAAAACTATAAGGCAATTAGAAACGCCGTGGGTTATATGCCGGGGCGGTTTTCACTTTATCAAGATTTAACGGTGGAGGAAAACCTAACGTTTTTCGCTACAATTTTCGGAACTACCATTGAGGAAAACTACGATTTAATCGAAGAAATATATGTTCAAATCGCCCCATTTAAAGACCGACGTGCAGGAAAACTATCGGGCGGAATGAAGCAGAAACTCGCCCTTTGTTGCGCGTTAATTCACAAACCTAAAGTGCTTTTTTTGGATGAACCTACCACGGGCGTTGACCCAGTTTCGCGGAAAGAGTTTTGGGAAATGCTAAAACGCTTGCAGAAAAAAGGAATTACCATTTTGGTTTCAACGCCATATATGGACGAAGCTGCATTATGCGACAGAATTGCCTTGATACAGCAAGGCGAAATATTAGAGATTGACACCCCCGAGGCCATTGTAAACAAATTCCCAAAAACCATTTACAATGTGGGCGCAGATAATATGTACAAACTAATTCAAACGCTTCAAAATTACGAACATTTGTACAGTGTATTTCCGTTTGGAGAGTTTGTGCATTACACAGATAAAAGGAATTCTTTTAAAGTAACCGATTTAAAATCACATTTAGAAAAGGCAGGTTTAACAAGCATTAGCATAGAAATAACCCAACCCAACATTGAGGATGCTTTTATGGAATTAGCGAAATAATGAAGAAAGAAAATGTAATAGTAGTCGAAGAATTAACAAAGGCATTTGGCGATTTTAAAGCTGTAAATGCAATCAGTTTTGAAGTCAAAAAAGGTGAAATCTTTGGGTTTTTAGGTGCCAATGGCGCTGGAAAAACAACAGCAATAAAAATGCTGATAGGAATTTCCAAGCCATCTTCAGGTCAAGCAAATGTTGCAGGTTTTGATGTTTATACACAAACCGAATCCATTAAAAAAAACATTGGTTATATGAGTCAGAAATTTGCACTTTATGACGATTTAACGGTAAAGGAAAACATCACATTTTTTGGGGGAATTTACGGCCTGTCGAGAAAAAAAATACGGGAGAAAAGAGAGCAATTAATTTCGGAATTGGGTTTGGAAAACATTAGCAATAAATTGGTCGGCTCTCTGCCTTTGGGCTGGAAACAAAAACTTTCCTTCTCGGTTTCACTTTTACACGACCCAAAGATTGTTTTTTTAGACGAACCCACCGGTGGCGTAGATCCCATAACTCGCAGACAATTTTGGGAAATGATCTACAAAGCAGCAGACCAGGGCACCACAATTTTCGTAACCACGCATTACATGGACGAAGCCGAATACTGCGACCGCGTTTCAATAATGGTAGATGGAAAAATAGAAGCTTTGAACACCCCGAAAAAACTGAAAGAACAATATAAAGTAGCATCGATGAATGATGTGTTTCTGAAGCTTGCGAGAAATATTGAATAAGATTAGAAAAATCCTTCTGTCATTTCGAGCGCAGTCGAGAACTTTAAAATTCGGATTTGTCAATTAGGTCTCGTCTTTAGTTTATCCTGAGCAACGCCGAAGGGCTCGACCAGACAATTAAAATTGTTGATTAAATAAAAATGAAACGATTTATAGGTTTTATAAAAAAGGAATTCTACCATATCTTTCGGGATAGGCGATCGCTCTTTATACTCTTCGGAATGCCTATTGCCCAAATATTGCTTTTCGGATTTGCAATTACAAATGAAATAAACAACGTAAATATTGCCATTTTAGATCATTCAAAAGACGCTTCAACCGAAGAAATTATCAATAAAATCTCGGCTTCAAAATACTTCACCATAAAACAAATGATTGCCCATGAAGCCGATATAGAATCCACTTTCAAAAAAGGAAAAATAAAAGCCGTCTTAAATTTTGAAAAAGATTTCAGCAAAAATCTAATCGCGGATCACAACGCCACTATTCAAATTATAACAGACGCTACCGACCCAAACACGGCCAATTCCATCACCAATTATACCAATGCAATACTTCAAAATTATCAACAGGAAAAAAATAAAGGGATCCAAATTGAGTATCAAATAATTCCCCAAACCCGAATGGTTTATAACCCAGAACTTAAAAGCGTGTTTATGTTCGTGCCTGGGGTAATGACTATCATTTTAATGCTGGTTTCGGCCATGATGACTTCCATCTCCATTACTCGCGAAAAGGAATTGGGCACGATGGAAATTCTCTTGGTTTCCCCTTTAAAACCCTTTCAGGTTATTATCGGGAAAGTGGTTCCATATATTTTTCTATCTGTCATAAATGCAGCAGTAATAGTACTTCTGAGCATTTTCATTTTTAAAATGCCCGTACAGGGAAGTCTTTTTTTACTGGGATTGGAAAGCGTTCTTTTTATAATTACTTCCTTGGCACTGGGGATTTTAATCTCAACCATCGCCGCAACCCAACAGGCCGCAATGATGATTTCCTTGATGGGTTTGATGCTCCCCGTGATACTGCTTTCTGGCTTTATATTTCCAATTTCGAGTATGCCGGTACCGCTTCAAATTATCAGCAACATAATACCCGCAAAATGGTTTATCATCATCATAAAAGGCATAATGCTGAAAGGTGTGGGAATGGCGTATATCTGGAAAGAAACGTTGATTCTGATAGGAATGACCCTTTTCTTTATTGGACTAAGTATAAAGAAATATAAAATACGACTGGAATAATGAAGACCATCGGTTATATAATACAAAAGGAATTTAAGCAAATCTTTAGAAATAAAGGGATGTTGCCAATTATTTTTATCCTGCCCATTTTGCAACTGGTCATCTTGTCTAATGCCGCGACCTATGAAATAAAAAACATAAAATTCGCCTATATAGATTACGATCGCACCACTACTTCCCGCACCTTACTAGAGAAGTTTAACGCTTCCACCTATTTTGATGTTTTAACCAATTTTCCTTCACAGAAAATAGCAAGTTCCGCGATGTTAACTGGAGAGGTTGATGTGGTCCTGGAAATTCCCAATAATTTTGAACGAAATCTACTAAAGGAAAAAACCGCCGGTCTGTCTATCTCCATTAATGCTATTGACGGCGCAGCTGCCGGGGTTACAAGTGGTTATGTAAATCAGATTGTTCAAAGTTTTAATAAAGATGTGAAAATGTCTATAATGAACATTTCAAAAAAAACTGATCAGCCTGTGTCTATTGCAAGTATTCCGTCGTTTTGGTACAATACTACTTTAGATTATAAAACATTTATGGTGCCGGGAATATTAGTGTTACTTGTAACGATGATAACCCTTTTTCTCTCTGGAATGAATATTGTCCGCGAAAAAGAGATAGGTACATTAGAACAGATTAACGTAACCCCTATTCGCAAAAGTCAGTTTATTATCGGCAAACTTTTCCCCTTTTGGGTTATTGGAATAGGATTGCTGACCATTGGACTTATACTGGCAAAAGTAATTTTCAATACGCCCATGCTGGGCAGTTTAATACTACTCTATACCTACACTTCTATTTATATTTTAGTAATTCTCGGGATGGGCCTGCTTATTTCAAATTTCACCGATACGCAGCAGCAGGCCATGTTTATCGCTTGGTTTTTTGTCGTGATTTTTATCTTAATGAGCGGCTTGTTCACGCCAATAGAAAGCATGCCAAAATGGGCACAGATAATTACTGAATTCAACCCCATAAAGTACTTTGTAGAGGTTGTGCGAATGGTTCTGCTGAAGGGATCTGGCTTTGGCGACATTTTACCGCAAATGTTGAAGACCCTGCTTTTTGCAATACTTATGAACCTTTTGGCGGTTTGGAGTTATAAAAAAGTAAACTAATGGAAAAAACCCCTAAATATCATTTGCAAAAAACCGAATCTCCATTTTTAAAAGGACCGCGTTCTCGGTTCAAGGAGCTATGGTTTACATTTAAAGTGCAGTACAACTTTATAAAAGGATTCCGTAAAATGCACTTTATTGGTCCTTGTGTAACGGTTTACGGCTCCGCAAGGTTTACACCAGATTCCGAACACTATAAAAATGCTGAAAAGATTGGTGCCGAACTTTCTAAATTAGGGTTTACCATTATGACCGGAGGCGGTCCCGGCATTATGGAAGCCGCCAACAAAGGGGCTTATGACGCTGGTGGATATTCTGTTGGCGTAAATATTATTCTTCCTTTTGAGCAAAAACCAAACCCATATTTGCACAAGTGGATTGATATTCCGTATTTCTTTGTACGCAAATTCCTATTGATGAAATACTCCTACGCCTTTGTGGTAATGCCGGGCGGAATGGGCACTTTAGATGAACTTTTTGAGGCGATTACATTGATACAAACTAAGATAATTCAGCATTTCCCAATTGTTATTTTCGATAAAACATATCACAAAGAATTGACTGAACATATTGAGTTAATGGTCAAACAAGAAAGCATCAGCCCCGAGGATATGGATTTAATCTTCGTGACCGATTCTGCAGAAGAAGTAGTGGAGCATATAAAAATTCACGCTATTAAAAGATTTGGATTGGTTAAAGAACAATACAAACCAAAATGGTGGTACGGGGAAAACCGAAGGAAATTTTAAAAGGTTAAGTCATGAAAAAGAATAAAATATTCAAATACATAATTGCAGGAATACTAATTGCTTTCGCCTTACTTACCATATTTATGAGTAGCTCCGTTTTATTCGATTGGTTTGGCATCCGAGCAAAAGAAGGAAATTATGTGCCATTTATTGTAAAGACAAATCTAATAATGGGTATTCTGTATTTAATTGCAGCTTATGGTTTTTTAAAGGCGAAAAAATGGCCCTTTTGGCTGATGCTTTCGGCAGTTCTCATTCTGCTTTTTGCATTCGCCGCATTTTATATTCATATTCACGCTGGTGGGCTTTACGAAAGCAAAACCATTGGCGCAATGGCGTTCAGGATTGCGTTCACCCTAATAATAGCCGGTCTTATTAATTTAAGTACTAATAAAAAAATATGAGCTGCTCATTCCACATAGTACTATTTCTTTTGTGGATAACTAGTGCTTTTGCACAACAAAAAACTGACACCCTACCGCGCCTTTATCTCTCGCAAATTGCGCACATTAATCAAAGCGATAGCTATATTACATTTCCCACAGACATCGGCAATATAGAGCCACTTATGTTTGAAGCCAACCTCAACCCAAATTTTGTAGTTAGAAAGCGAGCAGATTCAAGATTGATGATGGTACTTACGCCGCAAATTACTATTAGGATGTTTAACGCGGACTCATACCCCGTAAAAACGCCCAGCTATATTCCGCAGCTTTCCTTGTATTATTTATTCGGTTATCCTGAATTGGCACATCACACTACTTTGTTCGGAAGAATAGCTCATCATTCCAACGGGCAGGATGGCGATTTTTACAATGGTGATGGTTCCATCAATTTGCAATCGGGGAACTTTGCTACCAATTTTCTTGAAATAGGATTTATAGACACCTCATACGGCTCGCAAGTAAATGCAGTGAAATTTTTTAAAAGCTCTTTGGAAATACATCCCAAAAGTTGGATGCTGAACGAGTTGCAAGGACAGTACAGCGGACTTAGATGGCACAATTCGTTTTTTGCTTACAAGCTTCCTTTAGACCGTGATTTTTTCAGTAAGAAAAGAAAGGCTAACTTTTCACTTAAAATTGAAACCACTTGGATGCTAGATGAAATAAATGATTGGAAAACCTTTGACACAAAACGATTTAGTGGGGCTTTTACATTTTATTACCATCCCAAATTTTTTGAGGATATTGGTTTTTTTGTCAAGTTTTATCACGGTCTGGATTATTACAATATTTACTTTAGGCATCAACTGGATATCATCCGTTTTGGGTTAATGACGGAAATTTTGCGATTTTAAATTTAAGTGGAAATTATATGAAAACTAAAATCATATCGATTAAAAAATTCAATGGAGAGATTGAAGAGTTTAAGGTTGAAAAGTTAAAAACTTCACTTAGAAGAAGCAAAGCTTCCGAAAGTGAAATAGACGAAATTGTAGAAAACATAATGCCCACGCTTTACAACGGCATTCCTTCCAAAGAAATCTACAAAAAGGCCTTTTCACTGTTAAAAAAACGCAATAGAATATCAGCTTCAAAATACAGTTTGAAACGGGCAATTTTAGATCTTGGGCCGACTGGCTTTCCTTTTGAACGATTGATTGGCGCATTGCTAAAACATCACGGGTACGAAACCCAAGTAGGCGTTACGATTCAAGGCCAATGTGTTACCCACGAGGTGGATGTTTTAGCTGAAAAAGACGGCAATACGTATGCCGTGGAATGTAAATTCCATTCAGACCCAAAGGCCGTGAGCAATGTGAAAGTCCCGCTATACATAAACTCCCGCTTTCTAGACATTCAAAAACGCTGGAACAGCGACGCTGCGAAAACATCGCATTTAAAACAAGGGTGGTTGGTAACAAACACCCGTTTTACTAAAGATGCCATTGACTATTCCCAATGCGTGGAACTTCAATTGTTGAGTTGGGATTATCCCGAAAACAACGGAATAAAACAAAACGTAGATAAGTTTGCCCTCTACCCTATCACCACATTAACAACTTTGACCAAACACGAAAAACACCTTCTAATTGAAAAGAATATTATCCTCACCAAAGAACTTTATGAATCGTCCTTTTTACTGGATAAAATAGGGATCTCGCCTGTGAGAAAAAATAGAGTTTTAAATGAAATTAAAAAACTGTGCAATTTATAGTTAACAAACAGTATAAAATGATTGATTATTACACCAAAAACTCCCTTATCTCATACAACTTCGGAACACTTACCTGCCAGCCATAAGCATCGTGTAATTTCACCCGCAACGCATCCTGTGCCGTAGGCTCTCCGTGAATAAGAAATGTAGCTTCGGGAATATTCTTTATATCGCTGCACCAATCCAAAAGCCCTTGTTGATCTGCGTGTGCCGACAGACTTTCAATATGGTGTATTTCGGCTTTTACGGGATAGTATTTTCCAAAGAATTTTAGCTCTTGTGCCCCTTCCAGCATTTGGCGGCCACGGGTACCTTCAGCTTGGTAACCCACTAATAAAACGGTGGTATTGGTTTTGTCTATCATCTGTTTTAAATAGGTTAAAACCCTTCCGCCAGTCACCATGCCACTACCGGCAATAACCACTTTGGGCTGCGGATTATCAATAGTTTCCCAAGTTTCTTTATAGGAAGTAATTATACGCATTCGATTGTTCATTGCGTTAAATTCCTTCATTGGTATTTTGTGCCAATCCGGAAAATTTTGAAACACCGAAAGTACATTGTTGCCCATTGGGCTATCAATAAATATTGGGATGTTCGGAATTCGGTTTTCATTGTACAGTTTCCAAAGCAAAAACATCAAGGTTTGCAAACGTTCCACCGCAAAAGAGGGGATAATCAGATTTCCGCGGTTGTGAATGGTTTTATTGATGAGTTCCACCAATTTGTCAGAAACGCTTTCCTCCGGATGTAGCTTGTTTCCGTACGTACTTTCCATAAAAAGATAGTCTGCCCATTTTGGTTTTTCGGGCGGAAAAAGCAGTAAATCGTGGACTCTACCAATATCTCCCGAAAACACAAAAGTTTTTCCAAAGATTTGAAGCTCAATAAAAGTAGCACCAATTATATGCCCGTTATACTTAAATCGATATTTTATATTTTCTGAAAGTTCAAGCCATTGGTCTCTTTCTTCCGCCTTAAAAAATCCAAGTGTTACCTCAGCTTCCCGTACGCTGTAAAAGGGCTCCGCAGGCTTGTGTTTGGAATAGCCTTCATCATTGGCCTTTTCTGCTTCCTCTTCGTGAATTTTAGCGCTGTCATGCAAAATAATTTTAGCAATGGCAAGCGTTGGCGCAGTTCCGATTATGTTGCCTCGAAAACCTTGTTTTACCAATCGCGGCAAATATCCTGTATGGTCTAAATGCCCGTGCGTAAGCAGCACCACATCTATTTTCGAAACATTGATGGGCAACTCTTGCCAGTTTTTTTCGCGCAATTCCTTTATACCTTGAAACATCCCGCAATCAATCAAAATATTGTGTTCGGGGGTTTCAATTAAAAATTTAGAACCCGTTACGGTTCCCGCGGCGCCGAGAAAATGGATTTTTATCTTTTGCATACTTAATGGTTTTGGCACAAAATATTTATTTCCTCTAAAATTCGGACTTTTCGGTTGTCAGAAACTCCCAAATGATCCAGATAAAAATGATCGTCTATTAATTGTTTGCAGAGCACCACATCGCGACTGAGTAAAAACTGTTTTTCGCGCTTGCTGAGCAAAGTTGAAACAGTAACCGGATAAAGTCCCAACCGGTCTATCCGATCCTTTATGCCGTTGTTTTTCGGGTAATCCCAACTTAAAAGATAAAGGCCTACGCAGGTACCATATTTTATGGCATCTTCGGTAAAACGCGTGTTTGTAACTACCCACCCTTCGTTCGGTTTATCGCCATTGTTTTCATCACCGTAAAAATTTAGAATGTCGCGATAGCGCGAATGGATATAAAGCGGAATCTTTACATTGCAATTTCGCCCTTCATCGCTGTGGAATTTACATTCGGCAACTACATATATACCGTTATTATGGGCTACTACATCAACTTCATGGGTGACGCATTTTCCCTGTAAAAACTGACCTATTTTTACCTCATAACCGCTGTAAAAAAGAATTGCAGCCACAAATTTTTCAAACGGAAAACCAGTGGGACCCAATTCATAAATAGCCTTCTTTAACTTATATTTTGAAGCATAGCCTCTTTTCTTCTTTTTGAGAAGCGCAAAGGCGCGGTTGTAGATTTCCTTGGTTGAAATACCCTGATACAATTCGTCGCGGACGTTATTGGCAATTTCGGCTACCAATGCTTCGTCTGCCCCACTTTTCCGCAGCGAAGATTTTAGTTTATCAATTGAAAACTGAGACCGTTCCCCGGAATGCTTTATAACTTCAACCACTATTTTTATTTTAAGTTAATTCCTTAAATCGTGAAGAGCCAAAATGGGAACTTTGGAATGCACGCCCAAACTTTTAACCAACGGATTTGAAAATATACTGCCAAAAAACCAATGCTTTCTATTTACAAAAGCTATCATTCCACTATTTCTATCGTCCACAAAGGAGAGCACCCCTTCTTTAACACCTGTTTTCTCAAGCCAGTGATAGCTGTATTCCAATCCTTCAAAATACGATTCCAATTGTTTTCTATTGCTTCTTTGCCGTTCAGATAATTCGGCTTCCTTGCCAATATGTAAAATCCGAATTGGTGATTTTTCCAATTGTACAATCTTTACAAAAGTATTTATCTCCCGCTCGTTAAATTCACTTTTAAAATTGGTGGGAAACACAATTTCGTTAATTCGCTTATAATGTACATTTGCGGGAACGGCCAGAACGGCACACCCGGTTATACTCTCAATTACATTTACTGAATTACGACCGTAGGCTACCTTTGTATCATCAGTTATACCACGGGTTCCCATAATTATAAGGTCTATATTATTTCGCTTTACCTTTTCTTCCAATAATTCAATCAGGGTACCAAATTTATGATCAAAATACACCGTATGTTTTGGGTTATCCGCCAAGAGTTCTACCTTGTTTTTTAATTGCAGCATACTTGCCCCAGATGCGCGGGCTACCGCATCGTATTCATGGGGTTCGGGTTCCGGAAACAAAATGTTTCCCTGTGCGGAACGGAACAAAAAATAGGAATGGAAAATATGGAAAACACATTCCTCTTTCTTAAAAAGTTCAAAAGCATAAACAATAGCGTTAAATGCATTTCTAGAATAATCCGTGGGTATTAAAATATGTTTTTGCATAATTCTATCTCGCTAAATATATTCGTGGTTTTACTGTCGCAATTGCGATTACCACAGTTTTAAAATTCACTTATAAAAAAAGAAACAAACTAGTTTCGCAAATCGTGCATAGCCAATAAAGGCACGGTAGTGTGCATTCCGAGCTCCTTAACCATGGGATTGGAGAAAATACTTCCGAAGAAATTGTGCTTTTTATTTACAAAGGCAATCATTTCGCTTTCCCGACTTTGTACAAAACAACGCACCCCTTCCTGCAAATCTATATCGTAAAGTTTGTGATGTGTAAACTCAGCGGCATCTAATATTCGCTCTAAAAGTTCTTTGTTTTTTTCTTGGTCTTCTGTTAGTTGCTTACCTTTTTTAACGTGTAGAATACGTATTGGCGCATTCGTTATTCGCGAAATTTCTACCAAGGTTTCCAATTCGCGTTCTTTGTAATGTGTTTTAAAACTGGTGGGAAATACAATTTCATTAGGATCCTTGTATGCAGTATTTGCAGGTATGCCCAATACCGGACAATTGCGCACCTTTTCCATGGCATTTACCGTATTACTACCTAGAATCACCGAATTATCGTCTGTTTCCCCACGGGTTCCCATCACTACCAGTTTTACATCTTCCTTTTCTATGACTTTCTTTAAAACCTCAAAAAATGACCCAAATTCACTTAAAAATTGAAAGTCGTGATTGTCGTTTTTTTCGTAAAGCCCCATCTGTTGCTTTAGTTTATTCATCCGTTCTTCGGAAGATTCCTTGGCAGCTTTATGCGCTTTTTCGGAAGGTTCGGGAATTAAAAAATTGTCTTTAGAATATCCAGAATGGTAGTAGGTATGTAAAATTATAAATTCACAAAACTCTCGTTTGTAAAGCGCCATGGCATATTTAATGGCGTTAAACGCATTTCTCGAAAAATCTGTGGGAATCAATATTCGTTTTTTCATCGGTATAAAATATTTAATAAAGTGAATACAGGAATGCTAGGGTAATTCACCACTACATGATTTATAAGTGCCATAGCATTCCGAAATTTAGATCATTAAATTACGGTTTTTTTACGACTTAACTAAACACCCGCTATTTTAAAGGAATTACCAAAGTAGGCACATGCGTATGCTTCCCCACCCTGCTTATCACCGGCTCGCGGAACAACTGCTTTAAAAATGCATGCTTGTGGTAAACCAATGCCAAAAGATCTAAATTTTTACTGTCAACAAAACCGTGAAGTGATTTTGAAACGTTTTGGGTTCTTTTAATAAAATGAAACTCAGTATCGTATTCCGTGAGGTCGTTTCTGTATTGCTCCAAATTTTGTTGTTGCTTAGAATCCAACTCTTTCTCATCGCCCACATGCACTATATGTAAATTAGAATTATACTGCCGCACCAACCGGACGATAGGCCTTAATTTAGACAATTGATAAAAATCGTTATAATCCGTAGCATAGCCTATGTTTGTAGGAATAACAAAATCTACCTCGCGGGGAATTATAAGTAACGGACAACCTTCTAAAGATTTGGTAATGGCAATTGTGGTACTTCCCATAAGCACATCTTCGGCTCCCGTACGCCCTTTACTACCCATTACCACTAGGTCAAAGCCTTCAGCGGCAACTAACTTATTTATAGTTCTCGACAAACTCGCCGGAGTGGAAATCACCTCAAACTTATGGGCTACTTTAGCCGAGTCTAATTTTATTTTATGCACCAATTGTTCGCCATCTTCATCAGACTGTTTGTACAGTTTTTTAATAATAACATCGGAACGGCCAATATCTACTCGGCTGGTGAGTTTACCTATTTCGTCACTAAAGGAGTGGAGAATGGTAATCTGCAAGGCTTCATCACTAAAAAGTTTAGTAGCGTAAAACAATGCCGCATAAGCATTATTCGAGAAATCGGTGGGAACGAGTATTTTTTTCATTTAAAAATGTATTAAAGATTTATCTAGGTAAGTTTTGAAGTACTAAAAAAGGAATATCAATATGCAAGCCTATTTTTTCAATAGTAGATTGATACAGAATATTTTCTAAATACGAATGGCGGGTATTAACCATAACCAGCATATCTATTGGGTTTTCAATAATATATGTGTTAATTGCTTTTGTGATATTTGTATCGTCCTTTTGTATAAAATCAATTTGGTTATCGGCAAACGAAGCTTTTAGAAAATTTCTATTGTCTTCCTGTCGCAACGAAAGCGATTCAAATTTGGAAGCGAAAAAGAATTCTACTTTTGAAGCAAAGCACCTGGCAATAGTGCTTACCAATTTTAATTCGCGCCTTTTAAAAGGCAAAAGGTAATCTGTTGAAAACAGTATGTTTTTAGGGTGTATATCGTTATATCCCGAAGGAATGGCAAGCACAGGGCATTTTACATATTTTATAACCTGCAGCGTATTACTGCCAAAAGTTATTTGCTTGTCTGCCGTTTCGCCCTTGGTGCCCATAACCACTACATCTATATTTTCCTTCTCCACCCAATCGTTGGTGGTATCTACCAACAAACCGAATTCGGCAATAGTATGGATGGTGTGTTTTGGGTTTGGCGAAATAGCACTAACCTTAGTTTGTAAATCGTTCAGAGCTTCCTTCGCTTTTGTAAGCGCTTTTTGCTGCAGTTCTTCAAAAATTTCATCGGCAAATCGCGACTTCTCTTCGTAAACTTGATCGGCAAAAGCGTGAAGTAAAAATATTTCGGCCGGATTGTGTTTAAAAAGTTCGGTAGCGTAAAGAACGGCGTTTAGCGAATTTTCAGAGAAATCAGTAGGTATTAGTATTTTTTGCATGGAAACTTGTTTAAGTTCAACTACGTAAAGATAGTGATTATCACTTCGTTAAAATATGATAATTATCAACCATTGCCACCAATTTTAATGAATTCTTATGAAAAATTCGGCCCTCAATTTTGTATTTTGTAATAAAAAACAAATGAAAGCCTCCGCCCTAACATATTTACTGATAGTTACCGGAATATTGCTTACCGTAGCCATTTTTGCCGCACTCGATTTTCCGTTTCGCTTCGTATTTTATCTTACGGTAATAGGGCAGGTTACCCTAATTTATAGCGTAGTAAACGTTTTAAAAGATAACTATACCACAGATAAAACCTTCGAAGATTTTTATGAAGATTTCCCAATTTCAGAAAGAAACAACTTTAGGTAAAAGTTCGTTTTTTGTACTCTTTGCAGCAGCTATTCGTGCAGTATTAAAAAAGGCACTTCGTATGGATATGAAATAGACTTATTAATTCTATTAAAAAGAAGGCGTTGGGTAAGGTTTAAATTTTTTGCAACTACGGCTATTAAATCTATTTCCCAAGTTTCAACAAAATCCTGTACGCCGGCCTCAATATTTTTATTTTCCAAAAAATGAAAACTGTGCTTTATATCCTTAAAAAAATAATGTAAAAACCCTTTGTTATCTGTTTGTGCGGCGCTGAGCATTGTATTTTGCGATCGAATATGCAACACCCTTAATGCAGCTTTCTGAATTAGTAGCGCTTGCGAAAGCCCATTGATTACCTTGTTTCTATAAATACAGTTATAATCTGTTAAAAACGAAATGTTCTTTATCTTTTTAAACCTGGCATTTTCGGGAATTACAAAGATTGGGCACTTTACTTTGGTAATTACTTCACTGGTATTGCTCCCTATTTCATTCCTGTTGTTTTTTGAAGCCCCCTTGGTGCCCATTAAAACATAGTCAATTTCCTTTGCATCAATTTGTTTGCGAATTGCTTCAACCAAAAGCATGTTTTCGTGAATGGCAAAAAATTGATGTCCAGCGTTTTTAGCCAATAATTTAAAGTGCAGTATTTCTTCCCGTAAACTTGTAATAGACCCTTGCGCCGTGCCTTGGGAAGCTGCCGTATTAAACAGTAAATCTGAATCATCGTCTGCAGGCATAGCAGTATTGGGCGAAATGTGAAGCAGATAAAAATTCACGGGAATAGCTGCGAAATAATCCAAAGCATACCGAATGGCATTATGTGAATTTTCGGAGAAATCCGTTGGAATTAATACGTTCATCATTATTATCTTTTAATACTGACAAATGTATTTGAACGGCTAGGTATAGAAAATGATATAAATCAGTTTTAAAAACTAGGGCTTACTTTGTAACAAAACCTATTCAATATTTCGCAGGCCATCCAAATCTATAATTCGAATGTCGCGCCCCTCTATTTCAATAATACCATCTCTTTTAAAATCTGAAAGCGTTCGTATTAAACTCTCAGTTGCAATACCCGCCGTAGTTGCTAGGTCATTACGCGATATTTTAAGGGCTGCTTCCGGCTTTTTGTTCATAACGTCCACAAATTGTAAAATGGTGTTGGCCGTTTTTTTACGTACCGAACTATAAGCCATTTTTACCAATTGCAGTTTTATTTCCGAAAGATTGTCGCTAAGCAAATTCATCAACTCAAGCGAAACATCTTGGCTTTTCTTTAAAATATCCCTCACAAAATTTTTGGAGATGGCGGCCACTTCCGTCTCCTCTACTGCAGTAGCGGTTTCGGTATATGGAATGTTATCGTCAAAAGAAGTGAAACCCAGAAAATCATCAGCCTTGTACAGCCCGGTAATAAGCTCTTTGGCATTGGCATCCATTGTATGCGTTTTTACCACTCCTTTTAAAATTAAAAACATATTGTTGGAATGGTCGCCATTTTGGTAAATAGCCTCTCCCTTCTTGTATTTGGCAATTTCACCTTCGTCGTAAAAATAGTTTTTTAACTGGTTTAAATTTTGAAGATTTTCGTCATCTTCGGCTGTATCATTCGCCTTGTAATTTTCACGCAAGTTTAAAATAGTTGCTTTAGCCAATCTGCTTTCCACAGCGCTTATTAGCTCCATTTCGTCAAAAGGTTTGGTGAGGTAATCGTCTGCCCCCATATCCATTCCCTTGCGTATTTCCTTGTGTTCCGTCTTTGCCGAAAGAAATATAAACGGAATATGTTTGGTTCTTTCTTCAGACGCCATACTTTCTAATACCCCGTAGCCATCTATCTCGGGCATCATGATATCGCAAACAATAATATCTGGAATTTCCTTTTTTGCTTTCTCAATGCCAATTTTGCCGTTTGCCGCGGTAAAAACCATAAACCCGGAAAGCTCCAATAGTTCGGCGGTGTTTTCCCTTAAAGCAATATCGTCTTCAATAAGAAGTATTCTTTTCATATTAATTTGTGTTGTTATTTATGGGGAAAGTAATGGTAAACTTACTGCCATTACCCTCTTCGCTTTCAAAATCTATAGTGCCACCAAGGCTCTCCAAATGGCTTTTCACTATATTTAAACCTATACCGGTACCCTGATTGAGCAAGGCGTTTTCGGCACGGAAATACCTGTTAAAGATATGTTTTTGCTCCTTAGCGGGAATACCCATTCCTTCATCTAATACATCAATACTCAACGAAGTGTTATTAGGCCGCACAACCACATCAATCTTTGTAAATTCTGGCGAATACTTTATGGCATTGTTAATTAAATTGGTCAACGCCAGTTCTAAGATTTTCTCATCAAAATTTACCGTAATATCATCAATATTATTCGGATAATTTATTCGTTGGCCATCCTTTAAAAGCATATTCGAATTGTAAATTACCTCATTCACTACCTTGCTTAACGGAAAGGTATCAAATTTATAAGTGGCTTTCCCGGATTCCAAACGTTCAATAGAAAGAAAATCATTGAGAATATTATTTAAGTATTTTACTTTGCTTTGAATGGTTTTTAAATGCTTATCGCGCTTATCCTGTTGCGCGGTTTCGGTGTATTTACCCGCCAAGGTGGCCGATGTGAGAATTCCGCTTAAAGGTGTTTTAAACTCGTGCGACACCAACGATAAAAACTTTGTTTTTAGCTCGTTAAGCTCGCGTTCCTTTCGCAGCGATTCCTTTATCTTGTGTTCTGCCTCCTGCCGTTTGGTTACCTCCTCCTCTAGCTCTAAAATGGTTTGTTTTAGCTCTTTGGTGCGCGCGTCAATTTTATGTTCCAACTGCGAGTTAAGCTCTATAATTTGCAACTCTTGGTTTTTCCTAACCGTAATGTCTGTTACCAACGCCATTACGTATTTGCTGTTGTAAATTTCAAAAGGGTTTAAGCCCGCCTCTACCGGAAAGGTACTTCCGTCCTTCCGTTTTCCATACAGATCGCGCCCATGCCCCATTTGCCGCGGATCGCTCTTTTCCATAAACTCATCCACTTGATGGTGGTGGTTTCGATGATATTTTTGCGGAATTAAAACATTGAGGTTTTGCCCCAAAAGTTCGCCAGGCTCATAGCCAAACATTTGGTCTGCCGCTTCGTTCGAAGTAACAATTTCCTGCTTTTCGTTTACAATTACAATCCCTTCTGAAATAGATTCAGAAAGAATTTTAAAAATATTGTCCTTTTTTTCTTCAAACACCTTCATCCCCCAAAAGTAACGAATTTAAACAGTTTTATTGAACTGATTTTTATCATAAAAATTCCAAAGAAAACAATATAAATTTACATCCTTAAAAATTATAACGTTATGGAAAATACAAATAAGCCCCAATTGCTTTTTTACCAAAAAATGGGCGAACTTTTTTATGCAATTGCGGCTGCCGATAATGTAGTGCGAAAGACCGAATACGATACTTTAAAAAATATAGTTGCTGAAAAATGGAAAAACCTCGACGAATACGAAGATCCTTTTCATACCGATGCGGCCTACCAAATTGAAATTGTTTTTGATTGGTTTGATTACGAACAGCTAGACGCCAACGATTGTTTTGAGAGTTTTGCAGATTACAAAAAAGAAAACCCAAACCTTTTTACCGCTGAAAGAAAAAAACTTATTTGGGAAACCGCAGATGCCATTGCCAGCTCCTTTGCAGGTAAAAACAAAAGCGAAGTGGTCATGCTCGCAAAACTAAAGATGCTGCTGAGCCAGTAATTCAAAAAAAAACCTGTCACTTTTCGGCATAAACAAAGGTTTGTGTATTTTTAAACGATAAATCCGATTGAAATGAAAAACCTACTGCCCATAATCTTTATCCTTTTATTTTTTGGTTGTAAAGACGATCGCAAAAACGAAGAAATTAAAGTAGATCCGCTAAACGTCCAGGAAGAAATTGTTGACTCCCTAAAGCTTTCAAATGAAAATTTAGAGAAACAACAAAAAACCCTTATCTTAAAACGAACGGAATTACTGGAGAAAAAGGATTCAAAAGCAGAACTGGAAAACTTACTTGTTTCCAAGTCGTTTTTAAAGGAAAATAACGACTATACCCTAGATTTTAAATACCCCTATCTCAACGAAAAAATTAAACCGCAATTCGAGGTCTTTAACGAATATATCGCCACTAAATTTCTAGATGCCAAAGGGATAGAACAACAAATTTTAGAAGAACAACGACTGTGCGATTCCCTCGGAATTCCACGCCAAAACGAAAAGCGTTTCGTAGATTATAAAATTTACAATCTCAACGACCGACTCATTAGCGTGCTGTTTTATAAAGAAAACCACTACACCGGTGCCGCACACGCCTCCTACACGTTTCAATGTTTAAATTTCGATTTGGAGCGTGCCGTTTTTATGAATTTTGAAGACTTTTTTAATGACGGTACCGAAGAAGAAGTTCGTGAAATTTTAAACTCCCTTTTAAAGGAAAAAATTAATTCGGGCGAATTGTATTACGATTGTTGGGCAATTTCCACAGACGATTTCTTTAACGCCAAAAACAATTTTGTAGTAAACGATTCAGTGGTAGAATTTTACTTTGACGACTGCGTTATTTGCCCCTCCTACACCGGAACCTATTCCATTCAAATTCCTTTGGAAATGCTAATGCCCGTACTACGGAAATTCAAAAAAAACCCATTACTAGGCTAAAACCCAAACCCACAACCCACAACCCACAACCCACAACAGACAACAGACAACCCACAACAGCCAACCCACAACAGACAACCGACAACCCACAACAGACAACCGAAAACAGACAACCGAAAACAGACAACCCACAACCGAAAACAGACAACCGACAATGAAAAGCAATTTTAAAAACATAATCAATTCCGAAACCCCTGTACTAGTCGATTTTTTTGCCGATTGGTGCGGCCCCTGCAAAATGCTCGCTCCTATCTTAAAACAAGTAAAAGACGAATTGGGCGACGAAGTAAAAATTGTAAAGATAGACGTCGATAAAAATCAACCTTTGGCTGCGCAATACCAAGTGCGCGGTGTTCCTACAATGATTCTCTTTAAAAACGGCAAACAACTGTGGCGCCAAAGCGGTGTGCTCCAGAAAAATGAATTGGTGACCATCATAAACCAACACAAAAATTAATGGATCTAAGCCGCTACATAGACCATACCCTTTTAAAAGCCACCGCCCTGCCGGAGCACATCGTTCAACTTTGCGATGAAGCCAAATTGTATAATTTTTATGCGGTCTGTGTAAACAGCGGTTACGTTGCATTAGCCGCCGACCAATTAAAAAATACCGATGTTAAAATTGCTTCGGTAGTGGGATTTCCATTAGGCGCAATGAGCCAGCACGCTAAAATTTGCGAAGCATCACAAGCTGTAAACAACGGCGCCGACGAAATTGATATGGTCCTAAACATAGGGTTGCTTAAAGCCCAATTGTACTCCCAAGTGCAGGACGAAATTGCCGCGGTAAAAGAAGCTATTGGTAGCCGCACCTTAAAAGTAATTCTTGAAACTTGCTATTTAACTGAAGCCGAAATACGACAGGCATGCCAGCTTTGTAAAAATGCCAAGGCCCATTATGTAAAAACCTCAACCGGTTTTGGCACGGGCGGAGCTTCCGAAAAAGTGGTTAAAATAATGGTTGAAGAAGTGGGCGACAGTTTAAAAATTAAAGCCTCTGGCGGAATTCGGGATTTCGAAACCGCAAAAGCATATATTAATTTGGGAGTGAGCAGAATTGGAACTTCTTCAGGAATTGAAATAGTTACCTCCACAAAAAACAATACAGATGAGCACTCATATTGAAGCCAAAGCAGGCGAAATTGCCGAATCGGTTTTACTGCCCGGCGACCCCTTGCGCGCCAAATGGATAGCAGAAACCTTTCTCGAAAATGCCAAATGCTATAACGATGTACGCGGTATGTTGGGCTATACTGGAACTTTTCAGGGAAAACCAATTTCAGTGCAAGGCACGGGCATGGGCATTCCTTCAGCTTTAATTTACTGCCACGAACTTATAAACGATTACGGCGTAAAAAATTTAATTCGCGTGGGTTCCGCGGGCAGCTATCAAAAAAATATAAACCTTCGTGATATTGTAATTGCCATGGCGGCATCGTCTAATTCTGGCATTAACAACACCCGTTTTATCAATAGCGACTACTCGCCTACTGCCGATTTCGATTTGTTTATGAAAGCGGCTTACTATGCTAAGGAAAACAACATTCCAATAAAAGCTGGCAATGTATTATCGAGCGATCAGTTTTACGAAGACGATTTCAATAATTATAAAAAGTGGGCCGATTTTGGAGTGCTTTGCGTAGAGATGGAAGCCGCCGGCCTCTATACCATTGCCGCCAAATTTAAGGTGAAGGCATTGGCCATTTTAACCATCTCCGACTCCTTGGTTACTGGCGAAACAACTACCGCCGAAGAGCGCGAAGGCAGTTTTTCAAAGATGGTAGAGATTGCACTGAATACTGTTTTATAATATTTAATTATTTAAAAAATGGAGAATGGCTTTCAGATTCAACTGCCCAAAAACCATTTTCTACAAAAATTAGTCGACTACTACTTTTTTATAGATATTCCTGTTTCCCAATTAGTAATGAAAGAGGAGTATGTACTTCCCTTTCCACGCTTAACATTTGGTTATTTTTTCGAACACCCATTTTCGGTAACGAATCATTCAAAAAATAAATCGCAAACTGCGGAAATGATCATTTCGCGAATTTCAACAGATAAAATTTCGGTTGCGCCATTGACCGATCGCTTGAAAATACTGGGTGCGCACGTAAAACCCTTTACCTTGGCCTATCTCACGAATAAAAATGTTTCCGAATTGCCTTGGATTATAAATACGAAGGAATTATTTGGAAAGAAAGCCGAATCATTCCAGAAAAAAATTGATACCTGCGGCTCAACCAAAGAAATGTTTACCGAGGTGGAAAAAATCTTCCAAAATACGGTTCTAGCGAAAGATCTCTCGCAAATTGAAATCGTAATGGAAACAATTGAAGCCACAAGAGGAAGTGTGTCAATTTCGTTTCTCGCCGATACGGTTGGCGTTACTAGCAGAACGCTTCGGAATTATTTCTATAAATACATCGGCTGTTCTCCGAAAGACTATTTACAATTGGTAAAATTAAAGCAGTCTGTCTTCCAAATGAAGAACGATCCTTCCTCGCTAACTTCACTTTCCTACGATCAAAATTTTGCCGATCAAGCATATTTTTCCAACACCATTAAAAACCTTACCGACCAAAGTCCCAAAAAGATTCGCGAAAACCTGCCCGATTTCCGATTCCTACAATTTTAAGAGCATGAAACTACATAGTTTTGTTTGTGAAATTGAAAAGAAATGAAACATAAGCAACTTATAAAAATCCATATTGCAACAACTGTTATTGCGGCACTGACCATTGCGAATTTCTTCACCTTTTCACTAATTGCTGAAATTATCGGCGATGCAGATTTTATCAAACAAGTGAAAACGGTTATTCTGTATTGTCTTCCCGTTTTAATAATTGCGATGCCCTTGCTCGCACTTTCCGGTAAAAGATTGGCCGGGAAATCCATAAACCCTCTTGTTCTCCAAAAGCAAAAACGAATGAAATTTGTTGCGATTAACGGTTTATTATTGATTTCACTCGCCATTTATCTTTACTATCACGCCAATTTTAAAACTATTGACACCACGTTTTTCACCGTTCAAGGTATTGAGTTACTGCTCGGGGCCGTTAATTTGAGTTTGATAGGGCTGAATATACGAGCTGGCTTGAGACTTTCGTATAAAAAATTTAAATAAAAAAGCAGGAATCCAAAGTTGAAAACCTGCTTTTTGTTGTTAATTGATGTCGATAGCAATTAACTAAACCTTAAAGGTCATTACCGGTAAATCTGAATGGTTTACTACATCCTCGCCAATACTTCCCGAGAAGAAATGCGCCAAACCTTGACGGCCTTGCGTGGGCAAAGCTATAATATCTGCTCCGGTAAGCTGGCTAAAGGCAAATATTCCCGCCTCCACCGAATAGTCGTTATATTGAACTACACTATTTAAACTCTCCAGCGGGTTAGGATCTTTGGCGTCATTCATAAAAGTTAAGATGCGCTTTTCAATCTCCCGTGTATTTCGGAAATCTCCCGCAAGATTTATATACAATGGCTGCATTTTAATTCCTAAAATCTCAAACATCCGCTTCGCCTTCTTATAGGGCTCAATGGAGTTCGGTAAAAAATCGCAGGCAAAAACACCAAGTTGCGGATTAAAATCTGTTGCCTGATGCTTGATGACCAAAACAGGAATTTCAGAAGTACGAACCACTTTTTCTGTATTTGAACCTACAAAAACCTCGCGAAACCCAGTAGTTCCGTGCGAACCCATAACAATTAAATCTACTTCCATTTCCTTAGCAACATCGTTTATTTCGCTAAAAATGGTGTAGTTATGCACGGTGTCTGTTACCGTAATTCCTTTTAGGTAATCTTTATCCAAAAATTCGGCAAACCGAGTTTCTGCCAAACGCATATAATACATTGCCTCAAAAACTTCCTTCGATTGGTTGCGAGTTACAACCGCATCAGACAAGCCCATCATGTGCAGCGCGACGATTTCGGCATTTTGCTTTTTAGCAATTGCAGCCGCCACCTCCATTGCGTGTTCAGAATGTTTCGAAAAATCTACGGGAACTAATATTTTTTTCATGATTTTTACTTTTAGTGCGTGGCAAATTTTGCCTTGCGTTTTTTAAGTTGTTTTTCCAGATCCGAAATAGTTTCCTTCGCCGCAGCTTCAAAAGAGGATTCCTTAGAAGTTGCAAAAATTTTAGGCCCGGGCAAACTCAGTTCAATCTCGCATATATTGCCTTTACCATATACATTATTCTCCATTTTAAAACTTACATCGGCTCGTATTAACCACTCGTATTTTTCGGCAATTTTCTGCAGTTTTTGTTCTACATATTCGTTCATGGCCTCGCTTGTGGGCATTTTTACATATTGGATGTTTACAGTCATAACTAATCTAAATTGGTTTATATTTTCAAATATACCTCTTATTCATGGGTTTTATAATGACCGTTGTCATAATTGATTATTTTGAATTGTTGTTCGTTGTTAATCGAATTGGGCATTTTGATTTTTTTTAAATGAATGGCGCATTTATAAAACGTTCCAAATCAATTTCAGAAGCTAAAAAAAATTCCACAAAATGTTGCATATGTGGAATTTTCTTAAAATCGTTTTATAAAGAAATCTATTATGCACAACAGCTCTCCCCATCGTCTTTTACGCCAAGTTTTTTAAGTATTTTCTCCATCAAACACCACCGTGTAAGTGACGATTGTAGCAAGTTAATGCCTACAAAACCCGTAAACCATAACCAGTTAATATTTACATAAACCGCTAACAAAAGACTAATTAAAATAAAAGTCCCGGCAATTGCCCTGATATATCTGTTTATCATATTATTGTATTTTAAGTGTTTACTATTTAATTCCTTTTGTCCGTTCGAGCGCAGTCGAGAACCCCTTTAAGCGTCCGTGCTTAAACGCTCCGTTCTATAGGTACTACCACCGCGTGAATCGGGTTGTTGGTTTCCAAACTTTCATTAAACTGAATCACCAAACTAAAAAACACATCAATCTTTTTATCCTCGGTAAAGGAAAAAAACAAACTGCTGTCCGCCCCACTCTTTTGTGAGGGAAACCAATTGGCGTTCATCATAAACGACGATGCATTTTTATAACCTTCAATATCAGAACCGCTGTAGCTCTCAATATTCGCTTGTTTAAATAGTTGCAGCACCTCCTTCTGAAATTCATCAACAACCGTTACAATTAATAGTTTCATCAGATTAGTATTATTAATTAGTATTTATTTTCAGTCAAACCAATTTTTCTCAAATCTCAAATCTCAAATCTCACATCTCACATCTCACGTCTCAAATCTCACGTCTCAAATCTCACCCCTCACCTCTACTCTCAATCATATAATAAACCAACGGCACCACAAGCAGCGTTAATACGGTAGAAACAATTGTTCCACCCATAAGCGAAATGGCTAAACCTTGAAAAATTGGATCAAATAATATTACGAAAGCACCAATAACCACCGTTCCCGCGGTTAATAAAATTGGGGTTGTTCGTACGGCACCGGCTTCAATTACGGCCTGTTTTAACGGAATGCCCTCTGCGGTTCGCAGGTTTACAAAATCAATTAATAATACCGAGTTTCGCACCATAATTCCCGCCAGGGCAATCATCCCAATAAAGGAAGTTGCGGTAAAAAATGCTCCCATTATCCAATGGCCCAGTACAATTCCTATTAATGAAAGTGGAATAGCCACCATCATCACCACCGGAGCCTTAAAGTTTTGAAACCACCCAACAATTAAAATGTAAATAATGATGATGACCCCCAAAAAGGCAATCCCCAAATCGCGGAATACCTCGAGGGTAATCTGCCATTCCCCATCCCATTTTACGGTGAAATCGTCTTCGTGTTCGGGCTGTTGCAAATACAATTCGTTTATTTTATATCCCGCCGGCAGATCGATAGTATTCAACTTATCGGTCATTCCTAAAATAGCATATACCGGACTTTCCAATTCCCCAGCCATATCTGCAAGTACATACACAACCCGTTTTTGGTTTTTGCGATAAATGCTTTTTGCGCGAGTGCTTTCTTCCACAGTTACCAAATCGCCCACAGAAACCATATTG
Source organism: Aequorivita flava (assembly GCF_038742595.1). NCBI lineage: Bacteria > Pseudomonadati > Bacteroidota > Flavobacteriia > Flavobacteriales > Flavobacteriaceae > Aequorivita > Aequorivita flava. The sequence continues at coordinate 176,591 of NZ_JBANCF010000001.1, read as the reverse complement.
CCTTGTTTTGATGCAATCTTCAATTGTGATATATCCTGAATTGTAGATTTTTCCTTTTCGGCCAAAGCCAAAACAATTCCTACCTGTTCGGTAGCGTTTTCGGCATATAGATTGGTTACGGGTCTGTTTGAAAGCGCCATATTCATTGTATATACAATTTGCTGTGGCGCCACACCATAACGCATGGCCTTTTCTTTATCAATAACAAATTGATACTCTTTTTGGTTCGCTTCCACCATCCAATCTACATCTACCACATCTTGGGTTTCATTTAAAATGTTTTCAACTTGTTTGGCAACTGCAATCTGCTTGTCATAATCGGGGCCGTAAATTTCCGCTACGATAGTTGAAAGCACTGGCGGCCCAGGTGGAACTTCAACAATTTTTATATTGGCGCCAAATTTTGCACCAATTTCCTGAATCTTTGGCCGCAATAGTTTGGCAACATCGTGACTCTGTAATTTTCTATCGTCCTTCTTTACCAAATTCACTTGTATGTCTGCCATATTGCTACCGCCCCGCAGATCGTAATGGCGCACTAAGCCGTTAAAGGTAATCGGGGCCGAGGTGCCCACATAATTTTGGTAATTAACCACCAATGGCTGTTGCGATAAATATTGCCCAATTTCCTTGGCTACCACCGCAGTACGTTCCAGAGTAGTACCTTCGGGCATATCGATCACAACCTGCATTTCGTTTTTATTGTCAAAAGGAAGCATTTTTACGGCAACCGATTTGGTAAAAAACATCAAAACCGAACCCAATAGCATCACCACGGTAATCCCCAAAAACAACCAACGCGTTCTTTTGTTTTCAATCAAAGGCGTTTCCAACTTCGAATAAATTTTAAATATAAGGCTGCTCTCTAAAGATTTTTCTTCCTTTGGCGCTTTTCCCTTCCCACCTCGGCGGGCAGGTTTCTCCCTTTCACGAAGAAATATATATCCCAAATAAGGCGTAATCGTTAGTGCCACAAACAACGAAAGTATCATCGCAATGGAAGCCCCGATTGGCATAGGCGACATATACGGCCCCATCAACCCAGAAACGAAGGCCATCGGCAATACGGATGCAATTACCGTAAAAGTTGCCAAAATGGTGGGGTTACCCACTTCGTTAATTGCGTAAATGGCGGCCTGTTTAAACGGCAAGCGTTTCATCTTAAAATGGCGGTGCATATTTTCGGCTATGATAATGGAGTCGTCAACCACAATTCCTGTTACGAATACCAAGGCGAAAAGCGTAATTCTGTTTAGCGTATAATCCAGTAAATAATAACTTAAAAGGGTCAGCGCAAAGGTGATTGGTACTGAGAGAAAAACCACCAAACCACCACGCCAGCCCATAGCCAACATTACCACCAAAGTTACCGCAATAATGGCGCCCATAAGGTGCATTAACAGCTCCGAGACTTTTTGGGAAGCTGTTTCACCATAGTTTCGCGTTATTTCAACGTGCACGTCATCGGGAATTAAAGTGCTTCGCAAATGATTAACCTTGTCTATAATTACATCGGCAATTTTCATGGCGTCGGCCCCCTTTCGCTTTGCTACCGAAATGGTAACCGCAGGATATTCCGAAGGGTATTTTGAAACATTTTCACTAGCTCCCCCAAAACCAAAAGACACGTACTTACTCGCTATTTCAGGTCCGTCAAATATATTGGCAACCTGCTTTAAATAAATGGGTTGGTTTTGCTGTACGCCCACCACTAAGTTTTCAACATCGGTAACCGATTTAAGGAAATTTCCGGTAGTGACCAGAAACTCAGTATCGTTTTTATCAAAACTACCCGAACTCATTTGCTGGTTGCTTGCCTTGATCATTTCGGCAACGCCTAAAAAGTCCAAACCACTTGCAGCTAATTTATCTTTGTCCAAAACCACCCGTAACTGCCTGTTTCTCCCCCCTATTTTTTGGGTAGCCGAAACATCGTTTACTTCCTCAATTTCCTGGGTGAGTTCGTCTGCAATTTGTTTCAGTTGAAAGTCGTCGTACTTTTCACTCCAAAGCGTAACCCCCAACATAGGCACATCATCAATGGCACGGGGTTTTACAAGCGGCATGGTAACTCCCGGAGGCATTTGGTCCATATGCTTGTTCATTTCGTTATAGAGCTTTACAAACGAACGCTCAATATCTTCGCCCACATAAAACTGCACGATTACCATTGCCCCTTCTTTTGAAGAAGTGGAATACACATACTCCACCCCGGGAATATTGGAAACCAATTTTTCCAAAGGTTTTACCACCCTAGATTCTACCTCGGTTGGCGAGGCGCCCGGATAGCCCACAAAGATGTCGGCCATAGCCACATCAATTTGCGGTTCTTCCTCACGCGGTATTAAAAACGAACTGTAAACGCCAACGACCATAAACACAATCATCAACAATACGGTAAGTTTGGAATCTATAAATAACTTGGCAATTTTGCCTGCTAATCCGTCCTTCATGATTATTGTTTAATGGTTAGTTTCGCCCCGTTATAGAGTTTTCCTTCGGCATCAATAATATAGTTTTCGTCTGCCGCCAAACCTGACAACACTTCTACCTGATCGCCATAACTACGGCCAACCCTTACCCAACGAAGAATAGCGGTATTGCTTTGGCTTACCGTGTAAATACCGGTGAGTTGTCCGCGTTTTACCAAAGCGTCTTCCGGGACTAGAACCAAACTTACATCGGTAGATTTCTCCACAGGAAACTGCACCGTCGCGTACATACCCGAAAGTATATTAGCCTCAGTCTCGGCCAATGCTATCTTTACCAAATATTGTCCGCCGGTATTTTTAGCCGAAGTACTTACTTCGGTTACCGTACCGGGCACTACCTTATCAATCGATTTTACGATTACTTGTACTTCGGTACCGGATTTTATTTTTGAGATTTCACTTTCAGGCACGGAAGCGGTTACTTCAAAATTGCCTGGACCTTCCACCGAAATTAAAGGAACACCGGGATTTGCCATATCGCCAGCATCAATAAATTTATTGGTAACTACCCCGTTAAAAGGCGCCCGTAGATTTACATAAGCAAACTGCGATTGTACTTCGTTTTTCATCTGCTTTGCGCCTTCCAGTCTGGCCTTTGCCATTTCGTAACGCGCGCGTTGATCATCCAGTTCCTTTTGGCTTGCACTATTATCCGCAAAGAGATTTTGAAAGCGTTGATAATCTTTTTCGGCATTGTTAAAAGCAGCTTGCGCTTCCGTAATTCCGGCGTTGGTCTGCGCTTGTTTTGCTGAAAGGTCTGAATTGTTGATACTTACCAATAACTGTCCATTTGTAACTTTTTCACCCACATTTACATGTACTTTATCCACAAAGCCCATCATTCGCGTACTAAGGGTGGCACTGTTTGCGGCTTCTATTTTTCCGCTGGCGGTTAAAAATGGCGTATTGTTTTCTGCAGCTACGGAACTCACCGTTACTGGAACAGCAGGGGAATTGTCAATTTTCTTTTCTTCCGAAGAATTGCCGCAGCTAGAAAGGCCAAATACCCCTAAAAAAAATAAACTTGTATATACTAATTTCATATTTATATCTTTTAAATCTTGTTCAATTTCAATTTCATTTCCGATTTCGATTTCGATTTCGATTTCGATTTCATTTTCGATTTCATTTTCGTTTTCGATTTCGATTTCGATTTCGATTTCATTTTCATTCCTCCGTTAAAAATCGCAAATACGCCAAAGCATAATTATGTTGAAAAACGGTGCTGTAATATTCCAATTGTTTCTGTGAATACTGTGTTTCCGCGCTTAATAAATCGGTTGTTCTTTCAAGGCCTTCCTTAAATCTGTTGGTGCGAATGCGCAAAGCCTCTTTTGATTGCTCAAGTGCCAATTCAGTTAATGTCAAATTGTTTTTTGCATCCTGGTACATTCGTTTTGCCTTGTTTACTTCTAACTGACTTTCCGCTTTGTACTGTTCCAATTCAAGGTTTGCCTTGTTGAATTCGGCCTTGCTCTTTTGGGTTTTTCCGAAGCGTTTTGAGCCCTCAAAAAGATTCCACGTCAACGCGGCGCCAAATAAATAGCCATTGGCACCTGCCTGAAATATTTCATCGTCGTACAGTTCATAGCTTCCAAAAGCATTCAGCCTTGGCAGGAACGTCATTTTATCGGCTTTGTAATTTTGTTTGTAGGCTTCGGCAGCAAACTCCATTGCCTGTATGTCTGCTCGGGAATTGGAAAAGGTTTCAGCGGAACTCAATTCCGTAGCAACCCTTAGCGAATCCGTTGGTTTAAATACTCCCGAAACCGCTTCGTTCATCAACACAGCCAAATATTCCGAAGCATTTTTAACATTGCTTTTTGCGTATTGCAGTTGATTTTCCACTTCGGTAACCCGTACCTGTACCGCCAACACATCGCTTTGTTGCAGATAGCCCTGCTTAAAACTGTTGTTTGCCAATCGGAGGTTTTCGTTGGCCGCACTAAATGCTTTTTCTAAAACTTCAACACTTTTATAGGCTAATTGCAATTGCATATAAGCCTTTTCGGTTTCTAGGGAAAGGTAATCGCCCGTCCGCGCCAATTGCATTTGGGTGGCATTCCACTTCGCCTTTGCAGCTTTTCTTTGAAAAATACCATCAACGTTTACAAGGGGTTGCTGAACTTCAATCTTGGTAGCGAACATATTTATCTGGGAGGGATCGTTCAGTGTATTTGGATTAAAATCTGCTTGCTCCACAATTTCCTGATTCAATTTAAAACCAAAAGCCATCAACGGATTAGTTGTAGCCATTCCGGTATGCGAAGCAGTAATATTTGGAAGAAAAACCGCATTGGTTTGGTTATAATCTCCTTTAGCCGCAAGCACCTGTTGCTCCCCTATTTTTAGCTGATTGTTTTGTGTACTAACCTTTTCCAAAACCTCAGCTTTGGAAATTGGGATTGTTTCCTGAGCAAAAACCAGTGCGGGCAAGAAACCGAGAAATAGAAAAAACTTGTTGATCTTCATTTTTTAAATTAATTTGATGCAAACATAGTTCAGAATTTAACAACGGTCAGTAACTAATGTTACCAAAGAAAAAGCACCTCTTTCAAGGTGCTTTTCACTAACCAAATAATCTGCACTCTTTAGGAACGAACCAACCAAGAAACGCTCCTAAACACTTTTGTAGCTTTCGCTAATATCTTCAATACAATTTTATGTTTTCATTCTAATCAATCATTGGAACCACGAACAATTCTTGAGATTATTCCCTTATCATTTGTGAATTCAGCAATTAGCAGTCCGCCAATATGTATGGCAATAAATGCCACTAGATAATAAATGCCCAGCACGTGAATTTCTTCCATTGGCTTTTTTAAATCTTTGGGTCCTAATTCAATTACAAGCCCTGTAACCAAAGATATTACCACACATACGTAAAAAACGATGTACGCCCATTTCTGGAATTTTTGTTTTATTGATAGGTTTTTAGCTAGCGGATTTTGAAGCTTCATCGTTCCAAAAAACGGCAGTATAAAACGCAAACTAAATAAACCCGTTAATACATAACCCAAATAAATATGCCAGTTCCACATTGGCTTTCTTATTTGCTTTGCCAGATCGATAAGCTGCTCCTGTGATAATGTTTGATCAGTACCGCTAAGGTACGTTTGAATGATTTCTGCCATATTGTATTTATTCATCCAAGTCAATCTCAAAAAAATAGTGATCAACAACAGCAGGAATGTAATTGCAATAGCCCAATGTATAACTCGGTAGGTTTTTGAATATTTTACAGTTTCCATAATGGTAGATTTAGGCTGAAACGCTAAGGTTTCTAGATACTTTTAATGACCTTGGTCAATTTTTCCCGAACATCTTTAGCAATATCGGCCAAAGAATTATTTTCTACCGCCATCATTGAAGCCGCGGGATCTACTGCCGAAATTTCAATAACTCCAGCTTCGCGCTCCTGTACAATTACGTTACAAGGCAGCATAGTGCCTATTTTATTTTCGGCCTGAAGGGCTTGGTGCGCCATTTGCGGATTGCAGGCGCCCAAAATAGTATAATTGTAAAAATCTGCATCCAACTTCTTCTTTAAAGTGGCTTTTATATCTATTTCGGTCAACACCCCGAAACCTTCATCTTTTAAAGCAGCCGTAGTTTTTTCAATGGCCTCTTGAAAAGTAGTATTTGTTAATGTGGTACTGATGTAATAACTCATGATTTCTATATTTTTAGATTATTTAATATTCTTGAACAATCTACAACAAATGTAAGCTGCCAAAACGGAAAGTTCTGTAACAAAGATTACATAACTGGAAATTTTTGAAATACGAAGTGAGATGTGAGATGTGAGATTTGAGATGTACAAAACCCAACAACCCAGAACAACAGCCAACCCACAACCGCCAACAGACAACAGATAACCCACAACAGACAACCAACCACTAATTCGCCGGCGTAATCATAATATGCGAACGGTGCGTCCCCGCATCCATCAACCACGGCATCCCGGGAGCTTGAGGTTTTGTAGGTAGGCCCGTGCTTTCCCCAGTCATAAAAGGTTTGTAGAGTACGTAACGGATTCTACTTTTTAAAAGCTCGCCGGTTTCGGTGTTTAAATCCTTTTCTTCCCCCGCCAAAACATACACCATAGAAGGCTCCGCTGGCATTTTCAACGTCCCTTCCTTAATTTCCTTCTTTCTAATTTCTTGCTTTTGCTCGTTAGATTTACCTTCGGCAATCAAAGCTCTACCACGCGCCATAAAGGGTTCCAGTTCGGCGCCATAACAGGCTACACTTATGCCTTCTTTTTTGGGGTCGTCTGCCAGACAAACCATCCCATTGGTTCCTTCTCTTAGGGTGATGAGTTTACCCTCATCGTTATAGCCGAGCACGGTCGCGGCATCGCGGTACATTTCAGGCGCAGCGAGAACTGCTGTTTTAATTTGAATGTCCTTGGGCAGAATTTTGTCCTGTGCTAAAGCCGAAATACTTATCATAAATACGAGTAAAATCGCTAGTTTCTTCATAATTGCATATTTTTTTAAATGAAGGCTTAAGATACGTAATTTTACAAAATTACAGTGAATCATTATCACTCGACGCCCCAAGTAGCTACTTAGGGAAAGTTAAGGGTGCAGTCTGTATAAATATAAAAGTTTGGGAGGGCTAAAACCGAAAGTGCTATAAATGGGTAAATCTGTTGCTCAAAAGGACATGAGCGAAAAGCTCCAGCTGATGTTGGGATCATTTTTAAAGTACGCTATCAAAACAACTCAACGAATAGATTGCCGTTTCCGGAATCCTCCAATTGGTCGCGGTATTTGAATATGCCACATTATCTACCTGAACACACTCCAAAGCGCTATTCTGAAGCCCAAAAAAGAATATCAGGATTTTATCGTTATTGTTATTGGCAACATCAACCGTCTTTAAGCTGTAATTGCACATAGCCCTAATGCTCACAAGATTTGTGTTATCGCTAAGGTCTAAGTGCGTAAGCTGGGTTGTTCTTATGTCGAGATTCTTCAACTTTACATTATAGCTAAGATCAATTTTGGTAAGTGGATTATTTCCGCAGCTGAGAAATTCTAAATTGAGATTACCGCTTACATCCAGCGTGCTTAACTTGTTATTAGCGCAATTCAATCCTACTATATCCACAAATTTTTCAATACCGGTCAAGCTTTGAATACCCTTAAACGATACATCTATTGTACCCTTAAATGCATTGGCTTCCTGAAAACTGATTTCATTGTCCTTATTGGTGTTGATCTCAAAATTGTTTAATACCAGTTCCTTAAAAATCAGGTCTTCAAAATAAACAAAGGGTCCTTCGCCAATAGTGTATTTAAAATATTGTGCTTGTTCTTGTTCTTGCGGAATTGGATCTATTGGTAAATTGTCCTCGGAACACGATATTACTATAAACTGCGCTACGAAAAATAGAAGTATTATTCTTATGAACTTCATAGCTTTACTTAGGTTGGGATAGAACATTTTATATTGGTTCAAGCATATACTATTATAAATATAAGAACTATATCTTAGTTTCCTTTAAAAATATTCCACAAATATATATGCTCATCCCAAGAAATAGAAAGCGATTGCATCGGCTTCCCCATTGCACTTTAAATCCTTTAGTATTCCTCATTGGCAATTTTTATCCGATCCTGTCCTAAAATAATAACAGGTTCTTCCTCCCCATTAAGATACTTCAGAATAAGACCGGTGCCTTTGTAATAAACTGTACCCTCCTGTCCATCATAGATCACTTCTTCTGAAATGGCATCTGTATTTCCTAAATATTCCGTATCCATGCCCTGAATTTCAAAATGTCCCATTCATCGTTAGGGTTTTGCATTCACGTATCTTTCAATTCGGTCAAAAGTATAATCTCAAAATCTATACCCCTACCGCATTTATTATAAAAGCGTTAAAACATTGATAAAGCAGTTTTCTGTATGCACAACGATTTTTATTTTTAGATCAATAATTTAATTAAAGTAAAACGTGCCCTTAATTCATCAGTGCTTTTAATAATTCAAAACAAATAGCCAATCCTGGATTCCGGGGCAGTTAAATTTCACAAAATTATGTTACGATGGACAACCTATTAAATATCTCACTTTCCGGCGCCTATACAATTGTGCTAAGCTGCCTGGGAATATACCTATTGGTAATACTTTTTACCCGCATCTTCGGAAAGCGCAGTTTCTCTAAAATGTCTAGTTTCGACTTCGCAATGACCGTTGCCGTGGGTTCGCTCATTGCAACCACCGTATTGTCCAGTACCGTTTCCTTGGCAGAAGGAGCACTCGGCCTGCTCGCCATTTATTTTTTTCAGCTTACCGCAGCTTTCTTTAGGCGCTATAAACCCTTTAGAAAAGCTATAGACAATACCCCTTTATTGCTAATGGAGAAAGATATTATTCTGTATAACAACTTAAAAAAAGCCCGAGTAACCGAAGGCGATTTACGTGCCCAATTGCGGAAAGCAAATGTTAGCGACTATTCAGAAATTGAGGCGGTAGTATTTGAAACCACAGGCGATATTACCGTCTTGCACAGTAAAAACATCAACAACAATCTAAAATCGTGGCTCTTAACCGATGTAGCCGTATAAATATGGAAGACCAAATAATAGGCTTTATTGCAGGAATACTAACTACCGTAGCCGTATTGCCACAGCTAATAAAGTCGTGGAAAACCAAAAAGGTGATGGATATTTCCCCCTTTATGTTTGTATTGCTCTTGGGCGGCATTGGCCTATGGGTGGTATATGGAATTATTAAAACAGATTATCCCATTATCCTTACTAACGGAATTTCATTTTTACTAAACCTATCTATGTTGGTAATTATGTTGCGCTATAAGTCGGAAGATTAACACTATTGCACTCCGCCAGCTTAATCTTGTTAAAAAGGCACTAAATAGCTACTAAGAAAATATTAAATACATAGCCTGCACAAAACATATTTAATATTTTTCAAAAAAAAAGCTATGGAACCATCAGTACATTCTCCCACCACCGATATAATTACGCGCGACTTTAAAGACTTTATCATTGCAGATAACCACCCGTGTATTATGGCGAATACGGTGTTTTCTATGGAAAAATTCCAACTAAAGGTTTATGATCAATTGGGAAGTAAAACTACCGCCCGCACCTTGATAACCGATTTAGCAAATTATATTTCGGCTTACGATTTTAAAAGCAAAGATTTTGAATCGTTTATCGCTGTATTTCCGGAAGATGAACCCATAAGCGAAATTGAATTTGAAAACCTGTTATGGCGTCAATTACAGTTTCTTCACGACCGAGATACCGTGGCGTGGGATGCCACCGTAAGCAAAGATCCCGAAGATCCCAACTTTAGTTTTAGTATTGCGGGGAAAGCGTTTTATGTTGTGGGGCTACACCCAAAAGCAAGCCGAAAAGCTCGTAGAGCCCCCTACCCAACGCTTGTATTTAATTTGCATCACCAATTCGAAAAATTGCGCGAAATGGGGGTATATACCAAAGTGCGGGATAAAATTCGGGAACGCGATGCCCAACTGCAGGGCAGTATAAACCCCGTATTACAGGATTTTGGAAAAGAAAGTGAAGCGCGACAGTACAGCGGACGTAAAGTAGAGGAAAAGTGGAAATGCCCATTTCACCATAAATAATATTCCCCTTATATAAATGGAACCAGTAACTACAATCGAATTTATTCTAAATGCTGTTATTGCAATGATATCCGGCGTTTGCGTGGGCATTGAGAGACAGATGAAAGATAAAAATGCAGGACTTAAAACCAACGCCTTGGTGGCAGTTGGTGCTGCCATTTTTATGGGAATATCATTTCAATATATTCATGTTGAATACGTAGATTTAAGCCGAATAACAGGGCAGATAGTTGTGGGTGTTGGATTTTTGGGCGCCGGAGTTATCGTTAAGCGAAAAAAGGAAATCTCCGGACTTGCCACCGCCGCTGCTATTTGGTGCAGTGCCGCCCTAGGGTGTTTGGCAGGAATGGGAATGTATATTGAACTGGCCGCCAGTACGCTAATTATTGTTATTATAAATTTGGTGATGGGTTATTACAATAGAAAGATTTATAAGAATAATCACAAAAATAAAATTGAAAACTAAAGCGAATATGATTCAGCAAATAGCGCCGCAAACGGGAGTTGCCTTTACCCTAAAAAAAGGCGAACAATTACAGGTAATCGATCCGCAGGGAATGCAGGTTAGCGATATGGTGCTTTTTAACCAGCACGATATCCGCGAAAAGATTTCATCGGGGAAAACTTTAGATTTTGAAGAATCCATTCTTATAAGCAAAGGCAACTATTTGTGGAGCAACCGAAGTCGTAAAATGATAAAACTATTGGAAGACACCAACGGTCGTAACGATTTTCTGTTGGCGCCCTGTAGCCCAGAAACCTTTCAGATTATGTATAACAACCACGAATATCACCCCAGTTGCTTTGAAAATCTATATACAAATCTGGCGGCCTACAATATTTTGCCAGACGACATCCCCACGGCCTTTAATATTTTTATGAATGTACAATTTAACAGTAAGGGCAAGCTCTCGGTACTACCTCCTATGAGCCAGCCAAATGATTATGTGTTATTTGAAGCGCAAATGGACCTAATAGTGGGTCTCACCGCTTGTTCTGCTGAAGATAGTAATGGAGGAACCTTTAAACCAATTCACTATAAAATTATAAGCAATAAGGGATAATGCTGAGAAAAGTAAAAGCTGATTTAAAAGATTATGCCCTTTTAAAAACCGACTTTACAATAAAGAAAATAGTAAAATCTCAATAGGCATTTCCCCAGAAATGGTATATAAAACCGTGTTGTAATCCCCTTTGCCTTGTCGTACGTATTTGCCGTCAAAGGTGTAAAGCACCGTATTGTAATCGCCTTTCCCCTGCCGTATATATTTTCCGTCCCAGGTGTATAGCACCGTATTGTAATCGCCTTTCCCCTGTCTTAAATACTTGCCATCCCAAGTAGCCAACACCGTATTGTAATCGCCTTTCCCTTGCCGTATATATTTATCGGTAAGGGTGTATAATACGGTACTGTAATTCCCTTTCCCCTGTCTTAAATACTTGCCATCCCAAGTAGCGATTACGGTATTATAATCTCCCTTCCCCTCTCGAATATACGTTTGCCCATTAACAATCAACGGAACCATCAATAAAAAGCAAATCACAAACCATTTCATAGTGCAAAAAGTATTCATTCCTAATATGAATTATTAAAAAAGACTAAAAATATAATAATTATATAGTTAAAACCCATACTAAACCCAATCCCACCCCAACAAACCTTTAAAAACAATTCGAGAATTCGTGGCAATAAACCTCCGCTCCAATCCATTCAGTTTAAATAAGATTCGTGCATTCGTGGCAATAAACCCCCGCTCCAATCCATTCAGCTTAATTCAAAATTTGTGCATTCGAGGCAATAAAAAAGCATTAGTGCGCATTCGTGACAATAAAACTCCGCTCCAATCCGATCAGATTCCAATATAATTCGTGCATTCGTGGCAATAAGAACATTAGTGCGCATTCGTGGCAATAAACCCCCGCTCCAATCCATTCAGTTTAAATAAAATTCGTGCATTAGTGGCAAAAGAACCCCGATCTATTCCATTCAATTAAAAAAAAAATTCGTGAATTCGTGGCAAAAAAAAGCATGCGTGGCAAAAAAAGCATTCGTGGCCAGAACCCCACCCTAAATTTCAAAAATTCTAACCCTCCAAAACCACCTCCAATTCCTCCCCCAAGGCTTTCAATATCTCATCCATAAGTACTCCCTTTTCTTCAGTCACTCTGTTTAATCCGTGATGGAATCTGCTGTTGTAATCCACCTCCTTAAAAAAAGCACCCCCACTCAGCTTTTCAAATAAATAGGTTATTTTCCCAAGCTTGGGTTGTGCATATAGGCATAACATCCACAAATTGTAAGCAGATAGATAATGCGGTTGGTAGGATAGTTTTGCAAACACATAGGTTCTAAAAAATCTGAGAATAGCATTTGAAAATAATTCATATACACCTTCTCCATTCTCCTTTTCTGCCCCTTCCCTTAATACAAAATAATTACAAATCATGCCATTTGTGGCTTTATACATATAATCCAGATCGCCGTAATTGGCTTTATACGGATGTTCCCAATGCATAGTAAAGTTTTGTTCTTGGTATGTATAAACCCGGTTTTCAGGTATCATTATATTTTTAAAAAAGTCTTGATGAATAAAGTTGCGTTCTTGAATCCATATTCGGCTATGCCCTATAAGGATTACATTATAGGCATCATTAAACATAGCCATTACAGCTTGTTGCATACTATTTAAGATTTCCGTACCAAGCCCCTTCCCTATTAAAAGCAGATAATAATAGGTTTTTGATGCTGTTTGGGTTTTGTGGAAGCAGAAAATTTCTTCCGTCTGTTTTATTTTGTTTATTTGGGAAATAACCTGAAGTAACTGTTGGTCAACAGTATTTATTATGGGTGTTGTATCTCCGGTTTCATCTGTTGATTTATTGGCTTTTATACGCTTTTTTAGCTCCCCAAAACGATCAGAGACCATCGCGTACAATTGTCCTTCCACCTCGTTGATTGCTGTATAGAGTTCCCAGTTAATATAAATTTCATCTGCTTCCTTAGCCGCTTCTTTGGCTTTTTCCAGTTGGGCAATAAGATAAAAGGTTTCTCCATTTTGCTTAACAAACAGTGCTTCAATAGACGGTAGGTATTGGACTAGATATTTTATTCTTTGGGTTGGCGTATTAAAGAAACGGTGCCCTATGTATAAGTTTTCCAAATAGGTAAGGTGATGCTCAAAAATGGAAATGTAGGTTAAAAATACACTTGTTCGGGCCTCAAGGTCATAAAACTTATTCGCTAACGTCATCAGTATATCATGCTGATGAAAGTATTCATGGTCATATTTTTTAAAGCGCCTTTTAAAGCTTTTCCAAGTTGTTGGCAGTTGTGTTGTAAAGTCTGGGTTTTGATAAAGCAACCCACTCTTGGTGCAATAACTAGGAATAAATGGATTGCCATTTTTATAGGCAAACCGCATTTGGCGGGAACCTAGTACATGAAGCAGTACCTGCCGATCCTTTAAGGCCAAACGCAGCCATTTTCTGCTTTCAATAACATCCATATTCACACCATCAATTGCAGTAATTATAAGGTGGGGTGGCGTTGTGGCAGTGGCGGGATAAAAGAAAATGTTCTCTATAGGAAGTTCCTTTATTAACTGCTGTAGTTTTAAACCAATTGCTTCTGGCAATGATTCAAATGATAAGTTATTGATTGTTTCCATAACATATTTTTTAAGGCTTACAATAACAAAGCTCTTTTATAGTATGGGCATATTCAAGTTTGAAAAAGGGTATTTTAGAAGTACGAAGCTCAATCAACAAGGGATGTGGAGTTTAAACGCTGATGTCATGCTGACCTCAATCCTAATTTTAATTGCGCTTCACTTATTAAAATTGAATCGGTCACCAATTAAAATTTGGTTTTCCAATAATCAAACCAGATAATTTGTCCAACTAAAAGGGATATTTTAGAAGGCACTACACACCAATTTATCAAAATAAATATTAAATTTGATACCTGTCAGTTCGCACAACAGACAACCGAAAACCCACAACAGACAACAGACAACAGACAACCCACAACCCACAACAGACAACAGACAACAGACAACAGACAACCCACAACCGAAAACCGAAAACCCACAACCGAAAACCCACAACCGAAAACCGACAACCGACAACCGACAACAGACAACAGACAACCCACAACCGAAAACCCACAACCGAAAACCGACAACCGAAAACCGACAACCGACAACCGACAACCGACAACCGAAAACCTCAACCCTAACACTAGAACTTAGGCTATAAACTTTGCGTGTTAGGAACATTGCATATAAAGTGTAAACAAATTTGTTTATATTTGTAGTGTGGATACGCTACTAAAATACAAAGGCATACACCCAGGGATTGTTTTGGAACGTGAATTAAAAAAACGTTCCCTAAAACAACGCCCCTTTGCTATGAGTATAGATGAGCATCCACAAACCTTGAATGCCATTACTAAAGGCAAGAGAAACCTAAACACAGCTTTGGCGCTTAAAATTGAGGAAAAAATGGGATTGGAAGAAGGTATCTTGGCAATCTTACAGACTTATTACGACATCCATATAGAAAAAGAAAAACAACAAACTGAAACCCCTAATCTTGCTTTACTGCGCAATTCACTTTTTTGGGATACTGATATAAAGCATATTGATTGGAAAAAACAATATAAAGCAGTTATTAAAAGAATATTTGAACGTGGTAATAAAACTGAGAAAAGTGAGATTATTCGCTTTTATGGTAAACAGAAAGTAGATGATGTATTGAATTCAATAAGCAGAAAACCTTATACACTTTCCGCCAACTAAACTTTGGAAGATGCTACACTACAACACAGTAAGCAATTTACTTCGCAATTGCTTATTACAGTTAATGACTGCCAAAGAGTTCAATAGCTTCAGACTTGTTGGTGGTACTTCCCTTAGTCTTCAAATAGGCCATCGGGAGTCTGTAGATATTGATCTTTTTAGTGATGTTCCCTATGGCACAATAGATTTTGAAGGGATAACAGCATATCTACAAGCGCATTTTCCATATGTTGACCACTTAGATATAGCTCCTGCAATCGGTAAATCTTATTTTATAGGTAAAACTGAGAATAATGCTGTAAAGCTTGATGTTTACCATACTGATACTTTTATAGAACCCTTGTTATTAATCGATACAATTCGTCTGGCGTCAGTACCGGAAATCATTGCAATGAAAATAGATGTGGTCCAGCGTGGAGGAAGAAAAAAGGATTTTTGGGATTTGCATGCGCTGTTTGACAACTACACAATTGAACAAATGCTAGCATTACACAAGCAGCGGCATCCATATACTCACGATGCAACACTAATACTCCAAAATTTCATAGATTTTTCACAGGCAGATGATGATTTTGATCCCATTTGTCTGTTAGGTAAATATTGGGAGTTTATAAAGGATGATATAGTTACTAATATTGAAGCTTTTAGAAATACTAAAAATGGATTTGACTAAATCGGAAAATAAATCTATAGCTACAAATAGAGCAAAACACAACATTTCCCCCCCGTTGGCGCGAGCAACCCACTCTTGGTGCAATAACTAGGAATAAATGGATTACCATTTTTATAGGCAAACCGCATTTGGCGGGAACCTAGTACGTGAAGCAGTACCTGCCGATCCTTTAAGGCCAAACGCAGCCATTTTCTGCTTTCAATAACATCCATATTCACACCATCAATTGCAGTAATTATAAGGTGGGTGGCGCTGTGGCAGTGGCGGGATAAAAGAAAATGTTCTCTATAGGAAGTTCCTTAATTAACTGCTGTAGTTTTAAACCAATTTCTTCTGGCAATGATTCAAATGATAGCTTATTGATTGTTTCCATAACATACTTTTTAAGGCTTACAATAACAAAATTCCTTTATAGTATGGGCATATTCAAGTTTGAAAAAGGGTATTTTAGAAGTAAGAAGCTCAATCAACAAATGATGTGGAGTTTAAGCGCTGATATCATACTGACCTCGATCCAAATTTTAATTGCGCTTCGTTTATTAAAATTGAATCGGTCGCCAATTAAAATTTGGTTTTCCAACAATCAAACCAGATAATTTATCCAACTAAAAGGGATATTTTAGAAGGCACTACACACCAATTTATCAAAATAAATATTAAATTTGATACCTGTCAGTTCGCACAACAGACAACAGACAACAGACAACAGACAACCCACAACAGACAACAGACAACAGACAACAGACAACAGACAACAGACAACAGACAACAGACAACCGACAACCGACAACCCACAACCGACAACCCACAACACACAACAGACAACAGACAACAGACAACAGACAACAGACAACAGACAACCGACAACAGACAACAGACAACAGACAACCGACAACCGACAACACACAACAGAAATGGAACAAAAAATACACCAAGGCCGCAACATAAAACGCTTTCGCGAGATGCTTGGCATCAAGCAGGAGGCGCTGGCCTATGAGCTGGGTGAGGAATGGAACCAAAAGAAAATATCTCTCTTGGAACAAAAAGAGGAAGTGGACACTCCCCTACTCGAGCAAATCTCCCAAGTGCTGCACATACCCGTGGAGGCCTTTCAAAATTTTGATGAGGAGCAGGCGGTGAATATTATTTCGAGCACATTTCATGACAGTGCTGTGGCCAATACTTTTAAAGAAGATTCACAAGCAAATTTTCACTGTACGTTTAATCCACTGGACAAAATGGTTGAGCTTTACGAGCGCATGTTAGAACAACAAAAGGAAATGATTGAGAAGTTGGAGAAATTAATAGATAAAAAGTAAATCTTTTCAAAGTCTTCGCACTCTATTTTAAGAAACTTCTCAGTAATATTTACGCCATTAACTTCTCAAGTTTATCCTTCCATTTTTCCCAATCCGGCATTTTTTCATTTAAGAGCTTATAAAATTTTTTGTTATGTGACGGTATAATCAAATGACATAGTTCATGGATTATTACGTATTCAATACATTTTGAGTTTGCTTTTATTAACTCGGGATTCAAAATAATTTTACCTTCTGGTGCGCAACTGCCCCATCTAAGTTTCATTCTTTTTATTTCAAAAGACTGTTTTTTTAGCTTTTCTACTTTAAATTTTTCTAGTGCCAATTCCATCACATTTTCAAACTTTCGCTTTGCGTGGGTATAATACCACGCTGCCAATAAACGCTTTACTTTTTCTTGTTTCCCATTTTCTCCATCGTTAGGTTTTAGTGTTACCACTATCTCCCCTGCTTTTAGTTTTACGCTATTTTCATCTGCTTGTTTAACCTTTAGCATATACCGTCTGCCGAGATAATAATGGGTTTCACCAGACACATACTCCCTTATTGGAGTAGCGGGAAGGAAAGTCTCAAAATACCCTTGCTGCTTAACAATCCATTTACCACGATGCACCACCCTAGCCTTTAGTTCTTCTAAAGGAGAATCCTGTGGGGCTATCAACTGCACGCTACTATCGGGATGCACTTCAATGGCCAAAGTTTTCCGAGCAGTTCTGGTTATTTTAAATGTTATTGTCTTGGAACCGTATTGTACACTGTCCATCAATAATTGTTTTTGGCAACTTTTAAACATTTGGCAAGGATGCTATCTATTTCCTCAAAATTTATGGAAACCCCTAAGTCTTTACGATGCTCCATTAAATAATCTTCTATCGCATTTTCCATTTTGTTCTGGATGTCCAAATTTCTTTTCCAATCCCTAATGGTAAGTTTTTCAATAATCATCGTGATGTCGATGCCCGCAATTGCCAGCTTCTCTTGAATGCCTTGTGTAACCTCTTTGCCGTGTCTTTCATTTATTACTTGTGCAATAGCCCCGAAAATTGCCCTTGCCTCAGGGCGGTCTTTTACCAAAGCCGGAATGCCTTCTTGATGGCCTTTATCAAAATCGTTGCGTATTTTATTTATACTTTCCAAGTACTCCTTTTCATTTAATCGGCCTTCATGGAAATTGTTTATGGTCTGCTCAATAAGGTCTGAAAATTTTTTATAGTACGCCTCATCCTTTTCCATGTTTTCCGTAATCACTTTTTTCATGCGGTGGGCTATGAAATCGGCTTTGGAGGCTGGGGTTTTGCCATAGGTTTCCAAGGCCTCCTCAACCATATTCTTATCGAAAATATTGACATCTTTGGTTATCTCCATGATTTCATAGGCATTGACATAAGTATCTAACAATTTTTTTACCCTTGGCTCATATTCTTTATAAGAAATTTTCTCTGCATAGCGCAATTGGACAGAAACCCGAAGGCTTTGCAGTTTTTTAAGCTCACTCTTGTAAAATGCTATTTGTGGGGTTGTGAATTCCTCATAAAACACATCTGATGCCATAGCCACTTGCAGTGTTCTTGCAAATTGTGATAGCCTTTCGTAAAAATCATCGCGCACATCCTTTTGTGCAATACAACGTTCCAGCGCCTCTATATCCTCTTTGTTTTTTACGCCCTTAAAAATATCCCAGACCTCAGCATGGTAGATGGGTACTTTCCGCACCTCTTCACTCATATCTGCCACCGCATTCAGCAAATCGTCTTCCTCAAAATCTTCTAAGGCGCTGTATTCTGTCAAGGCCTCGTCCAGTTTTCCTAATACGCCAACATAGTCAATAATATAACCGTATTCCTTTCCTTTAAACAAACGGTTTACCCTCGCTATAGCTTGTAAAAGGTTATGGCCTTTCAAAGGCTTTGCCAAATAGAGCAAGGTGTTAACCGGAGCGTCAAAACCAGTTAATAGTTTGCTTACCACAATAATCATTTCCACTTCGGTGTCTTCGGGATCGGTAAACTTATCCACCACATAATTTTCATAGGTGTCTTGATCGCGGAACTGTTTCATCAGTCCCTCCCAATAATTTCGGGAATCTGAACTTGATATCTGCCATACATCTTCATTGTCCTTGCGGCTATCCGGAGGAGTAAAAACCACACGGGTGTTTATTTTTAATGCGGGATCTGTCTGGGTTTCAAAATACTTTTGGTATTTAATGGCCACATCAATCTTTGGCACTGCCAACTGTGCTTTTGCCATTGTGCCCTGCCAGTTTGCTGTGTAATGTTTTGATATATCGTAAGCTATTTCCTCTACTACGCTGTCTGATTCATAGATTTTTGAGATGGAGGAGAACTTCCTTTTTAAATCTTTTTGCGCCTCTTCGCTCAAGGGTTTTGCCAAACGCTCAAAACCTTTGTCTATTTGTTCTTTATTTATTTTCAATTTGGCGGAACGGCCTTCATATAACAATGGTAAAACCGCGCCGTCCTTTACGGCTTGGTCTATGGTGTATTTATGGATAAAGCCACCAAACTTACGCGCAGTGCTTTTCTCGGTTTTCATCAATGGCGTACCCGTAAACCCAATATAGGAGGCGTTGGGCAAAATCTTTTTCATACTGGCGTGGGCTGTGCCGTAATTGCTACGGTGACTTTCGTCCACCAGCACAAAGATGTTTTGGGAGTCTTTTATTTTTATTCTGTTAGAAGCCACCTGAAATTTATCTATTATAGTTGTGATAATCTCATTGCCTTTGTCTTTCAAAAGTTCGGTCAAGTGGTTACCACTTTGTGCTTTCTGTACTTTTTTACCGCAATTTTGAAAGGTTTTGTATATCTGTTTGTCTAGGCTTATCCTGTCCGTAACTATAACTACACGAGCATTAGGTATTTCAGGATCCAGTGCTAAGGCTTTTGAGAGCATCACCATAGTTAGGGACTTGCCGCTACCTGTGGTATGCCAGATTACTCCGCCTTTTCGGTTGTCGCTACTATCCTTTTGTTTTACCCGCTCCATAGTGTCCTGCACCGCAAAATATTGTTGGTACCTGCCTATTTTTTTTATGGGGCCATCAAACACTATGTATTTATAGGCGAGTTCCATCACTCTTTTAGGGCTGCAAAGCGAAACCAAACTTTTATCTTGTTGGGTGGGTAATCTGTCTTCGGCAGGAAGGTGTTCTAATGCTGTTTTAAGAAGCTTTTGCACTTGCTTTTCATTATCCTCTTTCCACACGCTCCAAAACTTAGCTGGGGTTCCTGTGGTGGCATATTTTACTTCGTTTGGGTGTACTGCCAGCAATAGTTGCGAAAAGTAAAACAAGCGTGGAATACCTCCTTCCTTACGTTGGTTACGAACCATTTGCGAAATAGCCTCGTCAATGGATTCGTTTTTGTCCCTGCGTTTGTTCTCTATCACAACAAACGGAATCCCATTAACAAACAACACCAAATCTGGACGGCGTTTCCCATTGATACCCTCCACCTCAAACTCTTCCGTGACATGAAAACTGTTGTTTTCTATATGTTCCCAATCAATATATCTTAAAGTAAACCCTTTGCTATCTCCCTGTATGGTCTCGGTAAAACTTTTACCCAAGGTCAGCAGGTCGTAAATCTTTTCATTGGTTCGGCTCAGCCCTTCGTCTGGCACCGACTTTAACGCATTGATGGCCGCTTGGATGCTGCCTGTAGAAAATTTATAATCCTCCCCCTTATACTCAAAACTGTTTATCTTGCTAAGCTGTTCGGTCAAAATATCCTCCAGCAAAACACTTGTAAATAAACCATCTCGCTCCTGTACCGCTTTTTCAGGAGTTATATAGTTCCAGCCTAATTTCTGAAGCAGATTCAGGGCGGGGGTTTGTGAGTCTTGGGATTCGGTGTAGTTTGATACGGCCATTTATTCTATATTATTTTTCCCTTTTGGGAATTTCTATTTTATTGTTAAAAACATTGTTTTTACTGTTGATTAATACTAAATTTGTCATAGTAAAAAGGATTGGGCTTTTCCCGGTCGACAAGAAACCTAAGTTATATGCTTAGGTTTTTTGTTTTTATGGGAATACCTTTATTCTTTTTATTTTTGATTTTAATATATCGTACGCTCTGTTATTTTGATTAGGTCGCAAATATTGTAACCCTATCGGTCTAGCAGTCAAATCAGCCAGCTGTAAACCAGTTGAATTTGATCTTTTATCGGCAAAAATGGGTTCAAAATTTATTTTGTCGAAATTAAAGTTTTTCCAGCCCACTCGCTGCCCTCCGCCACAAATCCTTCGAAATTCCAACTCTAGGGCATCATCTTCTTTTTTGCCTCTTTTTTCAAAAACAAAACATATATTGTCACCAGCGTCATTATTAAAAACCAATTGTTTATAAATTATTTCCAGTCCAAACTGCATCCCTAGGTTATAGGGATTATTGGGAGATAAATATTTTTCAGTCAGCTTTTGTTTGTCAATAACAATGGCATAAATTTCAAAATTGATATTGACTATAAGATCATTTAAATCATTAAGGAAGTTTTCTCTTAATGCTTGATCGGTTCTTAAAAAACTGAAATCTCCTTTTTGTTTCCGTATATGGTGTTCGTGGAGGATTACTTGGTCGTGATTATAATATTTGAATTTAAAATCCTGAATTTTTGACACGCTATTGTGGATATATTCATCAATCTTAAAGCAACAAAAGGATAAAACAAAAATGGGGTAGCCCGCATCAATATTTTGTGTGCCGTGGTCACCAGATTCATCAACATAGATAATATAGTTCCCTTTTTTTATCATACCACTTTTTCAGGAGTTATATAGTCCCAGCCTAACTTCTGAAGCAGATTCGGGGCAGGGGTTTGGGAATCTTGAGATTCGGTATATTTTAAATTATTCATTATTTTTCTTTAACTCTTAGATGCTGTACAAACGGATGCTCCCATTTACCAGAAATTAAATACTTTTCATAAAACACAAACCATTCATTAGTCCAAGGAACTATGGTATCAAAAAGGTTATGATTTTTTACATCCCACTTCATATCCTTTGGGAAATATAAACACAAACTATTGTCTTGTGGATACATATGAATATCTTCATTGCGTTCTATGATAGGTTCTTCTACAAATACGGATGGAGAATAAATACCGTCGTATTCTATCCTATAATAATATGTGACAGAATAAGCTGTTGGCTTAAAGCTCCCTCTTACTATAAGCTTATTCCAAACTATCTTGCAATCCAAGAAACTATATTCTGATTCTAAAAACTTTTTTTCCCGAATAAGAATTCCTCTTGAAATAAGTCCTTTCCTCTCCTTTGATCCTACTCTTCTTCTATTAAAATAATTTTTAGCCACCGAAATTTCTATGAGGTTTGTTTTTTACTCCATCAACATTTTCAGTTATCGACCCATCTTTTTGAGTATAAGCAGTTGAACTCATTATATTTGCGGCAATTCTATTCAATGCTACTTCTTTAGCATCTATATCTTCGTCAGCACCATCAGGGAATCTGTCTCCAAAATATTTTTGCCATATCTCACTTGCTTCTAACTGATTTTTAGACTTTAGAGCCCTATCAGCATCTTCAATAAAATCTGAAATTGCGTCCAAAAAATTATCTTTCTGTTGATCTGTGAGTTTACTGCAAACATCATCGTATGGCACAACAGGCATTTCAACATACCAGCTACTTTCAATACTGCTTTTAATTTCCTTTAGTAGTTCATATAACGCAATATCATCACGTTCATTAGTAGTTAACTTATTACAAGTCCAGATAGTAAAAGCCAAACCTGAAGGATATTTTCCTTCTGTATTATTCGACCATGCTTTCAGATACCTAGTTATCCGTTTTAATTGCTTTAAGTTTTCATGCTTGTTAAACCATTTAGTAAAATCTTTTGGGTCACTTTCTTCCCAGCCATTATATCGATTGGCTAATTGAGGATGATCATGTTCTTCTTTATTAAAATGATAAACAGGTAAATCAATATGGAAGTCTCCTTTATAATATACCCGGACACATTTGCTTTTTTTGGATGGTTGAATAGAAGTAACATCTTCAACTGCTTTATAAACTTGATCCAACACCGCAGCCGTACTTACTTCTGTATCTATTTTTTTAAAGTAAATCCCTAGGTCCAAATCACATACGTCATCCTTGGTTCGAATTACAGTTTTAGTTCTATAAGAGCCTTGCATATAGGTTCCAATAAAGTCGTACTTGGCCTTTTGTTTAAAATGGTCTATAATCTTATTTTTTATATTTTCTCTAGCTTTTTTCATCTTCTCAATTTTTGAAGATGTTATTTTTAACTCGTCATTAAAATCTAGAAATAATTTATTGCAATTTGCCATTTCGTTGGATTTTTTAAGTTAATATTTAGGTTTAGTTAGTTGTTGGATAATTATTCCATCTAGAACTACTTTTAATACTTGACAAAATAGATTGGCCACATTTCTGATATTTTGTACTTGCCATACTCATTAGTTTCTCTAGCTTTATTTTGTCTATAGAATCCATAGATATTCTAAAAGAGCTCTGAAACTCTTCCTGAATTCTATGGTAAACAAATACTTGTTTTTTTATGCTACCTGTTCCTCCCGCATATATACTGCATAAATCATCAACGTGTTGAGATTGTGCCTGCATAATCAAATCTAAAATTCTGATTTTAGACATCCAGTAAAATTTCCCAAATGGTTTATTAAGGTTTCCAAATAAAATTTTTGATTTTGTTTCATTAAAAGTGGTTTTTCCGGTACCTATTGAATACAATTCTATATCCTCATATTTTATTCCCAAAGCGCAATGAGCTTCCGTTAGACCTATAAAAGATGGATTGTTTGCAAAAACGCCTCCATCTACTCTCATTAAAAATTCCCGTTCTTCATTACTCCCATTTTTTTTATAATAATTAGAATAGGGGTTAAAAAAAGTTGGCGCAGCTGATGTTGCCATAGCCACCTGATATGCAGGAAGATGCTTATCTATGTGGTATTCTTCCTTGTGTGGTGTTTTAAAAACATTAGGCTTGGCATTAATGAGGTTATAACCTGTTACACAAACTCTAGTTTTTAAATCGGCAATTTTTGGAGAAACTCCATTGTTAGCTTCTTTAAACTTCGATTCAATTAATTTCTCTAGCTTACTGTTATTGTACTTCGCTCTCCTAATACCCATCCGTAATCTTAAATAGTAAGGTTTTAAGAAAATATCTTTTCGATTTTCAATGTACAGCTTCTCAATTTCTCTAGCCGGTATTTTCAAACCTAGGGCTAAAGCCAAAATCCCTCCTGTTGATGTACCACATATTAAGTCAAAGTTATTGGCTAAATTCCCTCCTAAATCATCTTCAAGCTCTGTTAAAAACCTAGCCGGATACACACCCCTTATCCCTCCACCGTCTATTGATAATATTTTAAACTTTTTCTCCATCTTGCTTTATATTTCAACCCTCACCTCCCCAGTCAACAACCGCTGCATCAACCCCCGCTTCTGCCCCCGAAGGGTTGCAAGTTCACTTTGTAATAATCCTATTTCTTTATCCGCAGCACTTAAAACGGAAGCTATTTTTTGTTGTTCTTTTATTTCAGGTCTTAGAATCGGGCAGTTAAGAACTTCCTTTTTCTTAAGATTTGTTTGACTAATTCCATCGTTAAACTTTAAGTAGTATTTGTTTCTATTCAATTGATTCCAAAGGAATATAACATCCATTTTCTTTGCCTTAAGAGAGCAAATCCTTTGATTTAGAGAATATCTTTCATTTTCTTCAATTATATAGCATTTTGCTAAGGCTTTTCCGTTTGGCACATCACTCATTACCATAACAATATCATCTTTTTTCAATGGTGAAGCTTGAGTATTTGTATTCTTTCTTACCTTTCCATCAGTTGAAATAAACTTTGAGTTTACTACCACAAATTCCCCATCTAATGAAATATCCTGCTCGTGTGCCTTACCATTAGTAAAAGTACTAACCGAGCTCAATTTAACCTCTTCCCACTCCCCCTCAAACCCCTCAAACCGTTTCTTCCCTGTCAACAACAATTGCATCAACCCCTTTTTAAACTCCTGTTTCGCGATGATAAGCTGTTCTTGTTTCGCAATGACGCTATCCCACGTGGAGAGGATGGTGGCGATTTTTTGTTGCTCTGGGAGTGTAGGTAATACTATTTTAAATTTTTGGAGATTCCCTTTTGAGATTCCATATACTTTGCTTCCAGTTGCAATTGTTTTTAAGGCTTTTTTTACTAGAGGGTTTCTAAAAATATAGACTCTAAAACCTTCCGCCGTTTTGTTGGTTTTATCCCTAAAAGCAAAAGTATGTAAGCCGCTTATCACTTTTCTTTCATTGACATTTTTAAGTTCAATGGCCTCTCCCACACCCTCATAATCTTCGGAAGCATCAGCAACAACCAAATCACCATCTTTTAAAAAGTCTGAAGTTTGTGATATAGCTATTTCCTTATTTATTTTCGGAACTCGGCTCTCATTTTCGAAATCTAAAATCGGGCGTTTATAAGTCGCATGAATATCCCCATAGTGAATATTATAAATCCCTTCTTCCTCTTCATAATTCAATTGATTTCTTGAAAGTGAATTGGAACTTAAAAAATCAAACACCTCATCGATTCTTGGCGTTTCCCAATCCTCTGGTATCCAACCCAATTTTGTTTTTTTATAGCCTTCTTTTATCGTAAAGGATTTTTCTCCAATTGAACTTAAAGAAATAGTAGCTGATATTGCACTCATATTTTGATTTATTGAATTAAATGGTCCTTTTCAATTTTTGATAAGGTGTCATATAGTATTTTGAAAAGATCCGTACCCCTAAGTTTTTCAACTGAATTTGGAATTATCGAAACACCATAGGACCGCTCCATGGGGAAATGATGCAGTCTATATTGGATTTCTATGGGGGAATCAACGGAAGGGGAATACCCCAAATTCTGATCAACTTTAAAATCGTGTCCATTGATATCTAAAACGGCTAAACAGTGTTCAATAATGGGAATTATTTCTCTCTGATTAGAATCCATACTTCCCATTTTATGCATTATTTTTTCTACAGCTTTTAACAAATCTTCCCATTCCTCAAAAACGTGTAACAATAGTTTTGTGATCAATAAAATAGAAAATTGTCTTTCACTAAAAGATTTTGTGGAGCCCTTAAATTTTATGGGTTTAGAACTGATTGAAAAAGGGGAGTTTAGTATCTTTAATAATCTGCGCGGTGTTACGGTATTCGCCTCAATCAACTTCTCAAATAGGAAAGTTGCGTCATCAAGCAAACCCTTATCTATAGAGAGCGCTATACTTCCTCCGTTTATTTGGATGGTATTAAGAAGCCGGCGAATTTCTTTTTTAAGGCCAATAGCATTTGAAAATTCGAATATTTTATAAGAATAAAATTTGTCTATATATCCTGTATAATCCACATTCGTCCCATATCTATTCCCAAAAATGTTTCGTACATTTTGTTGGTCAAAAACAAGGACAATCTTATCAAAGTCAAATTTATTATCATTACCGTTTTTATCGATTTGTGCAGCCAATACGTTCAAAATCCTAAATATATGTTCCGGATCTATACGATCTAAATCATCAATAACAAGGACTGTTTTTTTCTTTTGGTCGTTATCTTTTAATTGATTGACCAATTGACAAATTAACTGAGTATAAAAATCTTCTTCCTTTGTAGAGCCAGGTTTTTGAGTAAATGCTTCCAAATATTCTAAAACTGAAGCTTTATCATCTATTTGTATTCCTTTAAATTCATCTTCAAATTGTTTTAGAAGTTTCTTCAAATTTTCGGCAACACCAAACAGTGACTTTCCAATCAATGGAATGCTCGCAATGAGCGGGGTAAAAGCATCGAGTACTTTTTTTCCATTTTCTTGAAAAAAGAAAGGCAAATAATCTAGTTTACTAAAATTCTCTTTTTCGAAATCTACATTTTTACCTAAAAGCTCATATAGAAGATCGAATTTTATTAATTCAAAAATATCCTCATTGGAAGCTACTGAATAGTTAACAGGATAAAGATGGATAGCTTCATATTCCTCCTGATTTTTAAAAAACTCATTTAAAAAATAGGTTTTCCCAGCACCAAAAGGTGCAGACAGGATAATCCGATCATTAAAATCAATATCCAGATGCCTGCGAAATTTCTCGCTTGGTTCATCTATTTCGAATTTAAATACTTCTTCTGAACTCATTTCTTTTTTAACCTTTTTACTATCCTATCAAAATCCGATACAAAGTTTTTATCCTGAATCGGCACAAATTTTTCGTATTCTTCTTCAGCTAACTTCTTGGCTACTACTGCCGTTATTTTCCCGGAATCTTGCAGGACTTCATAATCGTTAAATTGTAAGAAACCATCCAGCTTACCAATCCAGTCCTTCATTTTCATTGGATTTTGACGTTCCGCTTGCAGTTCAGCAAAATCCAAATACATGGTAACAATGCGCTCCAAAGCCTTTATTTCATCTTCCTCCAAATAATTTTTGGCGGTGCCCACGTCCGATTTTAATATTTTTCCGGCAGGTGCATTTTTCCAAGTAGTCAATCCCATATTCTCCTTTTTGGCATCGGCTCGAAGTTTTATGATTTCCGCTGCCGTTCTACCAGTAATAGCCCAATGCAGTTTGTTCTGGACGGTTTTGAAAAAGGAACGGGTAATTGGTGCGCTCGGATCATAATCAATACTGGCTTCGGCATATATATCGGTAATCTTTTGATAAAACCTCCGCTCCGAAGCTCTTATGGAACGAATGCGCTCCAATAATTCATCAAAATAATCCCGGCCGAAATTTTTAGCTTGCTTTAACCTGTCATCATCCAAAACAAAACCTTTGATGATGAATTCTTTTAAAGTTTTAGTTGCCCAAATTCTAAACTGAGTGGCATTAAAACTGTTTACGCGATAGCCTACGGAGATGATGGCATCGAGATTGTAAAACTCAATTTCTCGCTGAACCTGCCGAGAGCCTTCTGTTTGAACTGTTCGAATTTTTCGAATAGTTGCCATCTCATCCAGTTCTCCCGATTTAAAAATTTCCTTTAA
This sequence comes from Aequorivita flava, assembly GCF_038742595.1. NCBI lineage: Bacteria > Pseudomonadati > Bacteroidota > Flavobacteriia > Flavobacteriales > Flavobacteriaceae > Aequorivita > Aequorivita flava. The sequence continues at coordinate 148,622 of NZ_JBANCF010000001.1, read as the reverse complement.
ATGATAATTGATCGTGTGAACCTCAACCCCAAATAATTCGGCCATCTTCTTTTGGGAGAGCCAAAATGTTTCATCCTCAAAGCGAATATCCAACTTCACTTCGCCATTGGGTGTCGTGTAAAAGATAATTTCAGATTCTTTCATATCAATGCTTCATTTTTAATTCCCTCGAATTCGAGAGAATTGAAATCCGTGTTGCTCAATTGCTCCCAAAACTCTAAAAACTACATTTCCAATACTTCACATTCTTAGCCTGCTTGCCTACCTGCCTTTTCTGGCAAGTCTTGACTCCCACCACGGCGGGCGGGCTTGATTCTTGTAGTCCCGAAATATCGGGACGGTCTTGTTTCTATTACCGCACAACAATGATTCTCAATTATAAACCCAATTCCTTTAAATACCCTTCCATCTCAGCCTTCACTTCTACCAACTCCTTTTCCAACTGCGCAATTTCCTGTTTTGTTGCTTCCATATCCACAGGCTCCTCCTCTTCAAACGTATCAACATATCGCGGAATGTTGAGGTTAAAATCATTCTCCTTTATCTCTTCCAATGGCGCCACATGACTGTACTTTGGAATTTCAGCAAAACCTTGGTACGCATCCACTATTTTCTTAATATCCTTTTTCCGCAATCGGTTCTGCTTTTTGCCATCATCAAACTCCTTACTGGCATCGATAAACAAAGTATCGCTATTCGTTTTGGCCTTGTTGAAAATAAGAATAGCTGCAGGAATCCCCGTTCCAAAGAAAAGGTTTGGAGGCAATCCTACCACAGCTTCCAATAAATTCTCCTCGATAAGTGCCTCCCGAATTTTTCCTTCGCTGCCGCCTCTAAATAAAACTCCGTGCGGCACAATCACTCCTACCCGACCGTTTGGCAAGGTGGTCTCTATCATATGCAGTATAAAAGCGTAATCTCCCTTGGATTTTGGTGGAATTCCCCGCAAATACCTACGGTGTCTATCGGCCTCTGCTTTTTCATGACCCCATTTGTCAAGTGAAAATGGCGGATTTGCCACCACCACATCAAACTTCATCAACCCATTGCCTTCCAATAATTGCGGATTGTTCAAAGTATCGCACCACTCTATCCGCGCAGCATCCATCCCGTGGATAAAACAGTTCATCTTGCTCAACGCCCAAGTGTCGCCGTTACTCTCTTGGCCGTAAATGGCAAAGTCTCTCGATGGGTTGCCGTCTTTATCTTTTACTTCCTCTGCTACTTGCACTAAAAGCGACGCGGAACCTGCAGTTGGGTCGAAGATTCGATCTCCCGCTTTTGGGGCTACCAGCTTGGCCAATAGTTGCGACACCTCTTTTGGTGTAAAAAACTCCCCGCCTTTCTTTCCGGCTCCCGAAGCAAATTTCTCCAAGAGATACATATACGCCTCTCCCAAAACATCCTGCTTGCCATCCCATAAGGAAGGACGAAAATCGAGCTCTGGCTTTGCAAAATCGTTAATGAGGTTAAGCAACCTGCGGTTTCGGTCTTTGGTCTGCCCCAGTTTCTCAGAATTGAAACTGATGTTTCTAAAAACGCCGTCCAATTTTTCAATGTTCTTTTCCTCAATCTTGGAGAGTATCTTATCTATTTTTTCACCAATATCAGAGTCATTTCTATGGTCGTATATATAATCATAGGTACAGTTCTCAGGCAGCACAAAACGCTCGCGGTTTAGTTTGCGCTTTATTAATTCTTCATCATCTCCGTACTGTTTTTTGTATTCGTTGTAATGGTCCTTCCATACATCGCTCAAGTATTTAACGAACATAAAAACCAAGATATAGTTTTTGTATTCCGATGAATCAAAGGCACCTCGGAAGGTATCACACGCATTCCAAAGCATCTTATTTATCTGATCTTGACTGGGTTTTTCTTGCATTATTATATATTTTAATTTATTGATTTTAAAAGCTGTGCTTCTAATAGTTGATTTCTTTTTTCTTTAAGCGACTTGTAAATATATTGTTCTTTTTGGGCAAGCTTTGCGACTTTGGCAACCTTTTCCTGAATTTGCAATGACGGCAATTGAATGGGAATATCCTCTACCACCTCTTTATTTATACTTAGGGAATAGGTGCCTGAAGCGTGGGCCTGAAAATATTGCTGAACTTTGGTTTTGTTTATATACCAAGCTATATAATGTGGCTCTGCTATTAAAGTATCTACCTTTATTACATAAAACACCGAACTCGCGACGGATGGAAATTTGTTGTCAAGTTCAAAAACGGTTGCAAAATTGTTCGCCCCTTTTGAAATAAAAAGAATATCTCCTTTTTCCAAGTAATATTTATCCTTAACTTCATCTGCATCTATAAGAGTGCAATCCTTACCAATGGAAGTATATTCATTTTCCATGTCTTTTAACTGCACAACCCGCAAGTTACCCTTAGGAGAACCATTTACTTTCCCCCTAAAAGAATAGCCCGAAGCAATACCGCCGGGCTTTATTATTGACTTTAATACAGTTTTTTTACTTAACATTTTAGAATATACATAATTACTATGATGCAAATATAGTGATTAATTTAATTGCGTCACCGCTAATTATAACATAATCGTTATACTGTGCGATTATTTAGTCAAACTACATATTGTCTTTAAGTTTATGGCTTTAATTTAATACGATTGAATATCAAATCTTTACGGAATTCCGCAACTGGAACAAATTAAAAGGGGAGAAAAGTAAAGATATTAAAATTTAAAGTACGGCAACAAAAAATTATACTTCCTATACAAGCGCATCGGTAGTGAACAATTGTACCACATAAATAAAATTCCAAAAAAAGTAATGAAATTCAGTAAATAATCCCCTACTATAGTAAATTGCAATCCGGAAGTTAGCGAAGAGCCAAGAGCAAAGAGCAAAGAACAAAAAAATAAGCAACCAACACTATAAAATAAATGATAAAAAGTATTTGCATCCTTATATGCTGCCTTTCAATTACCTCCTATTCCCAAATACAGCTTGGGGAGGCTCTTTATGGAGAAGCCGCCGAAGATGAGTTTGGTGTATCCATAAGCCTCAGCGATAACGGATCTATCATGGCCGTGAGCGCAATATACAACGATGGCAACGGTACAGATTCAGGTCAGGTAAGGATATTTCACAACACCGGCGGGAGTTGGGATCAAATAGGTCAGGACATTTATGGACAGCATGCGGGCGATGCATCTGGCATGTCAGTCAGCGTAAATGGAGATGGAAGCATCGTAGCCATTGGCGCCAGATGGAACGATGGGAATGGTAATGACTCGGGTCATGTAAGGGTCTATCAAAACAATAATAACACTTGGGTCCAGATAGGTCAGGATATTGATGGGGAAAGCCCAGGGGATCAATCGGGTATGTCAATTAGCTTAAGTGCCGATGGTAGCATAGTAGCCATTGGGGCTTGGTTAAATGGAGGCAACGGCCCTCACTCGGGGCATGTACGGGTGTTTGGAAACAATGCGGGAATATGGACACAAATTGGGGAGGATATCGATGGCCAAAATTCCAGGGATAGTTGCGGGCGCACGGTAGTCCTAAATGCAACGGGCAACATCGTTGCCGTTGGAAGTACGGGCAACACTGCCAATACCGATGGCAATGGCGAGGTACGGGTTTTTCAGAATATCGGTGGCTCTTGGACGCAAATAGGACAAAAAATTGTAGGTGATGCAAGCAACGACGATTTTGGCTATGCCATCAAACTCAGTAGCGATGGCAATATAATTGCCATTGGGGCCCAAGCCAACGATGGCAATGGAACGGCCTCAGGCCAGGTAAAAATTTATAGGAACAGTTCAGGCACTTGGACTCAAATCGGTCAGGATATTTTTGGGGATGCCCCCGGCGACCGCGCGGGTTTTGCATTAGGCCTTAGCGGCGATGGCAGCATCTTGGCAGTCGGAGCACCGTTTAATAATAATAATGGCCAGTATGCAGGGCACGTAAAATTATATGCAAACAACAATGATACTTGGGAACAAATAGGTGAGGATATTGAAGGTGAAGCCAGCGATGACCATTCCGGCCTTGGTCTATCCATAAATAGGGAAGGTACTACGCTCGCCATTGGATCAACCTATAGCAATGGCAATGGCTACAAGTCGGGCCAAGTTAGAGTATTCGATATAAGTGGGTTACTGCACACCCCATCTAAAATCCCATTCCAATATGCCATATACCCTAACCCCGCCAGCACACACTGTATTGTACAATTGGCGCCCACCAATACCCTTCATGACATCCGCATTTTTAATACGAATGGCCAATTGTTAAAAACAACAAAGACCACCAATTTAAATATTGCAGACCTAAGCAGCGGTACCTACTTCGTCCATGTGCGAAGTGAACAGGGAGAAGCCATACAGGAACTAATTGTAGATTAATAGCTAAAAACCTAAATAAAACCTAATTTCAACCAGCTAGGGCATTCTTTAAAAGGTGTAGTAATATTTAGAGTATGCCGGGGTTAATATGCGGTAATGTATGGTTTAGAGAGGCCTAATCCCAGGCGATGCTTCCCTGGCGCTGGCGCCTGTCCTTAGCGTATTCCGTAACCTGCAAGCCCCGAGCGCAGTCGAGGATCTAGGTCCACAATCTCTTTCCCTCCAACTAAAAAAAATCATCCCCCAATCCGCAATACATCCATTCCCACAGCATTCGCACTCTTAAATAAATAATACGTATTTTCCACTTTCTGATAGAATTTCAGTCCCAAAACAGCAATCGCTGTACCAGCAACATCAGGTAATTCGGTACTCAAATCAAACTGAGTAGCACTGTGGTCCTTATCCATATAAAGTGGCGTACTGCACTTCAATCCATAGGCGAGAGTGTCAAAATCGAAATGTAAAAGCCCCAATGTAAGTGCCATATGGGTAGCCCCCGCGGGAAAAGCAACATTTTTTATATCAAAATTCGTTACCCTTAGGGTTCGGGATTCAAATTCATAGTTAAACGAACAAGCCAATACTTCCGCAATACTACACGAAGGGGTGAAAGCAAAATCCCTAAGTAACTGCTGGCCCTTAGCAGTCTCCAATCCACGCTTTACCCTCCTATCTCCTCGGCTGTTCACAGAATCCAGATCCTTTAACTTGGTAAACAATTGCACCATCCGCCCGTGAAGTTCTCCATCCTTCCGAACGCATAAAAACGGATTCAAACTTCTTTTAAATTGCTTTTTTACAGCACTACAATGTCCAAACTCCCCTGCATTTTCACGCACCCGCGCCATGCTTTCCTTGGTTTTAATGTGTTCCCCATTAAACCCACCCCCGGCCTTTCTGGCCAGGTTTTCGCCTTCTCTATTGTAAAAATTAATGTCCCCGATTGTTCCCTTTAATTTTATAACTCCTGTCTGTTTAGCCACAACTCATTGATTTTAAGTAGCTAATATACATAATAATCCACCCAAAAAAAAATATATAGCATATATATACCGTACTTAAAGTGTATTTATAGCGTATCTATAGCGTGTTTATAGCGTATTAAACCCTAATTAAAGGCATATAACCTCCTCATTATATTCTATATTTTTCAGATCGCTAGGGCGCGATTGCATCACTCACTTTTTCTATTGAGCAATCGCAATCGTAAATACTTTAGTACGGCTTCCTCGTTTTTCTAAACGTGTTGGTCTATCAGGATAACATTCCCATCTGGATCCAATAAGGTAATACTGGCAGGACCTGTAGTGGTTTCGTCTGCTCGCCTAATTAATTGTACATCGCTATCTTCTAATGTTTTTTGTATTTCCCGAACATCATCAAACTTTTCAACCTTCTTCGCATCAGAATCCCAGCCCGGATTAAAGGTAAGTATATTACCCTCAAACATCCCCTGGAACAAGCCAATCAAGGAGTCTTCATTCTTCATTATAAGATAGTTTTTCTCCATATCGCCCGCAAACACTTTAAAACCCAATGTTTCGTAAAATTCTTTTGAAGCTTGAATGTTCTTTACACTAAGGCTTACCGAAAATGCACCTAATTTCATATTGTTCATCATTTTTTAATTTTAGTTCGTTGTTTTATTTATTTTTAATTTCATTCCGGCCAATGCGCGATTGTATCCAAATGCCAATGCGCGATTCCCTCGCGTTCCATGCCTCTATTCATTATTGAGAAAAATCATCCAAATCCCTTCGCTTTCTAATATTGTATTCAAATATTAAAACCTTCAGTCCCCATAAAGTCAAGGTTTGTTCAACCAGAATCTGTCCATCCTCGGTTTTAGCAACCAATCTGTCTTTAAATGATTTTATATACTTAGCCCATAGCTTCCCGTTACTATCGTTCAGCAAAAAGTAAAAGCCACTATCCCCAAACTGCTTCCCGGCCGAACTTAAAATCAGTTCCCCCTTCTTACCTACCATAGGCGCTAAAATAACCGTGGCATTACCATTTGGCAAAGGGAAAATTGCCTTGATACAACTTTTCCCGGACGGAAGCGTACAGGTTTCATAAACCCCGGAATACACTATTTTGCCAGTAGCTTTAAAGGTTCTTAACCAAAGGGTGCGTTTTAACTTCTTGGTTTGCGCATCCCGTAATTGTATTATTTCACTGGTGAGCCCTCGTGAATTTGGTATGTTTTCAATCGGAACATTCAATTGCTCTATTCTGTTGCTAAATAGCAGCCTTAACAACCGTCCAAAATTTTTAAAAAGTGGATTCCATTTAACTTTTAAATCGAATTCGTAATTTGATGTGTTTTCGTAAAAATCAATTACATTTTTAGACAATAACTTTAATTGACTTGCAGGTAAGTTCAAATGCTCAATAGACTCAATTAAACCTTTATCTTTTTGGGATGTGTCAATTATAAGCTGCTCCTTTTCCGCTAATTGGTTTATAAATTTTAAACCAATACCCTGGGTGCCTCCAAACGGTCCCAATAACCAATCTTCCTCTGTTTTGTCTATTTTTCTACCAAAAAGAATAACCCATTGCTGGGTAAGCCAATCTTGAAGCTTTTGTTTTTTATGTGGACTTCCCATTTAATACAAATTGGATTAAAGCTTTGGAACAATATTTTGCTGACCCCGCCATGTGCCAAATTCCGCAATGGGTTTAAATCTTAGGGTTGTAAACTCAAAATGAAAGTTTTTGCGCGCTCTCTCCTTCATTGCATCGGCATGGCGCTTCGGTTTACGTATGGCACTATGCCCATGCACCATATCGGTCATTTCCTTCTCCGTTTTCCAAATTGAAAAAGTTGAAACCGTATGCGGAAAACTATACGAAGCCAACGAAAGTGTAGTGCCCGGATGGTCGCGCACTAATTTTTCTACGGGCCTTCCCCATTGTATAAATCTCGGTACTTCTAAGGGTTTCATTCTTGCAATAGTTACAGCAACTACGGGAGATGTGTCTTCCACTTTCGCTGTTTGTTCCGGTATTTTAAAAGCGTCATACTTACCCCATTGTCTTAAAAATTCTAAACGCACCTGCCAGCCTTTTGCAAGCCTTCTACCAAATTTATCCCCTCTCAAAAATTCGTCCAGAGCTGTTTCACTTTCCCATTGTGCGAAAACGGCAATTTGTTTAATTAAAATTCGGGAAGGTGATAAAATTGGCGACCCCAATGTCATAGCCATCATATACTCCGCGTGAATTAAGCCCTTGGTGTTCTTCGCTATTGGCTTCAAAAACATGCCTCTAATCGCTACTACCCGCGGTAATTCAACAAGATGATACGAAAATATACTCATTTATTCTTTTGTTATAACTTCACTGGTGCGCGATTGCATTGCGTTTTATTCAGTTCTCCGTATCCACTAAAAAACCAGCTCCTTAATCTTTGCTTTCAGCTTTTGTTTCACATTTTTAGGATAGCTTCGCTTTCCGTGAAAAACATTCAGCATTTCCTCAACAATTCGCTGTCCATACTTTCTGGCTAATAGATTTCTAACCGTCTTCTGTTCGTAAAACCATTTGGAAAGCCATACCCCCGTCTGTATCTCGGGCAATAACCCAGCCTCCAGTTTCGCTGTGTATAAAGCCCCCGCTTCTTGCAAATGCATATCTGTTTCTATAATGGCTTCAGCCGCCAACTTGCCGCTGTAAATAGCATTCGAAATTCCCTCAGCGGTAATGGGGTCTGCAAATCCTGCAGCATCACCGATTAAAAAAACGTTGTTTCTAACAAATCCATCGGTACGCGGCATTACAGGAATTTGAAATCCGTGTTGCGATTCACTTATAATTTCTGTAATCCCCAAGGTTTCTAAATAAGCCTGGTAGTATTTTTTTAAATTTATCTTAGTCCTTCGGGCCGAAGCAACGCCTATAGATAAATGCTTCTTTTTAGGAAAATTCCAAGCATAGCCGTAAGGAATGGCGTCAATATCAAAACGCACTTCCTTCGAGAGCCGCTCAAAATCTGCATCGCTTACTTCTACTTCATATTCTAGCGCGGGAATTAATTTCCGCGTATCTTCTGTCCATCCTGCTAATTTTGCCGTGGGGCTCAACGCGCCGTCAGCTGCAATTACAAAGTTTGCGGTTAATATACCCTGCGATGTTATCAGGGTTATTTGGTCGTTTTCAAAAGTAAGGGACTGCAATTTGTGGTTTTCCAATAATGTGGCGCCCGCGGCTTGTGCCTTGTCGGTTACCAGTTTATCGAAAGTGTCGCGCATTACCATAGTAATTGAGGGCTCCTCCCTATAGGTTTTAAAGTGAAGTTTTTCCCCTAAAAATATATCTACCCTATGGAATTCCTTTTCTACCACCTCACTAATATCAAAAGGCAGGCTATTGCGGCCGCGAAATACAAGTCCGCCCCCACAGGTTTTATAACGTGGTAAAGTGGCCTTTTCAATGATTACAGTCGAAATCCCCGCCTCTGCCAGATAAAATGCGGTTGTAGCTCCCGAAGGTCCACTGCCAATAACAGCTACGTCAAAATGCTTCATAAACTATATTTTCGTCTTGTAAATATAGTATTTGAGGTTAATTTATTGTCGGATTATAAAATGCATTTTATAAATTCTCAGTTATCCCTGTTGCTCAAAACCCTCAAAACTACTAATGACTATGCCCACCGCCGCCTTCTTCTTGTAATAGTACAAAGGCTCCCTTGGTTATAAATTTGCTATTGGCATTCAGCTTATCTATAGTTTCAATGGCTGTAAATCCGTTGTAGGTAGGTCCCGTTTTTACCGCAAGGGGATGGATTTCAAATTCGGCTTCGGTTTCATTTTCTATCAGTAATAGGTAGTTCTTCCCATCCATTGCAACCACAGCATTTTCTGGCAGGGCCATTCGTTTTTCAACTCCTGTAACAATATGTGCGTCCACAAACATTCCAGCGGTAAAATTGCTTTCGTCCTCTTCGGCTATATGGCCGTGAACCAACGACGTACGGCTGTTCGCATCTATTGAAGTTCCTATTAAATGCACCACCCCACTAAACGTATCGTCCGAGGCCTCGGGCACCGTAAATTGAATTTCCTGCTCCTCTTTTAATTGCAGCAGATCCTTTTCAAAAACCTTTAATTCTAAGTGAATATGGTCCGTGTTTATAATTTCCATAATCTTATCGGCGGGCGAAACATAGGTTCCCGTATTCACAAAAACTTGGGTTACGCTCCCTTCAATCGGACTGTAAATATGCGTTTGCGAAACAATAGTCCCAGCCGCCACGGCCGCGGGATTAATATTCAGCATTTGTAAATTCTTTTCTAGGCTATTGCTTCGTGCCAAAGCCGTTTTATAGTCACTTTCGGCCCTTAAAAAACTTTTCTGCGACGTAATTTTTTCGGCCAACATAATTTTTTGCCGTTCGTATTCCGAATTTAAATACGAAAGCTGGGCCACGGTTTCCATATAGTTTTGCTGCATTGTAATAAACTCCGGATTTTCAATGGTTACCAACCGCTGTCCTTTGGCAACCTTACTGCCAACCAACAAAGGAGCGTTTTTAATATATCCGCCCGCAAAAGCACTCACCACCGCCCTACTCTGTGGCGGTACGTCAATCATCCCGCTGCTTTGTATTGTTGTGGCAAAAGGTTTTTCGGTAAGCTGCCCAATCTCCATATTGGCGTTTTTAAACTGTGCTTTTGAAAGGTGAATAAGGTCATCCTTTTCCTCTGAAGCGGCTAATGACGAACTTTCAGTTTCTGAATTGTTGCAACCTGCCAAAACGAAAATGGAAAGCAACAAAAGTGATTTTATATAATTCATAACATTTTTTTTAAAGTGTTAAATAATTGAAAGCGATAACCGCCTGGTTGTAGTTGTTTAGATTTTCTAAATGTTGCAATTCAATTTCGTAAGCGTTTTCAAGACTTTGGATATATTGAAAGAAATCTATTTCGCCGTTTTTAAAACCGATGTCTGCGGTTTTTAATATTTCCTCCGAAAGCGATTTTCCCTCGCCTTCGTAATATTGAAGCACCTCTCTGTATTTTGTCACCGTTTTTAGCAATTGCACCCTTTTCGATTTTAAGTGAATTTCATAATCCTTCGCCTCTTGTTTACTGAATTCCGCTGCAATTTTGGACGCCTTTATCTTGGAAGCATTTCCGCTAAACAACAACGGAATCTTAAGCCCAACTTGATAGGCGTATAAATTTTGGCTCAAGCCCGAATTGCTTCCCAACGAATAGGAAAAACTTATATCCGGCAGTAAGTGCTGCTTTTCGAGTTTTTCCTTGGCTTCAAAAAATTCGTTCCTATCCCGATAATACGCTAAGGCGGGATGTGCCTCTAAAGTAGGTAGCAAAAGCTGTACTTTTTCTAATCCCACATCGGCAATCTGCAAACTGTCTGTTGTCTGTACCAACATTTTTAGACGCTCCAGTGCAATCTGCACGCCTTCCCTACTCTTCTGATAATCGGTTTGCAACTGTTTCTGCTTGGCACGGGCAGTAATTTTCTCCAAATAATTGGTCTCCCCAAGTTCAAAACGACGCTGGGCGGCATGGGCAAAATTTACATATAAGCTGTCTAAACTTTTGTAAACCCCTTCCTTGTATTTTTCAAATTGATACTGATAATACGCAGCCGCAACCAATCCTTCTGTTTTGCGTTTTTGAAGTTCCAACGTACTCGTCTGCATTTTATACTGCTGTTTATTTACATTCCGTTCGGCAAAATAAACCGTGGGAAACAGAAAGCTTTGCTCCACTCCAAAAACTTCCAGCGGCTCATTATTGGGCCCCAAATCATTTTCGTTAAATTCATAAAATACGGTAGTTTTTTCGAAGTTAAAAGCACTGCCTATTAGGGCATCGGCCTCTTCTACTTTTAGGGAAGCCGCTTTTAACCCGGCGTTATTCGTCAATGCCATTTGTTGTAAATCTGTCAAGGATTTAGGAGACTCCTGCGAAATTCCCGAAAAACCAAGCAGCAAAATAACTGCCGTTATAGGTAGGGCTTTCTTCTTCAATCTTTTGGGTTTTGTAGTTTTATCCGAATCAAAAATTGAATACAGCACCGGTAAAACAATTAATGTTAAAACAGTAGCCGTTATTAAACCCCCGATAACCACAGTAGCTAACGGCCTTTGTATTTCGGCCCCGGCATTGGTTGAAATTGCCATAGGTAAAAACCCGAGTGCCGCAGCCGATGCAGTGAGCAAAACCGCACGCAACCGGTCTTTGGTACCTTGTACAATACGTTCCGTTGTGTTGTTCATACCTTCCTTTTTAAGTTCTTTAAAGTGTTCTATCAATACTATTCCGTTGAGGACGGCAATTCCAAAGAGCGCTATAAACCCAACTCCCGCCGAAATACTAAATGGCATGTCGCGCAGCCATAACAGCAAAACACCTCCCACCGCCGCTAGCGGAATAGCAGAGTATATCATCAATGCTTCCTTTACAGATTTAAAGGCGAAATAAAGCAGTACAAAAATTAATAGTAGGGCCACGGGAACCGCCACCAAAAGTCGCTCTTTAGCACTTTGTAGGTTTTCAAATTGCCCGCCGTAATCAATGGTGTAGCCCACAGGCAGTTTTATATTATCGTCTATTAACTTTTGTACCTCATCCACCACACTCTGTAAATCGCGGCTTCGCACGTTTATTCCTACTACAATCCTGCGTTTGGTGTCGTCGCGTGAAATCTGTGCTGCCCCTTTAGCATACTGTATGTCCGCAAGTTCGCGCAGAGGTACTTTTTCCCCGGAAGGGGTATCAACATACATATTTTGCAAATTTGAAAGATCGCGACGGTGGTTTTCGTCCAATCGCACTACCAAATCAAAACGCTTTTCCCCCTCAAAAATGCTGCCCACAGATTTTCCTGCAAATCCCATGGCTATCATTTCATTTAAATCCTTGATATTTAATCCGTAGCGCGCAATTTTGGCTCGCTTAAAATTCACGTTCATCTCTGGCAAGCCCGCCACTTTTTCAACTATAATATCATCTACCCCCGCCACATTCTCAACGAGATTCTTTATTTCGTTGCCCTTGCTGCTCAAAACATCTAAATCCTCCCCAAATATTTTAATGGCTATATCGGCGCGAACTCCCGTAATTAGCTCATTAAAGCGCATCTCAATTGGTTGGGTAAATTCTACTTCCATCCCGGGAATTATCGCCAAGGCTTCCTTAAACTTTTCTGCCAATTCATTTTTACTCTTGGCAGTAACCCAATCCTTTTTGGGTTTTAAAGTAATTATAACATCGCTTTCTTCCATAGACATAGGATCCGTAGGTACTTCGGCGGCGCCAATCCGGCTAACCACCTGATCTACCTCGGGAAAATTATCAAGTAATATATTTTCAATTTGCGTTGTAATGGCAATCGTATTACTGAGGGACGTCCCCGTTTTTAGAACGGGTTGGATTACAAAATCGCCCTCATCCAGCGTAGGGATAAACTCCCCGCCCATAGTTGTAAAAAGGTAAACGGTGGCAGCTAGTATAAGCCCCGCTGCAACCAAGACCAATTTTCGTGCGCCCAAAGCCCAGCGAATAATTGGCTCGTAAAATCGGCTTAAAGCCCCCATCAAACGAACGGAAATATTATTTTTTGAAGCTGAAACAGGGCGTAAAAACACGGCGGCAGCTACCGGTACATAGGTAAAGCAAAGCAACATAGCTCCTATTAATGCGAAGCTAAAGGTCTGCGCCATAGGGATAAACATTTTTCCTTCTACCCCGCTGAGCGAAAGAATGGGGATAAATACAATTAAAATAATCAACTGCCCAAAGATGGCGGAATTCATCATTTTTGAAGAACTCTTTACAGTGAGCTCATCTTTTGCCCCTTGCCTTTCAGCAGCTGGCAGCGCGTTTAACTTTAACGAATTGGAACTGATTTTAAAAGCTACAAATTCAACGATAATCACGGCGCCGTCTATGATAATTCCGAAGTCTATTGCGCCCATGCTCATCAAATTGGCATCTACCCCAAAAAGGTACATCATAGAAAGCGTAAAGAGTAACGACAACGGTATTACCGAAGCCACTACCAAGCCCGAACGAAAATTCCCCAATAATAGCACCACCACAAAAATTACGATAAGCACCCCGAGAATCAGGTTTTCGGCAATGGTAAAAGTGGTTTTTTCAATTAGCACACTCCGGTCTAAAAACGGATTTATATAAATCCCTTCTGGCAGCGTTTCCGCAATTTCGGCAACCCGCTCTTGTACCGCTTTAATTACTTCGTTTGAGTTGCCATCCTTGAGCATCATAACCTGCCCGAGAATCTTTTCGCCTTCCCCATTTCCTGTAATTGCTCCAAACCGCGGCGCACTGCCAAATTGTACTTTCGCGATATCCTTCACATAAATAGGGAAACCGTTTTCACTCTTTACCACTATATTTTCAATATCCGCCAAAGTGTTAATTAAACCTTCACCCCGAATAAAATAGGCTTGGTTCTCCTTTTCAATATAACCCCCGCCAGACACGCTGTTGTTTTTTTCCAAAGCGGTAAATATTTCAGAAGCCGTAATATTCATGGCCGCCAGCTTTTGGGTATTTATGGCTACCTCGTACTGTTTTAGATGGCCGCCCCAAGTATTGACCTCCACCACCCCCGGAATTCCCGAGAGTTGCCTTTTAATTATCCAATCCTGAATGGTTCGCAGCTCGGTGATTGAATAATTGTCCTTAAACTCCGGTTTTACATCGAGTATATATTGGTAAATTTCGCCCAAGCCCGTAGTAATGGGACCCATTTGCGGCGAACCGAAGCCTTCGGGAATATTTTCGGCGGCCGATTTAATCTTTTCGGCAATAAGCTGCCGCGGTAAATAGGTGCCCATTTCTTCCTCAAAGACTATGGTAACCACCGAAAGTCCAAATTTGGAAACAGAACGAATTTCAACCACCCCCGGCAAATTGGCCATTTCCAACTCCACGGGATAGGTTATAAACTGCTCCATATCTTGGGTAGAAAGATTGCGGGAAGTGGTAATTACCTGCACCTGATTGTTGGTAACATCGGGTACGGCTCCAATGGATAACTGCGTTAGCGAAAACACGCCAAAGCCTATCAACAAAAGGGTAAACAGCCCAATAATGAGCTTGTTGTTTATACTGAATTGAATAATTTTAGAAAGCATAACTAAATTGATCTTTGAATTTTAACAGCGAAACCTGTAAAAAATGAAACAATGGAATTCATTAAAGCCATCCCAAATCATGGGATAGAATTAACCCGACCGCAATAAATTTTGGAAATAGTATTTCCAAAAACGGTCTATTTAGTTATGCAGATTTTGGAGGTTGGAAAATAGAAACTCTCTCCAAGGAAGAATATAGGTTTAAATAGTAAAAAGTGTGGCTGTGGTTTAAGGGAATCTCTCCTCTTAAAATTGAAATTTCATAAGGAAAAACCACTACATCGGTACTTAAGTGATGGCAGGATGCATGTTGAAAAGGCAACTCCTCATGTTCCTGCTTTTCCTCTTTGTGATTTTTTTCGTGCTCAGATTTTAACGACCCGTAATGCTTTTCAAAGAAAGTGAGAAAATCATCGCCGTAATTTTCGGAGTGATATTCGGCATGTTCCATAAAATGCCCCAATAGTAAAATATCGTTTACGCCAATCCCCACGCTTTGAAATAAAACGAGGAAAGAAAGCGATATGGCGATTATAGTTTTCACTAGTTCCAAAAATATGAAATCTATTTCAATCGGTTTATGATAGTTGTCAATTTTATATATTAAATAGAACCGACAAGCTTAAAAACCACTATTTTAAAATTCCGAATAAATCCTTAAATTCGCATAAACACCCTACGCTCATGATAGTTCACGATTTCAGCAAACAGAATTCCCTCCTCAATCAATACATCCGCGAGATGCGCGATGTTACCATCCAAAAAGATTACCTGCGTTTTAGAAAAAATGTAGAACGCGTGGGCGAACTGCTGGCTTACGAAATGAGCAAGAGCTTGCCCTACCAAACAACCACCGTAAAAACTCCCCTTGGCTCTAAGGAAGTATCTGTACCAAATGCCGATATAGTGCTCTGTTCCGTATTACGCGCAGGATTGCCATTGCACCAAGGTATCCTCAATGTGTTTGATGGGGTTGAAAATGCTTTTATCTCTGCCTATAGGCATCACCCAAATGGAGCAGACGATTTTGAAGTACAGGTAGAGTATCTCGCCTCCCCGTCTATTGAAGGAAAAACACTAATCCTTGCAGATCCCATGCTGGCAACCGGACGTACGTTTGAAAATGTATTGCGCGCCCTAAAAACGCACGGTATTCCAAAGAAAATTCATTTAATATCCATTATCGGCGCCAAAGCGGGAATCTTTTTGGCCGATACTGTTTTCCCTTCAGATACCGAACTGTGGATTGCAGCGGTGGACAACCAATTAAACGAACGTGGCTATATTGTTCCCGGCCTGGGCGATGCCGGCGATCTTTGCTATGGCCCACGCCTCGATGGGAATAATGATTAGTGATTCTGAAATTAGCTTCAGAACTTTATACGCCCTTCGGCGGAAATATACTTACTTACTTTCTTGTGCAGCTTCGTGAGCCTAGCTAAATATAACTAACAACCTATGTTTTCACCATAAAAAACGATGGCTTACAACCCGGGGAAAAACCGTCCCGATTTCCTTTTATATTCCAAATAACCTGGAAATATAGCTGCTAAACGCCTCTCTTCGTATTTGGATTTAAAGTAAAATAAAACTATTAGCAGTAATGTTATCAATAATTTATATCCCGAGTCGGCAATAATGGCAAACCCAAAAAAAGCTATCATAATTCCTGTATATATCGGGTGCCTGATAAATTTATAAACTCCCGTAACTATCAGTTTTGATCCGGGTAGCGGACTCGGAAAAGGCGATAGATGCACATTGAGTTGTAAAACGGCAATTAGCGTAGTTAACGCCCCTAAAATTAGCAGTAGCACCCCAATCCAAAACAACCATTCTGGAAAGTAAATGCGCATTGACCCAACATCAAACACAAATGCCACAAACAAAACAAATTGTAGCAAAACAAATACTATATCTGCAATTGGAATTCTCAAGGATGCATTTTTAAATTATTACCGAATATAACCACTTTTAGGAATTTGTCCCGCTAATACAATCCAGCTTTTGTATTAATTATTCTATTTGTTCTCCCCTTTTTTTAAAATTTATAAATAGTTCATTCCCCGCACGGGGCATAACGGAATTATAAGCTGTTTCCATTATTTGTATCTTGAATCTTTCGGAAAAAAGATTTTTATATTCAGCTTTATTCCCGCCAAACGGAGGCTTGTCATTATTCAAAGGAATATTAAAAAGAAGTCCGACTAATTTCCCTTCCGGCTTTAGAAGCTGATGCATTTTAGTTACGTAATCCTCCCGCAGCACAGGCTGCAAAGCACAAAAGAACGTCTGTTCCAAAATAAGGTCAAAGCTGTCTTCCAAGTCGAAAAAGTCTGCGTGCAATAAATTTTCCTTTGGAAATGATGGTAGCCGTTTGGCCAGATTCCGTAACGGAATAGACGAAATATCTACCACAAAAACATTGGTAAACCCGTTGTTAAAAAGATATTCCGCTTCATACGAATTACCGCCGCCGGGAATTAATATCTTCAAACTTTTATCTTCTAATTGATCAATGTATTCCTTAATAGGGGTGGAAACGTAGCCAATATCCCAACCCGTCTCCCCACTGAGGTATTTGTGGTTCCAAAAAGTTTCGTAGAAGTTCATGTGTTATTTTTTAAATCGAATACTCCAAATACCACGCACTTCATTTTCGCCATAACCAGTAGCTTTATCCTTCGGGTACAGCTCCTGAATTTTTGCTAAGGTGAGCGATTCCAATTCCTTTCCGGGGGTGCCATGACATTTTAAACACATACTGTTGGTAACAATAGGATAATAAAATTCAGTTTCCATGTTTTTTTCCACCAGTATAGGATTCACTTCTTCACCGGCCGCCACTTGCTTTTTAAAGTTTTCTATATATTTCAATTCGGAAGCGTTCGCCGCATTTAGCGCATTTCGCGTTTTGTCGGTAACGCGTTTAATATGCGCTTTGTGTACCGTAGCCATACTGTCGGTTATTGGCAGGGCCTGTATATTACAAAAATCCAGGGCGGCAATCACGCCATTTTTTTGAATCTGCCCCATCAGGTTTTTTCCCAATGCGGCCTTGGTGGTCTGCGCCATCTGCATCCCGCGTTCCTGTAAAGTAGGTTCGGTATTGTTTTGGCCCTTACCACTGTGCTTTCCTTTCCCCATTCCACGCCCCATTTTGCCTTTCATTTGCGGACGGTCGCCGTGCATTTTTTTATAATGCCCCCGAAACCATTCTGGTTCTTCAATTTCACTATCGAACATATAATCGGCAATCTGGCGAATGGTATTTTCAGGGTAGAATTGATAGGGCATCAATCCAAATTTCTTAATCGCCCCAGGCATTTTTGATGTTTCCTCCGAAGGATTTTTAGCCCATGCAACCATCGCTTCTATAAATTCTTCTTTTGAAATATCCTCAGAAATATAATGCAACTTTACCGCTATCATTGGCGGGGCAATCATAGCATCTTCGGCCGTTTTGGGATTGTGGCAAACATAGCAATTGTTCTCCATCAGTTTTTTTCCGGGATGTTCTTGAAACCCCACTGTAGTATCATCCCCCGCATTTTCAGCAATGGCCAAATATTCATTGCGCGTATTGGTATTACAGGCCGTAAAAAGCGTAATTAAAAAAAGTATAGCCAAAAATTTCATATAATTAATTTAGTTGTGTCAACACTTCAAAAATAGATGGTATCAACCTATTGTGCAGTAACAAAAGTTACACATCGCAGCCTATTCAACTTAAAAAAATATCGCCCCGACTGTTACAGTGAAACTATTTTAATACTGTTCCGGTTTAGTTCAATCTTGCCCATCGTCTCCAGTTTTTTCAACAGACGCGATACCACTACCCGCGAAGTGTGCAGCTCATAGGCAATTTCTTGATGGGTAGAATTAATCACCGAATCATTGGTTACCTTTTTTTTGTTCTGTAGATATTTCACCAAACGCTCATCCATATTGTAAAACGCAATACTGTCAATGGTTTCCAGCATTTCCGTTAAGCGCTCATGGTAACTCTGAAAAACGAAATTGCGCCAACTTTTATACTTTCCCGTCCACTCTTCCATTTTTTGTATAGGGATCATAACCAGCGTTGTATCGAGTTCTGCAATAGCGCGAATTTCGCTTTTGGTCTGCCCTAAACAGCAGGTCAAGGTCATAGCGCAGGTATCGCCACGCTCCAAAAAATAAAGCAAGAGTTCATCGCCATCCTCATCTTCCCTTAATATTTTTATCGCTCCGGAAATCAATAAGGGCATAGAGCGAACGTATTCGCCAATTTCAATAAGTTTTTCACCTTCCTTTGCTTCCTTTAAAGTGCCAACTTGGTTTATTTCGGCAATTAAGGCATCCTCAAATATATGGGTGAAATTTTCTTTTAAATCCGTGAGCATGAATCAATTTTTTAAACTGTTTTTTCAAGACGAAAATACCAAATTTTAATCACTTTTCCTTGGCTGCCCGTCTCTCCTGTCGCTCCAGTTTTCTGAAATACCATTCAATATTAAAATCATTTGTTTCGTAAAAAAGCAATCTATTGGAGTTTAATAGTTTACATTCTAAAAAGTATCTATAAATTCTTGCCGCGATTATTTTCCTGATTCCACATATTTACAATAATTTTCAGAAATTTGTTAGCTAAATTGATACAATGACGAATTTGGGATTGGTTCTTTCCGGGGGTGGCGCACGGGGTGCCGCACATATAGGCGCATTAAAAGCCTTTAAAGAAGTAGGTATTTCGCCTACCCATATTTCGGGAACAAGCGTTGGTGCTATTGTTGGCGCCCTCTATGCCGCCGGTATTCCCTGGGCAGAAATATTGCGTTTTTTTAAAAGCACCTCTATTTTTCACGCTAAACGATTCGCCTTTAATAAACCGGGCTTTTTAGATACCGAAAAATTTTATGACGATTTAAAAGTACTCCTTCCAGCAGATAATTTTGATGCCTTGAAAAAACCATTGTTTATTACTGCCACAAACATAATAACCGGAAAGTTGAAGATTTTTAGCAAAGGCCAACTTATAAAACCGGTTATAGCTTCAGCTTCCTTTCCCGGCGTTTTTACGCCTACCGAAATAAACGGATCACACTACATAGACGGGGGAATATTAAACAACTTTCCCGTAGAACCTCTTCAAAAAAACTGCGATAAAATCATAGGCGTGTATATAAACTCTATAAAAAAGGTAAGTATAAAAGATTTAAAATACTCGTATTCCGTTGCCGATAGAGCGCTTAAAATTAGAGCAGAAGCCGACTCGGTTGCAAAGTTTGAAATGTGCGACTTGGTGATTGCTCCAAAAAATCTAGGCGAATTTGGCGTGTTTGGATTGAATAATACCGATGTTATTTTTGAAATGGGCTATAACGCCACAATTAAAGCCATTAAAGAGAACATAAATGATTTTAAAAATTGACAATTACTTTATTTTAAGCTGTATTGGGCAATGGTCCGAGCCATAATAGTTTGCCAATATGGCTATATCTTCAACCTTAGCCAACAATTGATCGCTTACCAAAAAATAATCCAGACGCCACCCTGTATTGCGTTCCCTTGCTTTAAATCTATAGCTCCAATAGGTGTAGGCAACTGTATCGGGGTTAAAATGCCTATAGGTATCCACAAAACCAGCATCCAGCAAATTGTCCATCCCATCAATTTCAATTTGGGTATAGCCAGCGGTTTTGTTGTAATTAGATTTGTCGTTTTTCAGATCAATAGGGCGATGCGCTACGTTTAAATCGCCACATAGAATTACAGCTTTTGTTTCCTCAAGATTTTTAAGATACTTTTTAAAATCCGTGTCCCAACCTTGCCTGTAATCCAAACGTTCCAGTTTCTGTCCGGAATTGGGCACATATACATTCACCAAAAAGAAATCGGCAAATTCCAAACAAATTACCCGGCCTTCATTGTCGTGTTCCGCCACACCCATATCATAGGTTACGGCAATAGGCTCTTCTTTACTCAAAACCGCCACTCCAGAATACCCCTTTCTTTCAGCAGAATTGTAATATTGATTATAGCCGGCAATTTTAGATAAAGCCTTCGCAACCTCGCTATCCTGTGCCTTCGTTTCCTGTAAGCACAGTACATCGGGATCCAATTTTGCAAAATCTTCAAAAAAATCCTTTTTGGTTATGGCTCTAATACCGTTTATGTTCCAGGAGATAATTTTCATTTCTATATGTGTTTGTTATACCGCAAAATGGAACGCCCATCCCGACGGCATTTATTGTCTTCAATTAAGTTGCATATTTTGCTCAAACTACAACGGAATATTCCCGTGCTTGCGGTTCGGCTTCGGCACATCCTTGGTCTCCAACATGGCAAAAGCCTTTAACAGCTTTCTGCGGGTTTCCCGCGGTTGGATTACCTCATCTATAAATCCGCGTTGTGCGGCCTTAAACGGATTGGCAAATTTCTCAGCGTATTCAGCTTCCTTTTCGGAGAGTTTCAGCTCCGGATTTGAAGCAGCGGCGATTTCCTTTCTAAAGATAATCTCACTGGCTCCCTTTGCCCCCATTACCGCAATCTCGGCAGTGGGCCAAGCGTAATTCATATCTGCGCCAATGTGCTTGCTGTTCATTACATCATAGGCTCCCCCGTAGGCTTTGCGGGTAATAACGGTAACTCTCGGAACAGTCGCTTCACTTAAAGCATACAATAATTTGGCACCATTCAAAATAATACCGTTCCATTCCTGATCGGTGCCCGGAAGAAAGCCCGGCACATCTACCAAAACCAACAGTGGAATATTAAAACAATCGCAGAAACGCGTAAAACGAGCTCCTTTTTTTGAACTATCCACATCCAATACTCCCGCCAAACTCATCGGTTGGTTTGCAACTATACCTATGCTTCTGCCGCCAAGCCGCGCAAATCCAATAATTATATTATCGGCGTAGTCCTTGTGTACTTCAAAAAAGGAATCCGCATCAATTATCCCCTTAATTACGTCGTGCATATCGTAAGGTTTGTTTGCGGAATCCGGGACAATAGTTTCCAGTTCATCCCGAAATTCGTCACCAACTTCAAAAGGAAGTTTATCAGTAATGGTTTTGTTGTTCTGTGGAAGGTAGCTGAGCAAGGTTTTAATCTGTTCCAAACACACAATATCGTTTGCCGCGGTAAAATGCGTCACTCCGCTTTTGGTAGCATGGGTTCGTGCCCCGCCCAATTCTTCGGAAGTAACATTTTCATTGGTTACCGTTTTTACAACGTTCGGCCCCGTAACAAACATATAACTGCTGTCCTGCACCATTAAAGTGAAATCGGTCATCGCCGGCGAATACACGGCCCCACCAGCACAGGGTCCCATTATTGCCGAAATCTGCGGCACCACACCCGAAGCTTGTACATTTCTATAAAAAATATCGGCATAGCCGCCCAAAGATCGTACGCCTTCCTGAATGCGAGCCCCACCCGAATCGTTTAAACCAATTACCGGCGCGCCAACGCTTACCGCGTGATCCATAATTTTACAAATCTTCTCGGCATGTGTTTCTGAAAGTGCGCCCCCAAAAACCGTAAAATCCTGTGCAAAAACATACACCAAACGCCCGTTAATGGTGCCGTAACCAGTAACCACCCCATCGCCGTAATACACTTCTTTTTGCATATCAAAGTCGGTGGTTCTGTGGGTTACAAGTATGCCCATCTCTTCAAAAGAGCCTTCGTCTAAAAGATATTCCACGCGCTCGCGAGCGGTGAGTTTTTTCTTTTCGTGTTGTTTTGCAATGCGTTTTTCGCCGCCGCCCATTTTGGCTTCGGAAAGTATTTCTTGCAGTTTTTTATTGTTGTCGGTCATTCTTTTAATATTTTTTCTCTGAGTCCTCTGCCGCTTTGCGGTAAAAAATGCACCGTGGAGGCGCGGAGTGCGCAAAGGATTTATTTTGGCAATCTGAGTTTCTCTGTATCTTTTAAATAGTGTTTTAATGCGAAAAGTGCAGCTACTCTAGCTTCCTCTTCATTGATGGCTTGAAGCTTTTCTTCGGAATAGTATTTCTTTACAAAATTGGTGTCGAAATTTCCGCTTCGGAAAGCCTCGTGCTCAAAAACAAATTTTCCGAAGGGCAGCGTGGTACTAACCCCTTCAACGTTGTAATCTGCAATAGCTTTTAACATAGTTTGCATGGCTTCGTTTCGCGTTTTACCGTAGGTTATAAGTTTTGAGAGCATAGGGTCGTATTGGATGGGTACTTGCATTCCTTCGGTAAACCCATCGTCCACGCGAATATTCTTTCCGCTCGGTGGGCGATACACTTCCAGTTTGCCCACACTTGGCATAAAATTGTTTAACGGGTCTTCGGCATATACCCGCAGTTCAAAAGCGTGGCCCGTGATTTTTAGATCGTCCTGCGCAAAGGCAAGTTTTTCGTTATTGGCAATCCTTATTTGTTGCTCCACCAAATCGAGTTCCGTAATAAGTTCGGTAACGGGATGCTCTACTTGCAGCCGCGTATTCATTTCGAGGAAATAGAAATTGTGCTGCTCATCCAAAAGAAACTCTACCGTTCCCGCGCCCACATAATCGCAGGCCTTGGCAACCTTTACCGCTGCCTCGCCCATTTCTTTACGCAATTCTGGAGTTAACACTGATGATGGCGCTTCTTCCACCACTTTTTGGTGGCGCCGCTGAATGCTGCACTCGCGCTCAAAAAGATGTACCGTATTCCCAAAATTATCTGCTAAAACCTGGATTTCAATATGGCGGGGCGAAGTGACAAATTTTTCAATAAAAACCGAACCGTCGCCAAAGGCATTTTCGGCTTCGCTAATGGCGCGTTTCATTTGGTCTTCAAATTCCTTGGCGTTTTCAACAATGCGCATACCTTTTCCCCCACCGCCGGCAGAGGCTTTTATAAGAATTGGAAATCCAATTTCCTTTGCTATTTCCTTCGCTGCAGCAACATCTGTTATGGCTTCATCGGTGCCGGGAACCATTGGTATATTGTATTCCTTTACTGCATCTTTTGCAGCGAGCTTACTGCCCATAACGCGAATGGCGTGCGATTTAGGGCCGATAAAAATCATCCCACTTTTTTCAACGCTTTCGCCAAATTCGGCATTTTCACTCAAAAACCCGTAACCCGGATGAATGGCATCAACCTTTAATTCCTTGGCAACTTCTATAATTTTATCGCCCAAAAGATACGATTCGTTTGAAGGCGGCGGCCCAATGCAAACGGCTTCGTCGGCAAATTTTACGTGGGGCGCATTTCTATCGGCCTCCGAAAATACAGCCACGGTTTTAATACCCATATTCTGGGCGGTTTTCATTATGCGCAACGCTATTTCGCCACGGTTGGCAATCAATATTTTTTTAATCATTGTTTTCTAATTCAATTAGCAATTTCCCTTTATCTACCGTTTCGCCTTTGGAAATATTTACAGATTTTATAACGCCATCCCGCGGTGCAGTGAGGGTGTTTTCCATTTTCATCGCCTCCAAAACACAGAGGAAATCGCCTTTTTCAACTTTATCGCCTTCAGCTACATTTACCTCCAAAATAATGCCCGGCATAGGCGCGTGTATTTCATCTTCTACCGAAGCATTGCCCAACGAAAGCCCCATTTTAGTAATTAAAGCGTCCAGTTCATTTTCAATTTTAACTTGAAAACGACTGCCGTTTATTGATAAAGTATATGTTTTTTTATGAAAATCTGCCGCGATCATTTCCACCGCAACCGACTTGTTTTTGTAGATAATGTTGGAAATTTTATTGTCCGAAATAACATCCAATGCTTCCAAATCTTTCGAATGCAGCGAAAACTCAAAGTTTTCATTTACAATCGCCTTAAATTTTTCTTTCATAAACAGAAATTT
Source organism: Aequorivita flava (assembly GCF_038742595.1). Classification (NCBI taxonomy): domain Bacteria; kingdom Pseudomonadati; phylum Bacteroidota; class Flavobacteriia; order Flavobacteriales; family Flavobacteriaceae; genus Aequorivita; species Aequorivita flava. The sequence goes on along the minus strand of NZ_JBANCF010000001.1, from coordinate 124,266 downwards.
TGATAAAGGTAATATTTGTGGTACGATTATACCAATAGGAAATATTATAAATACGAAAGCTGGCTAAAAAGTAGGCTTTATTACAAACTTGCGCGATACTTTTTAACCAGTTTCAAAATTTAAATTAGTACATAAAACTACTTACTTTTTATTCTTGGAGCTATTCGGTTTAGGCTTTGGTTTAGATTTCGCCCTTTTTTTAGCATTCGCGTTCGATTTAGTATTGGCTGTTTCCTTTGCTTTCATCTTTTTTCGTATTCCGCTCAAGGCCGTTCTCAACTCGTTTATATGCATTTCCAAATCTTTATTCGGTTTAAAACCTTCACCTTTTGTTCCGGTGGCAACGTTTAGGGCATGGGTTAAAAAGCTGAGATGTTCCAGCTCGGTTACTTTTTTGGCATCGCTCCCCGCCTTTCGCCATATTGTATTAAAATTCTGAATAACCTTTGTCCATTTTGGTTCTATTTCCTCATCTTTAATTAAAAAGAGCAAACATAGATCTATGTTTAGGGAAGCTATTAAATCCCAATAGTCCAAATCGTCGTCATTCGATTTTTCCACTAACTTTTTCTCCAATTCGCTAAGCTGTTCTTTTGCTTCGGAAAAGGTTCTCAATTTGTATTTTTTCTTCGCTACCGTAAACTCCCCACCGTCACTTACAGCTTCATTAAAAACCAATAAACAGGCCAGTTCAATCGCATTGACCAAAGAGTAAATTTTATTCGAATTAAACTTATGGTTATACGCCCTTTCGTAATGTGAATATGCCGCTTTATAGGCACTAACGCGCTTTTTTAAGTCGGGGGCTAACATGGCCAAACGCTTATAGGCGCTACCTAAAAGATTGTGGCGTTCGGCGGTTTCGCCTGCAATTAACAACACGGTAAGGTCGTTAATTACGCCTTCCGTATTCTCGTAAGCCTCCATTATAGCATCTTTGGAAGCATTTTCGTTTTCAAAAATATTGCGGATATACAGTTTAGACCGCGTATTACAGTATTTTTCCATACAAGAAAAAGAGAAATCTGCCTGCTCCATTTTAAGAAGTTCCTCGAAATTTCCAGTGGCTTCCACATACATTGCCAATTCCTGATATATTTTGGCTACTCTTTCAACTATTTGCGGTGTTCGCGTAACGTCCCTATTTACAGCCGTCATTATGGTATTTAGATCGGCTAAATGATTTTTGCCAGCACTCGTTGCCATCTGTAATTGATTGAGCAAATTATCTAAATCTATCTCGGCCTCCTGCGGTACAATATAGCTTGGCGACCACGAACCTTTACTTCCGGATATACCTTTTAATTTAAAAAATGGATCTCCGTAACATTGGTATGCCCCCCAAGTATTGTTGCCCGGATGTTTTTCATAGATGTAATTTCGGGCATTCTTTACGGCATCGCCAAAATTATCGCCGGCAAACATACTGCTGTAAAATGTTTGTGCAAAATCTAATGCGGCTGCATCATTTACCGCCCAACCTGCAGCAATTACAGCCTTTACCCCTATGCTAATAAGTTGCGTACCTATATTGGCCGCCAACTTATACCTGTCTTGATAAAAACGCTCCTCTTCGGCATTGGTATAACCTAAATGGCAACAGTTTACAAAAACCAGCTCGGGTACAACGGGCATTTGCTGGATTTCGAATACAGTTAAAAATATATCCTTTCCTATAACCATCCCTGATTTTTTTGGAGATTTTGGATTAAAAACACCGTGTCCCGCTAAATGTATAATTGTATAATCATTACAGAAAAAATTCTTAACAATACTTTCGGCATTTGTACCGATAAGCTGAGTAGTAGGATACCCTACATTTTCCAAAGTATCCTTTACCACCATTCCCTCTTCTTTTGCCCCGGGCAATTGCGAGATAAACCCGTTTAAAATAGGATCGGCAATTATTAATGCCCCCTTCTCGGCAACGCGTTTAATATTAATCCTGTAATCTTTGGTAGACAGTTGCCGTATCATTCCGGCATTTATGCAAAGTGGCTTGGCATTGGTAGTATTATCTTGAAGCAATTCCCAAGGGTAGGATGCCGTTTCGGTATCGAGTATCCAGGAAATATTGCCTTTTCGTTTAAGCTTTTCTTTTAAATTATTCGGAATCAATAATTCAAAGAGTGTTTTTGCCGTGCAAGGCGACCATTGATTACTGCTGGACACTTCTTGAATAAACAAATCTATTAACGGGGTACTGCTGTAAAGTTCGTTCTCCTCCTCGCGCGAATCGCCCGTAGATGAACCAAAAATCATACTGGCAGGTTCTCCGGTTTGCTCGTTCGCTTTTTTGTGCTTAACGGTAATTCGGTTCCACCAATCTTCTGCCGTATCCAGTGGCGTTCTCTTCTTTATGCCCAATAAATTTTTAATGCGTTTGCTACCGAGTATAATATTATATGTGGTATTTTCTTTATGTGCTATTTTGTTTAGCACATACATACAATTAAGCGCTTTACTCGCATATAGTTCTACTATTTCAATATATTGAACGGTTCTATAGCCATCATCGCCCAGTAATTTAATCTTTTCATTGGCACGGTTTACCCCGTCTATAATGGCTTTAAGTGACCCTTCAACCGAGAGGCCGCCATAACCTGTAGCAATTATTAAGGACGAAATTCCTATTCCCCTTTTGGGAATTATACTACCACGCAGACTCAATAAATAATTGAGAACACCTTGCTCTATAGATTTTGAAAGTTGAAAGGAAGTAAGCTGGTCTGGCTCTCCAAGCCCCACTATTATTGCGCCTTCAAAATCGCTGTTTTTCGTTTTTCCGAAAATTGCATTGGTGCCAATTTCTCCGGGATAAAGCCCCAATCTGTGTTTGGATGTTAAATTTCCCTGTAAATAATGATCTATAGACCTTTCAGCATAAAGCACACCATCGTTTAAGAAATGGCCGGCAATTACCGGATATGAAGCATAGCGCAAATCGCCATTGCTAACCGTAACGGTAACGGGAATTTGGCTTCCTACAGCTTCCGATTCGTCTGCGAGACCCAAAATGGTTTTTTCCAATCCGGCTTCCGAAAGATCAAAATCTATATCCGGTTCGGCTCTAAATATTTTTTCTTCTCCCCGTAACAAGGGCTTGGTATTCTGTATTAAATTTGTTTGCCCCGTACTCAGTATTTCCTCTATGGCGTTAAACAAATCTGGTTCATTCGCCAATGCCCCGTGGGTTACACGCGAATAATAAACGGCATTTGCCTCGATAAGCTGCTTAGGAATCCCCGATGCCCAGGTTACGCTTTGATCTCCCTCACTGGTAAACAGAAAATACAATTGCTTTTTTGGCGGTAGTTTATCTAAATAATACCCACAGGGAGTCATTTTATCCTTTCCAGCAATATATACCATACTCGAATAATCTATGGCATCGCGTTTACTTAAGATGTTATCACGGTATTTTTTGAAATATTCCAAATCCGATTTAAGCGGTAAAGGCCAATTGCTTTTACCGAAATACGTTCGCATATTTTCCCAAGTTTCCATTTTTGCGAAATCGTTTTTGGGGTCGGTAGTTAAGGGTAATAAGGCTAAAATTCCGGGGAATTTCGAAAACATTTTCAGCAACCTCTTTTTTGAATGAAATAAATCTAACTTGCTCAACTTCTTAATAATGGGGTCCTCCCCAAAAATCACCGATGGAATTCTAAACGAACCCCCGAGTGGCGAACCCAGATAAAGCATTCTAAAGCCTTTGGTTGCTTTTAATTCCTGCCAGGTATCGTCGTGATTAATTATAAAGTCGCGTACCAAAACCCCGCCCATAGAATGCCCGATGATTTTAATGGGTTGCCCAATTTTCATCAACCCCTTAATATTTGTATTGAATTCGCTCGCACACTCCGGTAACGGTTTTCTCCAATCAAACGGATACACCACTACATCGTATTTGCCGGATAGCCATTTGTACAACTTGTAATATGAAGTTTTTACAACTGAATCTGCAACAATTTTATTTACATTGGAATATCCAAGGTTTAACAATCCACCGCTGAGAATTCGCCCGTAATGAAGCCAAATTTCCTTATCTTTTTGGGTAAGGTTGGAGCCCATAATACCGGGAAGCATTACTACAATAGGTTTTGTACCCGAAGGGGGCGTTGGCGACGGATATAACTCTCCAGATTCTATTAGCGCTCTATCGCTGCCGGGGATTTGGTTTTGTGGAATACATTTAAAACCGGGTATTAGCTGTCCTTCCGCAGTCTTTAAAACCAAGTTTATCGCTTCGCGGGTTTTCTTGTTTTCAAAATATTTTACGTGGTTTACATCGGCACCTTGATCAAAGAAATACTGAATATTATCTTTCCGTTTGGCTCCCAAATACATAGAATCTGTATTCACTACCAAATCATTTCGTTGCCAGTAAAACAACTTTCCAAGGATTACAAAAAGTCCCTGCCCCGAAAAACTCACCCTCCCATTTCCCGAAATAATTGCTAGTGGTTCCCCGTTAATTGCATTTTCGGGCGAAGGATCGTTTAATATTTTAATAAAAGGCGATTCGGGCCTTTGGGCTTCCAATCCCGGTAGTACGTTTACATCGTCCTTGCTTTCCACGGCGGCAGAGAGCAGTTCTTTTAAAACATCACCAAATGCCCCGCCAACAATGTTTATTAAATTGAAAAAAACATTTAAAATATGGTCCAATCTCTTTGAAGCGAGTTTTGTACCCGCAGCCGGACAGCCAACCCTGATAAACTTGGCGACGGTAATTTTTTTATCCTTAAAAATCCGATTGAGCGCTTCAATATTTTTAATGTCTTCTTCCCTATCATCCTCTTGCTCCAAAAGTGAAATATGGGTATTGTTAAACCCGATAGCAGCGGCATCGTTATTATTGCTGTATTTATTCAAAATATCGCCAACAATTCCACCCCTAGAATGGGTAAGCATATGTACCACCGAATTATCAGGCAGCATTTTGGCTAATTTTACAGCGTTTAATAAAGGGCTCTCAGTTAACGTTCTATGTTGAAATGCCAAAACGTTTTTCCCGTACTGTTCATGCAAGGTGTCCCAAACCGGCGCCCCCTTTAAGTCCTGAAACGCTCCAAAAGTGTCTGAATTTGTTCCGTGAATAAAGAGAAAAAAGGGCCTGTTGGAAGGTTTTCCATCAAAAGTGCCAAATTTAAAATCTCGATTCACCGTAAATAGTGCGGCGCCTGTACTTAAAAATTTGGCAGGAAGAATATCGCTGTTTACTTCATTTTGCAAATGCTTATCTTCCAGTTTTTTCGCGAGCTCCACCACTCCTTTTCCTATGGTTTTTTTCGCAAATACCTTTAACAGCTTTAAAGCAATCTTACCAATAATTCCACGTTCGGTCGCTGGAGTTTCCACCGAATCCGGGAGCACAAAAATTTCGGGTTGGGCATCGCGGCTTCCGGGAGGTTTTAAGGCAGGATCGAGCTCCGGAAAAACTTCGTGCATAGTTGATGCATCGCACATCCAAGACGTGCCATCTGCCAAAACCAATTGCAACAGTTTATCGTTTGCTTCTAAATGTACTTCATGTTGGTTGGAGGCATCCCTATTTGTGGTCTGTAGATTATAAACAATTGCTCCCTCTTCGTCGGTTTCCCTATTGCCGTAAACTACAAGTTTTTTAAGTGGTTCCATAGTATTGCGTATTGGTTTAGTTGTAAATTTTGTAACTGCTTCTTCAATAAAACACTTATTATTTCACCTATAACACTCAAAAACAGATTGATATAGGTATGCAAAATAATTAATACATTAATTGTTTTTGCGTTAAGTTATTGATTGTAAGTGCTTTAAATACTTCAAAAAGCATTGAGTGAGGAGATTAAAAAGTTACGATAATTTTTGAAACCTGAAAATAATTTCTCTATCCAGCTTTAGCAAACAGATAATCCTTCTTTTTGATTTTGAAATAATTACAGCGGACAATTAAATTTTCACTATATTTTCAGTACTCTTTTAAAAAATATCAATTATGAAATTCAACCTTTTGTATATCGCGGTGCTTGCATTTTTAACCTCTTGCGGCCAACCAAAAAAGAAAAACGATGTGGCTTTAATTACTGAACCACAATCGTATAAAATTGAAGAAGTGGTAAAAAACCTCAATAACCCTTGGGGAATGACGTGGTTGCCGGATGGTAGTATGTTAATTACCGAAAAGGACGGAAGGCTAATTCATTTTAAAAACAATTCAAAAACAGAAATAGCTAATGTGCCAGAGGTTTATAATAGCGGACAAGGTGGATTGCTCGATATAGAATTGCATCCAAATTACAGCGAAAATGGTTGGATTTATATTACATACGCCTCTGTGGCAGGGCCCAGAAAAGGCGGTCACACAGCTTTAATACGCTGCAAATTGGAAAATAATTCCCTTGTAAATATTGAAACCCTCTATAAAGCCGAACCCAATACAACGGCGGGGCAACACTTTGGCTCGCGCATTGAGTTTGACAATGATGGTTTTGTCTATTTCTCCATTGGCGAACGCGGGGAACGGGAAGTAAACCCGCAAGACATAACACGCGATGGCGGAAAAATATACAGATTAAATGATGATGGGAGTATTCCAGAGGACAATCCATTTTACAACGAGCCGAATGCAAAAAAAGCAATCTTTACCTACGGAAACCGCAATCCGCAGGGAATGGCAAAACATCCCGAAACTGGCAAAATCTGGATGCACGAACACGGACCAAAAGGCGGCGACGAAATTAATATTGTAAAAAAAGGCGCAAATTACGGCTGGATGGAAGTTACTTACGGCGTTAATTACAGTGGCACTAAAATTACCGACGAAAAAACCAGACCCGGCATTGAACCCCCTATTTATTATTGGGTACCCTCCATTGCTCCCTGCGGAATGGATTTTGTTACAGGCAGTAAATACCCCGCGTGGGAAGGGAAGTTATTAGTAGGCTCCTTAAAATTCGCTTATGTTGAATTACTTACTTTAGACGGCGAAAAAGTAACAAATCGTGAAAAAATCGCACAGGATATCGGACGCGTCAGAAATGTAAAAGTGGGGCCTGATGGATTAATCTATATTGCCGTTGAAGGGCAGGGGATTTTTAGATTGATTCCCGAGTAGTTTTAAACCTCGAATTCACGAATTATTTATTAGAATATTCGTGAATTCGCGGCTTATTACATTTTATTTCTTAGCTCCCTTTTTTCTTTTTCTATAAAAGTCAAAAGCAAACCAACCAATTACCGCTATTACAAAATACATTAAATACGAAACTGGTTTCCCACTACCGCCAACAGTGGTAAAAAGCCGCTCCCAACGTACTTTCTTGTTTACGCCATCCCAGCTCATCCATACAAAAACAGGCTTGCCCACCACGTGATTAAACGGTACAAAGCCCCACGTACGGGCATCTTCACTGTTGTTTCGGTTGTCGCCCATCATCCAGTAGTAATTCATTTTAAAAGTGTAATTTGTAAGTGGGTTTCCGTTTAGCAAAACTTGGTTTCCATTTTGCGTAATTTTATTGTTTATTCCCAATTCACTTCCTTCATAAACTTCAATTACCCGTCTGTATAACGGCAGTGTTTCCGGAGTAATGGCCACAGTAGCGCCTTTCTTCGGAATATACAACGGACCAAAAAAGTCGTTGTTCCACGGATAGTTAGGGTTATTTGGGAAAATACCTTGATCCCATTCATCTTTTTCACCGCGGAAACGGGACACATTAACCACATTCGGATTGTTCTTCAACATCTTTAACGATTCATCCGAAATCCCACCAAAGCGGTAGGTATTATTTCCGAAGCCGTACCTATCGGTAATATCGTAACGGTTGTATAACATTTCAGGATTTAGCTGACTGTTCACTTGCACGTCATAACTAAACTGTAGCTTCGCCCTATCTGGCAACTCGTTTTGCTTTCCGTTAATAAAAACATAGCCATCACGTACTTCCAAAGAATCGCCGGGAAGCCCTACGCATCGCTTTACGTAATTCGATTTTTTATCAATAGGCTTGTAATAATATTTTCCGTCGCCATACTGCTGAAAGGCATTCACCGTATCTACAGGCCAGTTAAAAACTACAATATCATTCCGCTTTATATCCTGAAACCCGGGCAGCCTAAAATAGGGAATTTGGGGCTCCGATAAATACGATTTTGTATGTATTACAGGAATGGTATCGTGAACCATCGGGAATGCAATTGGCGTCATGGGCGTACGCGCACCGTAATGAAACTTACTTACGAAGAGAAAGTCGCCAACCAACAGTGTTTTCTCCAAGGAAGAGGTAGGAATGGTAAATGGCTGCATTACATAGGTATGCACAATGGTTGCGGCAACTACCGCAAACAAAATAGAACTTACCCACTCTCCTGTTGACGTTCGGGGTTTTAAACTTCTATCGCTAATGTGTGTTACTTTTTGAGTGTAGTTGATGTAGTAGATATACAATCCAAAAGTTACAAGTCCTAAAATAGTATCGGTAGTAGAATTACGGCCAAAACTGCGCAAGGTTTCTACCCAAACCACTGGGAACATTATTAAATTTACAATGGGAACAAAAAGTAAAATTGTCCACCACCACGGACGGTTAATGATTTTCATTAAAACCACAGCATTGTACACGGGTACTCCGGCTTCCCAAGCTTTTCTATCTGCTATTTGGTACAACTTCCACGTTCCAGCAAAATGGATTACCTGAACTATTATAAAAAACACAAACCATTCTGTCCAACTCATTATTTAGTATTTATTCTTTATTATTATTTTTTATTGAAATTCAATTCGGCTTCGATACAAATTTCTGATTTACTTCGCAAACAGAAATTTACCCAGCCACATAATTCATCAATCAAAAATCAACAATCGTTAATCCTCAATCAAAAATCATTAATCTCCAATCGTTAATCCCCAATCAACAATCAAAAATCGTTAATCCACAATCGTTATTCTCCAATCAACAATCAAAAATCACCAATCAACAATCGTTAATCCTCAATCGTTAATCCTCAATCCCAAGCACATCCTTCATTGTAAATATTCCCTTTTTGTCCTTTAAAAACTCCGCTGCCAAAATAGCGCCCTTTGCAAATCCGTCGCGACTGTGTGCTACGTGTTCTAACGAAATAGCGTCTATTGTTGAATTGTAACTAACAGTATGCGTACCTTTTACATCTTCTTCCCGTTTGGCAGTGATTTTTAAACTTTTTTCGTCGGAAGAATCTAACTGCCAATCGCGTTTATCGCTGTGTTTTAAAATCCCTTCGGCTATTGTAATTGCCGTGCCACTGGGCGCATCTTTCTTTTCGGTATGATGAATTTCCTCAACCGAAACATCGTATTCCTTCCAAGGGGCCATTAGTTTTGCTGCGTATTCGTTAATACTGAAAAAAAGATTTACCCCAACACTAAAGTTGGACGCCGAAATAAAACTTCCGTTACGACTTTCACATAAGTTTACCATTTCGTCATATCTCGCAAGCCATCCCGTAGTGCCAGACACTACCGGTATTCCTGCTTCCAATGCTTTTGAAATATTGCTAACCGCCGCCTCGGGTGCCGAAAACTCAATGGCAACATCGGCTTCCTTAAAATTTCCTTCAGAAGAATCAATCGTACTTTTAAAAACCACCGAATGCCCGTTTTCCAAAGCCAATTTCTCAATGACTTTACCCATTTTACCATAACCGAGAAGTGCTATTTTCATAATTTAAATACTTAATGACGAATAAATTACAGCTTAAAAAATACGTATCACCCGTATTCTCTACTCTTTACTCTATATTCTCTATTCTTTCATCTTTACTCTTTATTCTTTCATCTTTCATCTTTACTCTTTATTCTTTATTCTTTCATCTTTATCCTTTTCTCTCTATTCCATTTTTACTTAAAACGATACGTTAGCGACATTCCATACTGCGGTTTCGCATTAAATTCGTTATAATTAAAGTTGGGACGCAATGAAAGATCCTCACTTACTTCATATTGCTTTAAATGGGCATCAACGTTGGCATCAACCACATTTAATAAATAGAATGCAATGGTGACGATTACACTAATGCTTTTGTTTTTTTGCGCAGACTTCTGCGCATTTATGAGCCGATCATTAGATATACCTTGAAACTCATCGTCGGTATAACCGGCCAGTCTGCGTTTATACGCATCTCTAAACCGGTTGTAATCGTCGTCTTGCTGTTTGTAGAAGTAAACTCCCGCCGCCATTCCTGCGTAGATAATAGGAATTTTCCAATATTTCTTGTTGTAGGCCTGTCCCAATCCTGGTACAACGGCAGAATAAAATGCCGCTTTTGCCGGCGCTAAAGGCCTATATTCATCTTTTGCCGAAATAGTATCGTTAACCACGATTGCCTTTGCTTCATTTTTAACCGTCAAAGAATCTGAGGTCTGCGCAAACAGCGAGGTGGCGAAGAATGTAAAGAGAATATATAGAAAGTTATTTTTCACTTTTTATTAGCTTCAAAATACGTTCGAAGTCTTCTTGGCTTTTAAAAGGAACTACTAATTGCCCTTTACCCGACTTAGAAACTTTTATCGCTACCGATGTCTCAAAAAGATCGGTTAGTTCCCTTTTTGCTTTTTTTGCAAATGGAGGCGCGCTCGCTTTCTGCGGTTTTGAATTCTCCTTCGGGTTTTTATAACCGCGTACCAAAGCCTCAGTGTCGCGCACGGATAAATTTTGACTTAAAATCTTTTCATAAATATCTAACTGATCGCTTAAGTCTTCAACGTTTATAAGTGCCCGCCCGTGCCCCATACTTATAAAGCCATCGCGCATTCCGGTTTGGATTATTGGGTCTAGTTTTAGTAAACGTAGGTAGTTGGCAATTGTAGATCGGTTTTTTCCAACGCGATCGCTCAATTCTTCCTGGGTAACACTAATTTCTTCGATTAATCGTTGGTACGAAAGTGCAATTTCAATAGGGTCTAAATCTTGTCTTTGGATGTTTTCAACCAAAGCCATTTCCAAAGATTCTTGATCGTTTGCAATCCGAATATAAGCTGGAATGGTTTCCAGTCCCACCAATTTTGAAGCGCGAAAACGGCGTTCCCCACTTACCAATTGGTATTTGTTAAAATCTAATTTGCGAACTGTAATAGGCTGAATTACGCCGAGTTCTTTTATAGACGAAGCCAATTCGCGAAGCGATTCTTCATTAAAACTGGTTCGCGGTTGAAAGGGATTTACTTCTATACTGCCCAAATCTAGCTCTACGATACTCCCAACAACTTTGTCGGCGTTTTTATCGGCTACAGATTTTATATCATTAGTCGGGTCTTTCAACAAAGCTGAAAGTCCGCGGCCTAATGCTTGTTTTTTGGTCGCTTTCGCCATTTATTCTATTTCGTTTTTCTTTATTAACTCCTGCGCCAAACTTAAGTAATTGTCGGCTCCTTTACTCGAAGCATCGTAACTAATAATGCTTTCGCCATAACTGGGCGCTTCACTTAAACGCACATTGCGCTGAATGATTGTTTCAAAAACCATTTCGTCAAAGTGCTTTTTTACCTCATCAACAACTTGGTTGGAAAGTCGCAACCGCTGGTCGTACATAGTAAGCAACAACCCTTCAATATCAAGACCTACGTTGTGTATTTTTTGAACACTCTTAATAGTGTTTAAAAGTTTTCCGAGGCCCTCCAAAGCAAAGTACTCGCATTGTATTGGAATAATTACCGAATCTGCTGCGGTTAAGGCATTTAAGGTTAACAATCCCAAAGATGGGGCGCAATCTATTAGTATGTAATCGTAATCTGCTTTTAATGCTTCTACAGCATTTTTTAGCATATATTCCCGATTTTCCACATCTACCAATTCTATTTCAATAGCCACCAAATCTATATGCGACGGAATTAAATCTAAATTGGGTGAATTGGTAGCAACAATAGCTTCTTTTGCCGAAGCACTGTGCTCGAGTAATTGATATGTGCCAATTTCAACCCCCTCTACATCAATACCCAGACCGGAGGTGGCATTGGCTTGCGGATCTGCATCTATAAGTAAAACCTTCCTTTCCAAAACGCCCAATGAGGCCGCTAAATTTACTGAGGTCGTTGTTTTGCCAACACCTCCTTTTTGGTTTGCAATTGCAATTATTTTACCCATTAATTTACTTGCGATTTTAGCAGATAAAAGTACAATTAATTATGTGGATAGAAAATCATTTTTGTTAACATGAAGTGAACACTGCCCTTTCCAGAAAATTTCAAACTTTAAATCTCTAAATTCCAAGTAAATTTCAATATGCTATATCCACAAATTTTGGCGTTCTTTCCAAATTATAAAAATGGTTATTTAATGCTGAGAATGTAAACTATAAGATGAACTATTTCGATTTCTTTTCACGAATCATCGCTTCCAGCATATCCCACATTTGTTGCGGTACTTCTTCTAAAAGATTCATCTGTCCTGCGCCCTTTAGCCATTCGCCACCGTCTATTACAACCACTTCACCATTTATATATGCTGAAAAATCGGAGACTAAATAAGCCGCAAGATTTGCTAATTCCTGATGTTCGCCTACACGTTTTACAGGCACCTTTTTCGCAGGATTGAATTTTTCTTTTAAATCGCCCGGAAGCAATCGGTCCCAAGCGCCCTTTGTAGGAAATGGCCCCGGTGCAATAGCGTTAAATCGAATGCCGTATTTTGCCCACTCAACTGCCAAAGAACGCGTTAATGCCAAAACACCAGCCTTTGCAGTTGCACTTGGCACCACGTAAGCCGACCCCGTAAAAGCATAGGTAGTAACTATGTTTAAAACCGTTTTATTGGTTTCTTTTTTATCAATCCAATGTTTCCCAAAAGCTAGGGTACAGTTTTTTGTTCCTTTTAAAACAATGTCTATTATAGTATCGAAAGCATTTGCAGAAAGTCTTTCGGTTGGAGAAATAAAATTACCCGCAGCATTGTTTAACAATACGTCCACAGTGCCAAATTCTTCAATTGCGGCTGCTACCATGGCCTCTACTTCGTCATAATTTCGCACATCGCATTGTACCGGCAACACTTTTCCGCCAGTAGCATCTTCGAGTTCCTTTTTTACGGTTTGTAGCTTTTCTAAATTGCGGGAAGTTATAACCACGTTGGCGCCGAGCTCCAAAAAGTAAGTTGTCATTGCTTTTCCTAACCCGCTACCGCCGCCAGTTACCACTATTGTTTTTCCTTTTAGTGCGTCGTCACGCAGCATTTTTGAAGTATAATCCATAAAATATTTTGTTTTACTGTAAAGATAAGCAGTAAAATTATGATTGAAGAATTAGTTATTAATAAATAGCGCTCCTTAAAGATTTAAAGCCAAGTTTTACCGCTAAACTTTCGCTTGTTAATGAAACTACAAAAAACAGTTTTTAAAAGGTTAAAGGGTGTGAAATTGTATTAGGTTCCTTTTAAAGTGGCTTATCTTGGAGCTATGGAAAAAATATTAGTAGCAGGTGCAAACGGCACCACAGGAAAAAAGATAATTTCAATTTTACAGCATTCTGATAAATACCAACCAATTGCAATGGTTAGAAAAGAAGAGCAAGTTTCACATTTTAAAAACGAAGGTGTGGAAACAGTTTTGGCAGATCTTGAAAAAGATGTGAGCAATACTACCAAAGGAATTGACCGCGTAATTTTTGCCGCAGGTTCAGGTGGAAAAAAAGTAAAGGAAGTTGATCAGGAAGGCGCTAAAAAATTGATGGATGCCTCTAAAAATGATGGCGTTAAGAAATTTGTAATGCTAAGCTCAATGGGTGCCGATAATCCGGAACAGGCATCTGATTTACAGGAGTATTTAAGAGCAAAACACAATGCCGATGAACATCTAAAACAATCGGGATTGCATTACGCAATTGTGCGTCCGGGTGCGCTTACAAATGATGATGGAAACGGGAAAATTGAAATAGACAATAAACTAAATAAAAGTGGCGAAATACCGCGTCGTGATGTTGCAGAAACCTTGGTAGGCTCGCTGGAAGATTCAGTTGCAAATAATAAAACTTTTGAAATTTTAAAAGGCGAAACGTATATTAAAGCGGCACTCGAAAAGATCTAAAATTTAAACCTTACCATTAAAAAAGCACCTGGTTAGTTCCAAGTGCTTTTTTTGTGAAATGATATTTTAAATTACTCAGATGTCCAAAGCAGTTTTTGGGCAGTACCGTGATCGCCCAATTGATATAAACTAACCGAAGCCGCCCTAAATTTTATAGGTTTAAAAATGTGCGCGGCGAGGCTGTCTAAAAGAGAAACATCTGCAACACCGAGACTTATGTGTGGATCAAAATTTTCATAACTATGTTCTAACACAAATGCCGGTACATACGTTACGGTAGATTTGCTAATTGCACTGCCGTCGGGGTTTTGTACAAAAGAATTTTCAGAGCCGTTAGCGACAATAAATGGCTTTAAAAGTTCGATGGATTTTTTGTGAATTTCCATCAATGCCTTTGAATTTTCCACTCGAATCATCGAAAAACTTTCCTCCTTTTCTTCGTAATAAAACAGACTTTCAGCTTTAAAATTTTCTTCTTTAATAGTTTCAAATAAACCTTCCAAAGCTTTATTCACTTTAGGCAAATCGCTTTCATTTATAAAACATTGCAACAAGGTTATATGCGGCACGTGATTTTCGTCTAGCTTTATGGTTTCGGGATTGTTTTTATAAATTAGTGAATTTAGCTGAAAGGCCTGCGCCTGCATTTCTTCCGAAGGGATTAAAAGCACATCTACTGCAATTATATTTTTCTCTTTTGTAGTGCAAGACAATAGCCCGAAAGCAATTGCTGCGGCGATAAAATATTTCTTCATAAATTATAAATGCTTACTCAACAATCATTTTTATAGTTTGCACAAAAGTACCAGTGTCCAATTTCAAAATATAAATTCCTGCGGAAAGATCGTGACTCCAACTCAGCGTACCATTTTTATTCACCCAAGTTTTTTGCATCAATTTTTGACCAGTAATACTATAAACAGTGGTAGTTAAGTTGTTTGCTGAAATATTATTCGGAATTACAATTTGAATGGTATTTTGAACAGGATTCTGTGCAAGTATAAATAAATTGGAAAATTGATTCTCACTAACCGACATTGCGCCATTTCTTATCTCCTCTAAAGCAAATTGGGCACTTGCTGCCGTAACGGTAACGTGGTCTTCATTTTCATCGGGAATATAAAAATTCACAAATGGCGAATCGCTCAAATTAGGTGTGGCAAACCAATCCGGATTGTCTATCGCCAAAGCACTCATAGTAGGAATAAAACTATATAAATCTTGTTGCAATGCATTAATAAAATCTATTAAAACCTGGTTGCCACCACCATCGCCAAGAGCGTCGCTAATACTACCGGTTCCGCCCGGAGCACTATCAACACCAGCGCTATTGTTTGGTGATTGTGCCGTGGTTTGAAATGTATTAATTGGAGCGCCAAAAAAGTTTACCGTTACATCGGTAACAGTGTTGGTTTGGCCAGCATCGGGTGTAAATTTTAAAGCTACATCTACATCGGTAAATGCATCTATCTGTAAATTGGTATCAACAATAGTTATCCCCGGACTTCCCGTGGTAGTTCCATTGGCGGCACCATTAATCATGGTTACATTGCGTACCGAACTCGGAAAACCAAGCGCATCGAGCTCTGCTTGAAATTCATTTCTAAATCCCGGAGCGCCCAAAGGCAATAATTTTGTTGGGTCTTGCTCATAGGTTGAACCCGCCAAAAGATGACCGAGTAAATGATCGGTGAGCATTTCCTTGGCTGCGGGTGAGTTTAATAGCTGGGCAACAACTTGCTGTGCCGTTGCATCGCCCACCTGTTCTGCAAAATAGTTAATTAAATATTGCAGACTAATAGGAATGTTCGCCCCGCGATGTGGCGAGTCAAATGAAATATAAAGACGGGTTTCAGGGTCTAGACTATTGTTTTCCATATACGAAAGTGCGTAGCGCCCAATAAGCCCTCCCATACTTGGGCCAAGAACAACAAGCTCGTTATTGCCTACTTTGTCGTTATTTAGTTGCTGTATCATGGCCACTAAAACCATAGCATTTCGCTGAATGTAATCGCCGCCACCGTCTATGGTTTTTCCATCAGTGGTATATACCGGTGCATTTAAAATTACAATATCAAAACCCTCATCTCGTAAAATATCTGCCATGTTTTGCCCGCCAAAACTTAAGCTGGCATACAGCCCAGGAATATCTCTTGAGTTTCCGGGATCAAAACCGTCCAGAACAATAATTGGGTGGTCTAAAACACCATCAACATTATCTAAAAATATTTCGTACTCCCCCTGCCCGAAATAGGCTTGAGTTTCTTCATATCCTTGATATGCTATGTTTGCCGTAATTGTTTCAACCGCTTGGCTTTCGGGAAATATTGCGTTTTCGGGAATGTTCTGAAAGCGTATTTGGCCGAACGAACAATAAGTGCTAAACAGAAATACAATTATGTAAAGGTTTTTCATAGGTATGGGTTTGTGATTCTGCTCGGTAAGTTAACGAAATTTAAAAAAACGGCTTTTGCTAATTTATTATATTTCAATTTATAATTTTAAAAACCACCGCATTAACTTCAATCTAAAAGGTGTGTGGGGATAATAGCGAATTGACGGATCCAACCACGTAGGTTTATCCATCACGCTTTTGTAATGGGTGAAGGCTTTAAACCCGGCCTCGCCGTGATAGTTGCCAATACCGCTGTGGCCCACGCCACCAAAAGGTAGGTTAGAATTTGTTATATGCATCACAGTATCGTTTATTGCCCCGCCCCCAAACGAAATTTCCTTTAATACTTTCCTTTTAATTGAATCGCGTTTGGTAAATACATAACACGATAGTGGTTTCGGTAAGCTGTTTACAATTGAAATAGCTTCCTCAATGGTGCTATAAGAAATAACTGGAAGAATAGGACCAAATATTTCTTCCTGCATAACAGCATCGTCTAAAGTTACATTCTGCATAACAGTAGGTTGAAAGTAGCGCGTTTCAGAATTTGATTTGCCTCCAAAATATATTTTCTCCGAATCGATTAATTTAGTGAGTCGGTCAAAATTAACGTTGTTTATTATCTGAAGGTAGTTATCGTTTTCAAAAGCAAAATGCTGACTTATAATTTCTTGTTTTGTCTGCTCTAAAAATTTCTTTTCAATACTTTTATGAACCAGGACATAATCTGGTGCAATGCAGGTTTGACCCGCATTGAGAAATTTTCCCCAAACCAATCGTTTCACTGAAATTTTAAGATTGCAACTTTCAGTAACGATGGCTGGGCTTTTTCCGCCCAATTCCAAGGTTACTGGGGTTAAATTTTCGGCAGCCGCTTTGTAAACTATTTTGCCCACTTTGGTGCTGCCGGTAAAAAATATCTTGTCAAACTTTTGTTTTAACAATTCTTGAGTCTCTTCTACCCCACCCTCAACCACGGTGAAAAATGCCGGATCAAAATTTTCTTTAACAATTTTAGCCATTGCCGCAGCCGTGTGGGTAGGTAATTCGCTGGGTTTTAACACCACTGTGTTTCCCGCTGCTATTGCGGCTATTACCGGAGCGAAGGAAAGTTGGTAGGGATAATTCCACGCTCCAATTACCAAACACACGCCCAAAGGTTCGGGAACAATATAACTGGAAGCCGGAAAGTTTAAAATGCTCGTAAAAACATGTTTTCTCCGCGCCCACTGAAATAAATTTTTTCTGGCCTCCTTTATATCTTTATAAAGCAGCGAGATTTCTGTAGAATAATTATCGAATTCTGATTTTTTGAAGTCTTTGTAAATTGCATCGTGCAAGAGCGTTTCATTTTCCTGCAAGGCATTTTGAAGCGTCTTTAGTTGCGCTTTTCTAAACCGAATATGTTTTGTGGCATGCGAATTATAGAACTTGCGCTGTTTTTCGACTATTTCTTTCATAAAATCAATTTTCCTTAAAAATACTTTTAAAGAAATTGAATGTTGTTAAAAAAAGAAGAAAATTGTTACTTCTCGCGATTTAGAATCTTGTATTCTTCATAACAGCCACTAATAGCGTCTAGAATTTGCAAATCGTTTGCCGTACGGATAAAATCTTTGGAATAACTGCATTTATTCAATATTTCATCTATATCTACCCGTTCCAATTGCAGTACCGCCATCAAGGTTTCGCGATCAAATTTACTTTGAAGAAGATTTCTAATTTCATCATCCTCTTTCATTTTGCGGAGTTTGCGCATCTGTTTGGGTCGTTTTCCGAAAACATTGTAGAGAAAATCGGCGGGATTAAAAATTGAACTCAGCACTTTGCTCACTGCCCCGGGTTGATTGCTACCGCCTTCATATCCAGTGCTTAGTCCCGAAATTCGGTAGCGGTAATTGTCGTAAATTGGAATTAATTTTGCATCAATCTCTACATAGCCCGTGAGTTGTACGGGTTTTACAACCACTTCTTCCAACGCAATGCCAAGCTCGGTCATTTTCACTTTTATATCGCCAAATTTTAACCAGTCATTGGTAACTCGAACCCGAAGCGACTTAAACCCGAGATACGAAAAATAAAGCGTGTCGTTAACGGCTGCCTTTATTGCAAATTCCCCTTTGTCGTTGGTTGTAGTACCTATTACCTGATTTAGGTTTACAATATTTACATTTTCCAAAATAGCGTCGGTTGCATCGTTCATAACAGTTCCTTTAATTATGTTATTGTCTTGCGCAACCGTGTTTGCTACGATAAACAAAAAGGCTATGAGGATATATTTTTTCATATAAAGTATAATATACGGAAAAATTTCACCGAGATGAAATGTTCCTTTCTTTTTCAATTTTAGCTTTCAATTTTTCTTTAACCCCTCCAAACCATTCATCTTTTAAAATACTTAAAACAATGCTATCGCGTCTGCCGGTTGGGGCGGCACAATTGCTTCTTAAAATTCCCTCTTCAATACAGCCAATGCTTTTCATGGCCGCGATACTCCGGCTGTTTTTGGCATCTGCCCGAAACTCAACGCGATCTAGTTTTAACGATTCAAAAGCAAATTCCAGCATTAACAATTTACACTGTTTGTTGAGTCCGGTTCCCTGAAATTCATTTCCAATCCACGTGTAACCCAATTGCGTAGTATTGTGCGTTTTTTGATAATCGTAAAAACGGGTGCTACCTGCAATTTTTTGGCTGTGCTTGTCGAAAATTAAAAAGGGGTATGCAGTTTCTCGCTTTCGTCCATCGATGGCAAAATCTACATAGGTTTGCAAATTCTTTAAACCATTGGCCGGCTGAAGCGAATATTCCCATAGTTCGGGCTCCTTCACAGAAAAGTGTAAAATCCTATCAATATCTTCCGGATGCAACGGACTAAGTTGCACACGGTTATTTTCCAGTATATGTTCCGTTAGAAAATTGAAGGTTTTCATAAGTTTAAAAAAAACGGGCCTCGATATAAAAGGCCCGTAAATATACTTATATAGACTCAAAAGATGAACGAAAGTTTAATCTTTTGCAGAGCGAAAATACTTAATCGCTACAGGGAATTGCTAACCGGTGGTTTTCTCCCTGATTATTAAATCCCAAAACTTGTTTGTTCTTACGACTTTCTTCTGCGTCTTCCACCCGTTCCCTTTGTATCTGGACGATCGGGGCTTCTTCGGCTTTTGCCTTTAAAAGCTGGTTTGTCTCCACGGCCGCCGCTGCGTTTTTTAAACCCGCCGCTTCTATCGCCTCTATTTCCGCGATCGCTCCCACTGCGGTCGCCTCTTCGCTTTCCACGATCTCTTCCACCGCCACTACTTCTTCCGCCGCGACCGGTGTCTTTAGATATTTCAACATTAATTTGTCTGCCGTCTAGCTTAAAGTCCTTAAAAATACCCATCACCATTTCCTGGTGCTTGGTGTCTGTATTAAAGAATGAAAAACTATCCTTTACGTCAACTTTGTAAATATCGTCCTTTCCCAATTGAAGTAAATCGCGAAGGAAATCTTTTAAACTCATCCAATCAAAATCGTCTTTGTTACCAATATTCACGAAGTAGCGCGTACTATCTTTAGCGTCTTCATCCGAAAAATTGCGATCGTTAGAAATGTTTAAATCTTTACTGTTTTTATAGTAATTTAAAAAGCGCGTAAACTCTACGGAAAAAACTTTTTGAATAAGTTCTTCCTTTGAAAAGTCTGCCAATACTTCGTTTATATTGGGAAGGTAGGCATTAATTTCGGGATTTATTTTTGTATCCTTAATAGAATTTGCCAAGTGAAACATTTGCACTTCACAAATTTCCATACCCGATGGAATTTCCTTTGCAATAAATTTCTTTTGAATCATCTTTTCAATTGTGTGAATTTTTCGCACTTCACTTTTTGAAACGATAACCATTGAAATACCCGTCTTTCCCGCACGACCGGTACGCCCGCTACGGTGTGTATAAGTTTCTATTTCGTCGGGCAACTGATAATTTATAACGTGGGTAATATCGTCCACATCAATTCCGCGAGCTGCTACATCGGTTGCAACTAGCATTTGTATTTGCCGATTGCGGAAGGATTTCATTACGGTATCGCGCTGACTCTGACTTAAATCTCCGTGGATTGCCGCCGCGTTATACCCATCTTCTATTAATTGTTCTGCAACTTTTTGGGTGTCGCGCTTAGTTCTGCAAAAAATTACCGAAAATATCTCTGGGTTCGCATCTGCCAAACGCTTTAAAGCATTGTAACGATCGCGAGCGTTTACCAAATAATACTCGTGCGTAACCTGATCCGAACCAACGTTTTTAGTTCCAACCGTGATTTCCACGGGAGTGTGCATAAACTTTTTAGCAATTGTAGAAACCTCTTTCGGCATGGTTGCGCTAAAAAGCCAGGTGCTTTTATCTTTTGGCGAGTGCGAAAGAATTTCGGTTATGTCTTCATAAAAGCCCATATTGAGCATCTCATCGGCCTCATCGAGCACGCAATATTCTATTTTTGAAATGTCAACCAAACCACGGCCAATCATATCTTTCATTCGTCCCGGAGTGGCAACTATAATTTGCGAACCCTTCTTAATTTGACGCGCTTGGTCTGTTATACTGGCACCCCCGTAAATAGCGGTAACGTTAAGGCCCGGCATATATTTGCCGTACGCAACCATTTCATTTGTAATCTGAAGGCAAAGTTCGCGGGTTGGCGAAAGGATTAAACCCTGAGTTGTACGACTGTTTACGTCAATTTTTTGCAACATCGGGAAACCAAATGCTGCGGTTTTTCCCGTTCCTGTCTGCGCTAACGAAACCATGTCGGTTTCGCGATCTAAAAGAATTGGGATTGCTTTTTCTTGTACTTCCGATGGAGTTTCAAAACCCATGTCGGCGATGGCTTTTAGAAGATGCTCTTCCAAGCCGAGTGCTTTAAATGCTGTCATTTTTTTGTAATATATATTTTTATATGTGCTAACGGGAAGCGACTGGACATATAAAAAACGGACAGCTTCACTATAGCACTCCTCACCCTGAGGAATTTTCTTGAAACAAGATGCCACCAAGGGCCTCGTATTTTTCAAGGGCGCAAAAGTAAGCTAAAGTTTTTATTTGACAGTGATTGTTGGGCTTTTTTTATAAAAAACTAAAAACTACGTCCTATTGGGAAAGGTAATCTATTAGTTGGCGCATTGCTTTTCCGCGATGGCCTATTTCACTTTTCTGTTGCAGCGTCATTTCTGCAAAGGTTGTTGTAAAGCCTTTAGGCTGGAAAACCGGGTCGTAGCCAAAACCAGAATTACCGCGGGCTTCTTTGGTTATTTTGCCTTCGCAGATTCCGAGAAACATAATTTCCTCGCGTTCCATATTTAAAGCGATTGCGGTTTTGAATCTTGCCGAGCGATCTTCCTTGCCTTTCAAATTTTTTAAAAGTTTTTCCATGTTCGCTTTTGAATCGTTGGAATCTCCAGCGTACCGCGCACTAAAAACACCGGGCTCGTTATTTAAAGATTTTACTTCTAAACCCGTATCGTCCGCAAAACAATTTATTTTGTATTTTTCCCGCACATAATTGGCTTTTAAAATCGCGTTACCTTCAATAGTATCTGCGGTTTCTGCAATATCTTCATTGCAGCCGATATCTTTTAAGCTTAATAATTCAATATGTTTCGGCAGCATCGATTTTACCTCGGCAAATTTATTTTTATTGTGGGTTGCGAAGACGAGTTTCATTTTAGACGTGAGCTTTTAGACGTGAGACGTGAGATGAAAATTTTAAATTTTGCATGTTTTATTTTGAATTTTATTTATTATTTGGTGCTTGTGATTTGGGATTTTCAGAATAGTATCGTTCAATTATTTCTTCTGAAGCTTTAATTGTTTTCTTCATCCACGCCAATTCAATTTCCAGTTTTTCGTCTTCAGAAAGCTTCCAATTTACTGGGCTCTGTTTTAATTTTGAAACCACACTTTGCAAAATAATTGCCGCAGAAACCGAAATATTCAGGCTCTCCGTAAAACCGTACATCGGTATTTTTAAAAAACCATCGGCGGCATCCATCACTGTATCGCTGAGTCCATCGCTTTCCTTTCCAAAGAAAAAAGCGCTCTTTTTGGTAACATCAAATTCGTGAAGCATAGTAGAATTATCGTGCGGCGTGGTAGCAATAATTTGATAGCCCGATTTTTTTAAATTTTCAATACAATCAGTAATTGAATTATACCGATTTAAGCTCACCCATTTTTGTGCGCCCATCGCAATTTCTTTGTCAACTCGCTTTCCCAAACGCTCTTCCACCACGTGCAAATCCTGAATCCCAAATACGTCGCAGGTTCGCATTACGGCACTGGTGTTGTGCAGTTGATAAACATCTTCGGTGGCAACGGTAAAATGGCGGGTACGCTCCGCTAGTACTTGTTTGAACAGGGCTGTTCTACGTTCGGTGAGATAGGTTTGTAAATATTGAAATAATTCTAAATCCAAGAAAAAATAGTATTGGTTATTGATTATTCGGTATTTAAAAAATGCTTGTTCGAATAAAATTCAGTTTCGAATTTAATTTTGATTTTGCTAAGATAAAAGTTATTCAATTAATAGTATCTTTTTAAAAATCGCAATTTTTGAATACTTTAGTAACTCAATTATAAAATAATGAAAATTGCAGTATTAACAGGCGCTGGCGTTAGCGCGGAAAGTGGAATAAAAACCTTTAGAGATAGTGACGGACTTTGGGAAGGTCACGACGTAATGGAAGTTGCCTCGCCAGAAGGTTTTCAACGCAATCCTGCCTCAGTGTTAGATTTTTACAATCAACGACGAAGACAGTTATTAACCGTACAACCCAACGCTGCACATCTGGCTTTAGCAACACTGGACCAAACGCACGACGTTACCATTATAACACAAAATGTAGACGATTTGCACGAAAGAGCAGGTAGTAAAAACGTTATTCATCTTCACGGAGAATTGCTAAAAGTGAGAAGTACTTATGACGAAAATCTGGTATTGGACTGGAAAACCGATTTAAATCTGGGCGATCTTTGCAAAAATAAACACCAACTACGTCCACATATTGTTTGGTTTGGCGAAATGGTGCCCATGATTGAAGTTGCTGCTGCCGTGGTGGAAAAGGCAGACGCAATTTTAATTATAGGAACCTCCATGCAGGTATATCCCGCAGCGGGCTTAATGCAATATGCAAAACCCGAAGCGCATATATATTTTGTAGATCCCAACCCATCTATTTCAGAAAATAATAGAATTACCGTTTTTCCTGAAAAGGCTTCAACCGGTGTTCCAAAAGTTGTGGAACTTTTAAAATAAAAAGTATGCTTCCCGAAGATTTAAACGAAAAATTAATGGAGGTAGATAGCAGTCGGAACAAAAGACTCGAGGTTGCCTTTTGGATTACCAAAAAACCCCATTATGTTCGGGAAACCCTACAATATTGTTTTAATGAGGGCAATGAACTTTTAGTGTCATCTGCCTATGTATTAGAAATTATTTGTCAATACAAACCAAAAAATTTCATTAAATACAAGTACCTGTTTTTTGAAAAATTGCCAACAATCAAAACTGATTCGGCCTTGCGCTCCTGTTCTAAAATTTGTGAAATGTTATGCTATTATCATTTTAGGAAAATCTTGGGCTTATTTTATAAAGTTCTAAATTTAGAGGAACGCAAAACAATAACCGAGTGCTGTTTTGATTGGCTTATTACAGACCAAAAAGTAGCGTGCCAAGCACACGCCATGCAGTGTCTTTTTTATTTGGGAGCAGATAAAGATGAAAAGTGGATCTATCCAGAATTAAAACAAATATTACTACAAAACATCCCAAACAAAAGTGCGGGATACCAAGCCAGAGCTCGTAAAATCCTAAAACTACTTAAATAAAATTTACCGAAATAGTTAAAATTAAGTCTATCACTTTTTATAAAATTGAATATTTTTTAGCTTTACAAATCTTTAAAAAATTAATACAATGAAATACAAAGTACTACTAGTTCCTTTTTTCACTTTAATGATTGCTGTTTCCTGCAAAGAGCCAAACAATAAACAATCTGAAACCGTTGTTCCAGCAGATACACGTGCTACAATGGAGTACAATGAAAACCGGCTGGACAGCGTTCCAAAACAATCTGAAAGCGCCGAAGATTTTACCTTTAGTGGCGGCGGCGCAGATCCTTCTTGGACGGTTGAGTTTAAAGATGGTCAAATTTATTTCACCGCTCCCGGCGAAACACTCCGTTCTTTTGTAGCGCCAATCCCCCAACCTGAAATTAACGGTAATACCAAAAAATACGTTGCCTCATCGCATCGGGTTCTGATGGAGGTTTTATTAACGGAAGAAGAATGTATAACGCCTACAAACAATAAAAAAAATACGCACAAAGTAAAATTATCAATCAAACCAAAAGCTGCAGACAACTTTAATTATTACTATGGCTGCGGATCTTAATTTTTAATTGTTAATTGAAAGATTCGGTCTGCTAAAAGTTGAATTTTTAATTAAAAGAGGCTGTTTTAAAAAGTTTATTAAACTTCTTAAAACAGCCTCTCACTTTGTAAAGCTACCGAGCTACGCGGTATCGCGCGGCTGATGTTTTTCTTTACGTTCCTTTACTTGATGATTAATATCTTTTCCTTGTGTGGCACTTTTATTTATTGCCTGTTCCTTTTTACTCTGCTTTTCTTTTTCAATGTCTTTTTCGTTGTTTTTCATAGCGTTATTTTTTTATCCGAAGGAAAAGTTACGCAACACAATATTGAAAATCAAAAGTTTAAAACAGAATTAACATTTATCTATTTACATTTTTTAATAGCCAATCTTCTACTTGTACGTTATCATCTTTTGTGTGCAAAACCGCAATATCGCCGGTTGATTCAAAAATAACGGCTCGTACTTGCGATAATTTTAAAACATTTGCTTCTCGAAGTTTGGCGCGAAGATCAGATTCGGTAACACGGGCTTTCTTTAAATTATCGTGAAATATTTGTTCGCCTTCCATTAAAAGTAGCGGCTGATTGTCTATAATTTTTTGCACTGTATTAAAACGTCTAAGCATTGCCATCGTAATTTGAAGAACATACACAGCAGCCAAACCCACAAGGCCTTGCAATAAACTTACCGATTTTGATAAAATGGTAGTTGCTATAACCGAACCAATTGCTACGGTCATAGCGAAATCAAAACTACTCATCTTTGAAAAACTGCGTTTACCAGCCAATCGGGTAAATAGAATTACAGCTACATAAATTCCTATGGTAGTTAATACAATTGCAATTAGGGAGGTGGAAGATGCTTCAAACCATGCTTTCATTTTGGTAGTTTTTAATTAATAATTTCTATCTGTTAAATTTATAATACTCTAAATACGGGTGTGGGGTTCTGTTGATGGCATGTAAAATTGCCTCCATTCCCATAACGCTAAAAGTTATTCCATTTCCGCCAAACCCTAAAATATAATGTTCTCTCTTATTTGGATCGGGATTTCCAAAATAAGGCAGTCCGTCCTTTGTTTCGCCAAAAGTTCCCGCCCACGAATAATCTGCCACAAAAGGTATATCGGGAAAACACTTGGAAAATTTTGCAGTCAATGCTTTTTCCTTTTTGGGAAGCAAGGCATCGCGCCGAGCGGCATTTTTAAAATCACTGTCGCCTCCGCCCATTATAATTCTTCCGTCGTCGGTACTTCTAAAATAGAGGTAAGGCGAATCCGTATTCCAATAAATATGTTTTTTAAAAGCGTCGGGTATTTTCTTAAACGATTCGGAAGCGAGGGCAAAAGTACTTTTTAAATCTACTATATTTTCCTTAATTGTTTCAACGCTTTCGTAACCGGTACAATGCACAACATCTTCTACAGTAATAGTAAATCCCGAATCTGTTTTTGCTATTACTTTTTCTTTTTCATGCTTTATACCTTCAATATTGGTTCGGTCGTAGATTTTTACACCATTTTCGGTACAATATTTTAAAATATCATTGGCCAATCTATACACGTCCATTACGGCGCCAGCCTTAGATTCAATGGCGGCATATGCTTTTAAGCCCAATTTTTCCAATGCTTCCTTTGAAAGCCACTTTACGCTAAACCCATGTTCTTTTCGGGCATTAAATTCATCTTTTAAAAAATCTACATCTTTTTTAGACGAGGCAAAATACACGCTGTACTTTTGTTGAAAACCACAATCGCTCTTTACTTCGTTTATAATTTTCTTTATATCGCTGATAGATTTTTCACAATTTTGATAGCTCGATACGGCACAGGTTAGCCCTACTTTTTCAATTAATTTGTGAAGTGGAACATCAATTTCATATTGAAGCATAGAAGTGCTGGCAGCAGTGCTACCGTTGCAGATATCGCGACGATCTACCATTATTATTTTCTTTCCACTTTTTAATAATTGAAAAGCCACCAACGCACCCGTAATACCGGCACCTATTAGTAATACTTCCGAAGAAATTGATTCTTTAAGTGAAGGATAGCTCTGTGGTAATGCATTTTTAATTAGCCAAAAAGGCTCGTTGGAGCGAACGTTCATAGTGTAAACTTTTTCTAAAGTTAGAAAACTTAATTGTTACAAATTCCATTTTAATATTTATTTAATGAATGGGAAGTCTTTTCTTAAAATTTAGTAACAAATACGTTAAACACCTCTAAATTGTGAATTCTATAAGATTTTAATGGGCGTTATAAATCTATTTTTACGATATAAACAAAAAAAGAAAACTATGAAGACTACAAACGAAAAAGCTAAAGAACGCAACCACGACAAACTTGTTGACAACCTACAAGAATTGTTGGAAAAAAATTATGATGCCCAAAAAGGTTTTACAAAAGCCATGGAAGATGCTAAGAGTCCACAGCTTAAAAACTTTTTAAAGCATCAGGCTGCGCAACGCAATCGCTTTGCTACGGAGCTCGATCACGAAATCCGCAGTTTAAATGAAACGCCAAAAGAAAGCGGAAGTTTTACAGGCGATCTGCACAGAACCTGGATAGATATTAAAAGTGCCGTTGCCGGAAATACAGACGAAGCGGTTTTGGAAGAGTGCATTAGAGGCGAAAAAGCCAGCTGGAAAGAGTATGATGAAAAGTTAAAGGAAGAAAATTTCCCGCCAACTATTTCTAGTGTAATCCACAAACAAGCGGCTGAAATTCACGCAACCTTAAACCGAGTAAAAACATTGGAAGATCTAGCCGATGATTAATTTTTAATTGGCATTTCTGAAAAAGAAAAAGAAAAAAAAGCCCTGCGATATAATTCGCAGGGCTTTTAAATTAACTGGAAGATTATAAAAATTATTTTTTTACAAACTTCTTACTAATCACTACGTTATTGCCACGCAGTAGGGTGAGATTATAAACCCCTTCACTTAAATTATTTACATCAATTGTATTGTTGGTGTTTATGTTTCCATTTAAAACTATTCGACCAAGCATGTCGGTAATGGCAACCGAATATTCACTCATATCTATTCCAGATGCATTAATGGTAAGTCTGTCGTTTACCGGATTCGGGTAAATTACAAACTCAGTAGAATCAAATTCAGAAACACTTAGCGGTACAGATGGCAATGCCAGCAATGCCCCACCAGCAGGACTTGCAACATACAATCCAAAAGCAGGACCGTTTGAATTTTGCGCAGGATCTAAAAATCCTGAAGCCAACACAGTTAGTGCAGCTCCGTCTAAGCCTAAGGTTGCTAAAGGCGCTTGATAGCGAGCTACGGTTACGGTACCTGTTTCATCTGTAATATCTAAAACATAATCTGCCGTTGGAAGTTCTAAATAACCTTGATATTCCGTATAAGAAATATTGTCAACCACTGTACCTGCACCAACTCCGGTTTCAACTACATCTACTGTAGGAGCATCGGTTGATCCGTGGTGTACGAGTACATCAACATTTGTTGGGTTGGTAGCCATTTCCCGTGCCATCGGAAAAACCTGTAAACTGAGGGGCGGAGCAGGGTTGTAACCAGACGCACTTACAATTCCGTCTGCTACTACAATATACTTTTCATTTTCAGTAAGGGTAACTGGCACATTTAAAAGTACGTCTCCCACTCCAGTACTGTTCCCCGGAGCTATTCCAATATTAATTTCTACTCCTGCCGGTAAATCTAAAAAAGGTGTAGCTGTTCTAAATGCGAAATCATCTAATGCTAAATCTGTGTTTACGTAAACATCTACTTCTGCTGCAGCTGCATCGGCTGAGTTGTGTATCACTTGTACACGGGCTGTTTGTGCGAATAAATTGCCTGTTAGTAAGGCAATTGAAATAATTAGTAATCCTTTTTTCATCTTATATAACGTTTTTAGTTCGAGGTAAAACTAAAAATAAATTATTTTGTTTAATCTTTTTTAGAAAAAGTTTAACAAAATAATTAATTCAATTGATTTACAGCTGATTACAAACAACTCAAATATTCAATTGTATTAATAATACTAATAGATAAAGCATCGCGCCCGAAACCGAAGCGCATTAAAAAAGCCCTCAATTGATGAGAGCTTGCTTTAAATTGTAAAATATTATTCTAAAAACTATGAAACCGGGATGCCAACATTTTTTATAGCGGCAAAGCCACCGGCTACGTTTACCACGTTGTGAATACCTCTGCCCTTTAAAATTGAAGCAGCAATTACTGATCTATATCCGCCGGCACAATATAAATAACATTTGTTCCCATCGGGAAAAGCGCTTACATATTGGTTTAAAAATCCTAAAGGAGCGTGGGTAGCGCAGGCTATACGACCATTGGCAAATTCGCCATCATTGCGAACGTCAAAAACGGGAATGTTGTTTTCCAGTTTTTCCTTAAAAACATCGGCTTCAACAGATTCTAAAGTATCTATTTCCTTACCGGCGTTTTGCCAAGCTTCTATTCCTCCATTTAAATATCCCAGCGTTCTATCAAAACCAACTCTTGATAATCTGGTTACGGCTTCCTCTTCTCTTCCCGGTGAAACCACCAGCAGTATTTCTTGTTCCACATTGGCGAGTAACGCACCAACCCATGGTGCAAAACCACCATCCAATCCAATAAAAATAGATCGAGGAATATGGCCCTCAATAAAGGCCGACTGATGGCGAACATCTAAAATTACGGCACCCGTTTGGTTCGCTATTTTTTCAAAATCATCTGGGTTTAACGGTGTTGTGCCTTGCGATACCACTTCATTAAAATTAGTATATCCTTCTCGATTCATCTTAACATTCATCGGAAAATAGAGTGGCGGTGGTGCTAAACCATCGGTAACTTCTTTAATAAACTCGGCACGGGTCATATCTTCACGGAGCGCATAATTCATTTTCTTTTGATTGCCTAAAGTATCAACCGTTTCTTTCATCATATTTTTTCCACAGGCAGAACCGGCACCGTGGGCAGGATATACAATTACATCGTTTGCGAGAGGCATTATTTTATTTCGAAGACTGTCGAAGAGAATGCCTGCGAGATCTTCCTGCGTCATTTCATTGGCCTTTTGCGCCAAATCCGGCCGGCCAACGTCGCCCAAAAACAAGGTGTCGCCGCTAAAAATAGCATAATCTTTTCCACTTTCGTCTTTCAGTAAATATGTGGTACTTTCCATAGTATGCCCCGGGGTGTGCAATGCGGTAATGGTTACATTGCCCAACTTAAATACTTCACCATCTTTCGCAATTATGGTTTTAAAAGAAGGGTTCGCAAGTGGTCCGTAAACTATTGCGGCACCCGTTTGTTCAGCCAGTGTAACGTGGCCGCTCACAAAATCTGCATGAAAGTGAGTTTCAAAAATATATTTTATCGTTGCGTTATCGTTTTGGGCGCGTTCCAAATATGGTTTGGTTTCGCGCAACGGGTCAATTATAGCAACTTCACCATTGCTTTCAATATAATAGGCGCCCTGAGAAAGGCATCCTGTATAAATTTGTTCTACCTTCATTATTTTATCTTTTTGGCAAATATACCAATTGTATTTTCCATAATTAAAGCCTTCGTATTCAAAGTATCCATTTTCACAAAAATTTTGCATTTAGACTTCAAACTTATTTTATCTTTACCCGTTAACCATAAAAAATTAATTATGAAAAAATTAATGCTTGTTCTAATAACTGTATTGGTTGCTTCCTGTTCTACGCAGGACAAACAAGAAGGAGTAATTCGCGAATTAGCCAAAAAAGATGCTATTGAAAAACTGCAACTTCCCGAAGGCACAAAATTTAGCGATGAAAATATAGACGTTACCGAAACCGCTGATGGCGAAGGAGCCATTGGTGTAACGTATCTTGTAAAAATAACTGTAAAATCGCAAGATCGCGATGGCAACGAAATTGTTAAAACACACACCTTTAACTATAAAAAAATAGGCGAAGGCGGTCTCTCAGAACAAGATTATGAATTAACCTCTTTTGAATAATCACAGTTAACTTATTTATGAAAATTTTATTTTTAGCAGCAATTTCCTCGTTAATATTTTCGTGCAGTACGGCACAGAAATCCATAAACACCAAAGAAAAAAGCGTTCAATACGCGAACACAATAACCGCACAAAAGCTAAAAGACCTTTTGTACGTGTACGCAAGTGATGAGATGGAAGGTAGAATGACCGGCTCAAAAGGGCAGAAAATGGCTGCAAATTTTATTCGCGATTTTTACAAGGAGAATGGAATAGCCGCTGCTCCAGGAACCGAAGATTATTACCAATACATTCCCGCCAGTTTTTTTGAAGGCCGCAGAGACCCGAAGGAAACTGAAAACGTTGTCGCCTTTATAAAAGGAAGTGAAAAACCTGATGAAATTATCGTTATCTCCGCACATTTAGATCACGTGGGGGTAGACAATAGCGGCAATGTTTTTAACGGAGCCGACGATGACGGCAGTGGCACTGTGGCCATCATGGAGATTGCCCAAGCTTTTAAACAGGCTGTAAAAGACGGATACCCACCAAAACGATCTATTCTTTTTCTACATGTTACAGGTGAGGAAATTGGTCTGTACGGCTCGCGCTATTATACCGAAAATCCATTGTTTCCTTTAGAAAATACCGTGTGCAATCTAAATATTGATATGATAGGAAGGATTGATCCCGACAAAGAGGAAGATCCTAATTATATTTATTTAATAGGAAGCAATAAAATCAGTCAGGAATTACAAGATGTTTCTTCGGAAGTGAATGAAAAATACACCCAATTGAAATTGGATTACACATACGATGATCCAAATGATCCCAACCGTTTTTATTACCGAAGTGACCATTATAATTTTGCCAAAAATAATGTTCCAATTATCTTCTATTTTAATGGAGTACACGAAGATTATCACAAAATAACCGATACCCCTGATAAAATTGAATACGATTTATTGGAAAAACGCACCAAGCTAATATTTCATACCGCTTGGGAAATTGCCAATCGCGAAAACAGAATAACTATAGATTAAAGGCAGCGTTTAAAAACAATTCTAAGAAATAATAAAACCTTTTCTAAACGAAAAAATCCTCCCAAAAAAGGGAGGATTTTACTTTCGGGTGGAAGACCGGGTTCGAACCGGCGACCTCCTGAACCACAATCAGGCGCTCTAACCAGCTGAGCTACAACCACCATTTATTGTGCTTCAAAACACAATTTCGCTAAGCGGACGCAAATATAAATCAATTATAACGGTTGCGCAACACTCTTTTTGAAGAAAATTAAATTAAATCGAAAATAGAGCTTACTGCAGGATACCGTTCTGTTGTAAAACCTTCGGCATATTCAGTGCCAATAAGCCTTCCCAAGTCCTGCGCCCGGTACGTAATACTATCTCTAAAATTTGTTGAAGTAATCGGGGTTTCGGGTTCATTGGCTTCTTTTTGGTGAAATTGACTTTTATACGCGAAAACAGTTTCCAATTTTTTATCCAAAAATCCGGTAACATCTACCACAAAATCTGGTTCAATATTTTTCCATTGAATATAATGGTAAACGTATTTTGGACGCCAAGCTTTTTGATGGTTGCTTTCATAAATAGTTTCAATTTTCTGCAATCCGCTTAAAAAACAAGCATCGCTGGCCATTTTGCTGGCTTTTGCATGGTCAGTATGCCTATCGTCTATAGCGTTGCACAGCACCATTTCGGGTTGGTACTTTCTTATTATCTTTATTATTTCCAACTGAGAGGCAGCATTATTCACTAAAAAACCATCCGAAAATTCAAGATTATGACGAAACTTAACACCCAAAATTTTAGCAGCCGCTTCCGCTTCGCTATCTCGAATTTCCGCAGTTCCGCGTGTTCCAAGTTCCCCACGGGTAAGGTCTAAAATCCCTACTGTTTTTCCAGCACTAATCTCTTTTGCCAAAGTAGCCGAACAGCCCAATTCTACATCGTCTGGATGGGCGCCTATGGCCAATATATCAATCTTCATAAAAGTGTTTTTAAATTTTTTCCATTTTTGAAACTTTTTGAAAAGCTTCTTCTAAATCTGCAATTAAATCTTCAACTTCTTCAATTCCCACCGAAAATCGAAGCAAACCGTCTTCTATCCCTTGTTCTTTCCGCGCCTCGGGAGATAACAATCCATGCGATGTTTTGGCCGGTGAAAGTATGGTCGATTCCACACCTGCCAAACTCATGGACGGCTTAATTAATTTCAGGGCCTTTAAAAATTCCTCTACATTCAAGGAATTGTTAATTTCAAACGAAAGCATTCCCGTATAACCCGTCATCTGTTTTTTTGCCAACGCGTTGTCGGGATGATTTTTTAATCCCGGATAATAAACCTTTTCAACCATCGCGTGCTTTTCCAACCATTTTGCCATTTTCTTAGCATTCTTGTTCTGCGCTTTTACCCGAAGCACCATGGTTTTCATACTTCGTTCCAATAACCAAACGGTATAATCGCTTAAACTTCCACCAAGATTTTTGGCAAGATTCCAGATTATTTTAATGTGTTCCTCGCTTGCCGCGACGGCACCTGCACAAATATCGCTATGGCCACCCATATACTTTGTGGCGCTATGAATCATAATATCAATTCCAAAATCGGCCGGGGTTTGGTTTACCGGAGAAGCGAATGTATTGTCAATCATTGTTATAACTCCGTGTTGTTTAGCCAATTTTGAAATTATTTCCAGATCGGTTATTCGCATTAGCGGATTAGAAGGTGTTTCAATAAAGATTACTTTGGTATTTGGCTGAATTTTTTCAGAAAAATCCGTTTCGGAAAATCCTTCGGCGAACGAATATTCAATTCCAAATTTATGAAATTCCTCAACTACAAAATTATACGTTCCACCGTACAAAGTCTGTGGCAGTACCACGTGATCGCCCTTGTGCAAAAATGCGAGCATGGTTGTGCTAACTGCAGCCATACCGCTTCCAAAAATAAGTGCGGCTTCGCATTTTTCAAGCTTGGCGATTTTTTTACATAGCGCCTCTTGATTTGGTGTATTAAAATAACGCGGGTAACGCTTTACTTCTACATCTTCATAAGCATAGCTACTCGACATAAATAATGGCGAAATTGCGCCTTTAAATTGCTTGTCTTC
This sequence comes from Aequorivita flava, assembly GCF_038742595.1. Taxonomy (NCBI): domain Bacteria; kingdom Pseudomonadati; phylum Bacteroidota; class Flavobacteriia; order Flavobacteriales; family Flavobacteriaceae; genus Aequorivita; species Aequorivita flava. The sequence continues at coordinate 90,339 of NZ_JBANCF010000001.1, read as the reverse complement.
TACTTCGCCTATATGCGTACAGATGGTGTTTATACCAAGATTTTCTGATTTCATTCCGTGATTTATTTTTGAAGGACTAAGGTATAAATTATATTTTAGACAGCTCGGAATTTTAAACCGGAACCATTGTTTTTTTCTATCTTTATACTATGGTTAGAATACTTGTTTTGCTTCTCTTTACATCACTTAGTTTTGTTGCGTATGGCCAGGTTGAAATTCCAGAGGCAGAGCTTTCATTAAAAATGGTAAAAGCACGAAAAATTGGCGTGCTTTCGGTTCAATTTGGAGGTACATATTTTATAAACTCCGGGAAAGACCATAAGAGAGTTCAAGTGCGGCTTAAAGCAAAATCACTAAATGATGGCGAAATAGATTTTGACCCAAATAAACTCTCCCTTGTAAGCGAAGGCTATAAAGCTCGTTTTAGTGTTTCGGAAATATATTTTGCCACTTTTTTTAGATCGAAAGGATTTCAGATGTTAACTACAAATAATACCGAGAAACCCGTTTTCGCAAAGTACGATCCTTCAATAAAAAACACTTTTAAGGATTTTTCCATTGAAGGTTACTTAGACTGCCCATTAGACCTTAATTTTGGAACCAATAAAAAGCCAATCATACACACTATTTATTTCCGTCCGAATACAGTAGATAAAAACGTGCTCGATGTATTTTTTGTAGTTCCGAATGGCCTTACAAATGGAAAGCTGTATTTTGGCGACACACTAATTTCAGAAATAAAAATACGCAAATGAAACTACTACTCACAAACATAAAAGAATTGCTTCAAGTACGCGAAAACTGCCCCGAAAAGGTAAGCGGTTTAGAAATGAAAAATCTCCCGACATTAAAAAACGCTTGGGTTTTCATAAATCACGGCATAATTGAAGATTATGGAACCATGGACGAAATGGGACCACATCAAGGTTTTAAAACTTTAAATTGCAGCGGAAAAACAGTACTTCCGGCCTGGTGCGATAGCCATAGCCATATTGTGTATGCCGGCAATAGAGAACAGGAATTTGTAGATAGAATTAACGGACTAAGCTATCAGGAAATTGCCGAAAATGGCGGGGGTATTGTAAACAGCGCAAAAAAATTGCAAAATACTTCGGAGGAAGAACTCTATCACCAATCGGCAGCACGTTTAGAAGAAGTGATGCGCCTTGGTACGGGAGCCATAGAAATAAAAAGTGGTTACGGATTAACCACGGACGCCGAACTAAAAATGCTCCGCGTTGCAAAAAAGCTTGCCGAAGAATATCCCATTTCAATTAAAACCACATTTTTGGGCGCACACGCTATTCCCACCGAATACAAGGGCAATAAAGACGGATATTTAGATTTACTGTGCGACGAAATGATGCCCAAAGTAGCCGCAGAAAAGTTGGCGGAATACATAGATATATTCTGCGAAGAAGGGTATTTTTCAGTAGCAGATATGGAGCGTATTCTTTCCGAAGGAAAAAAATACAACCTTATCCCCAAAGTACATGTAAATCAGTTTAACAGTATTGGGGGAATTGCTTCAGCAGTAAAATATCAAGCTTTAAGCGTTGACCATTTAGAAGTTATGACCGATGAAGATATTGCTGCGCTCCAAAACTCCAGAACCATGCCGGTGGCACTTCCCTCCTGCTCGTATTTTTTAAGCATCCCATACGCCCCGGGCCGGAAAATGATTGATACGGGATTGCCATTAGCGCTTGCAACCGATTACAATCCGGGTTCCACCCCCAGCGGAAATATGAATTTTGTGGTAGCCACAGCTTGTATAAAAATGCGCTTAACTCCCGAAGAAGCCATAAACGCCGCTACCATCAACGGAGCTTATGCAATGGGCCTGAGCAAAACCCACGGCAGCATTACCAAAGGTAAAAAAGCAAACCTCATCATTACAAAACCAGTACCATCGTACGGATATTTGCCCTACGCATTTGGCAGTAATTTAATTGATTCAGTAATTATAGATGGAAAGGAAGTAAAATGAGTGTTTTAAAAATTTATTCCGAAAAAGATATTTCTTCATTTCTAAGAAAAAGAAAAGGAGAGACAAAGTTTGGCGAAAAAATAAACTTTGTTAAAACGCTCGAAGATTTAAAGAACCATTCCGCAAAATATGTGCTTTTTGGAATTCCAGAAGATATTGGCGTTCGTGCCAATTACGGCATACCGGGAACTTCAAAAGCTTGGGAAGCGGCTTTGGGAAGTCTTTTGAATATTCAACACAACCATTTAACAAATGCTGAAAACGTGATTCTTTTGGGCGAAATTGATTGCGAAACCCAAATGAAACAGGCTGACAACATTTCAAAACAAGAACCCCATGCCGTTGAAAAACTTGGCGAACTCGTTACCCAAATAGACCATAAAGTTTCCGAAGTTGTAAAAAAAGTTATTGAAGCGGGTAAGTTTCCAATCATCATAGGCGGTGGCCATAACAATAGTTTTGGAAATTTAAAAGGCACTTCTGAAGCATTGAAAAAACCAATTAATTGCATCAATTTTGATGCGCATACAGATTTTCGAGCCTTGGAACACAGGCATAGCGGCAATGGGTTTTCGTATGCTTTTGAAGGTGAATTTTTGGACAAATATTTCATCTTTGGGCTTCACAGAAATTATACTTCGGAGGCAGTATTCAATTCAATTGAAAAGAATTCCGAAAGGGTAAAATTCAATCTTTTTGAGGATATTTCAGTAAAACAAAAGCAATCCTTTTCCGAAGCAATGCAAGAAGCCGAAAATTTCTGCTGTAACGAAAACTTTGGTATAGAGCTGGATATGGACGCCATAGAAATGATGGGCAGTAGCGCCATTACCCCCAGCGGATTTACTTTAACGGAAGCTCGAAAATTTATTCACTATTTTTCGAAAAACAAAAACGCACGTTATCTTCATATTTGCGAGGGTTCGCCCACAGCGGCTATTTTTCCGAATCAAGTTGGGAAGGCTATTGGGTATTTGGTGAGCGATATTGTAGCCCATTAAAGTTACATATTAAAAAGAGTTTTTTGAATAGGATAGAATCAAAAAAAATAATTACGATATTTACTATCAACGAATTGTGAATTTCAATCTTTAAAAATCTAAATCTTTGCGATGGGAAACTTTAAAATATCTTTTAGCTACGCTTTATCAACCGTGTTTGTCGCACTTCTCTTTTTTAGTTGTAAAAATACTCCCGAAGAAAAAATAATTACCAAAGAAACCGGAAAGATGGAATATCCCGCTGAGTGGATGTACAACCAGCGCGCCTATCCAAACAACTACATCAACAAAGAGGCATATAATGAAGCCGTGTATCAAACAAAACAAATTCTGGCTAACAGGTCGCCCGAAGCGGCTGGCGAATGGACTTTTGTTGGCCCCCTAAATACCGGTGGGCGCGTAACCGATGTTGCCATTTCGCCAGATAACGACGACCATCTTTACGTGGCAACAGCCACAGGAGGGATTTTTAGAAGTTACGACCGCGGGGTAAACTGGACACCTATTTTTGATGATGAATCCAGACTATCTATAGGCAATATTGCCATTGCTCCTTCAAATGCACAAATTATTTACGCTGGAACTGGTGAAGCAAATGGAAGCGCAACAGATGGTGCCTATTTTGGCGATGGAATCTACCGAAGTAATGACGCTGGTGATACCTGGACAAACGTTGGTCTGCCAGAAAGCAATCATATTGGCCGTCTTGTGGTAGATCCCACAAATCCCGATCGGGTTTTTGCAGCTGCTACAGGCGAATTATACGGCAAAAATGTTGAAAGAGGAATTTATAAAACTACTAACGGCGGAACAAATTGGGAACGCGTGCTATTTGTTACGGATTCCACCGCCGCAATTGATGTAGCCATGAATATGGCAAATACAAATATTATTTATGCCGCAATGTGGGAACGTACCCGCAAACCTTGGGAACGCGATTATGGGGGTGTTACCTCGGCAATCCATCGTTCTATGGATGGTGGCACAACGTGGACTGAACTTGGCGCTACAAACGGACTGCCCGCTCCAAATGCACAAACAGGACGTATTGGTATTGCTGTCTCGGAATCTGATCCTTCAACAGTTTATGCGCGTTTTACCACAAACCAAATAACCAATGTTTTCAATGGCTTGTATAAATCTACCGATAATGGTGAAAACTGGTCGCAAGTAACGCCGCCAAACGCCCTGAGTAATATTGATGCCAATTTTGGTTGGTACTTTGGAAATGTTCGCGTTAACCCAAGTAATTCTTCCGAAGTATATATTATAGGTCTCGATATTGCAAAATCTACTAATAGTGGCGCTTCGTGGCAAATCTTACCGGGCATGCATGTGGACCATCACGCGTTAGATTTTTCTAGAACAAATAGCAATTTTATGCTTTCTGGAAATGATGGTGGAGCCTATATTTCAACAAACGGGGGAAGCAGTTGGACAAAGTTTGTAAACCTTCCGATTACACAATTTTACAATATTGAAGTTGATAAAACACAGCCAGAAAGACTTTACGGCGGTACGCAAGACAACAACACAATTAGAACCATTACCGGCGGCGCAAGCGATTGGAACGCAATTTGGGGCGGCGATGGTTTTCACGTAAATGTAGATCCGGTGGACAATAATTATATTTATGTGGAATCGCAATACGGTAATTTAGGACGCAGTACCAACGGCGGAAACAGCTTTACCAATGCTACTAGCGGCATTAGTTCAGGCGATAGAAATAATTGGAATACCCCCGTAATAATTTCACCCTTTAATCATGAAATTCTTTATTATGGTACCAATAAGCTTTATACTTCGAACAAAGCGGCAAATTGGTCGGTAATTAGTCCAGATTTAACCGATGGACTCCACCCTAGCGGCTCTTTAGCATTTGGAACACTTACAGCAATTGCGTCTTCGTATAATAATTTGAATGTAATTTACACAGGCAGCGACGATGGAAATGTGAATGTAACTTTCGATGGCGGAACAACGTGGACAAATGTTAGCGCTGGCCTTCCCGATCAATACATTACTTCAATAGCAATGGTTCCAAGTGATGATATGATTGCTTATGTTACAGTTTCCGGATTTAAATATTTAGATTATACTCCACGGGTTTTTAAAACTATTGACGGCGGACAAAATTGGACGGATATTTCTTCAAATTTGCCTAACATTCCTGTTAATGATATAATTACTTATCCAGTCGAAAACATACTTTTTGTAGCTACCGATTTAAATGTTTGGTACTCGAAAGACGACGGTGGCAATTGGACTATTTTAGGAAACAACCTACCGATGACGGTGGTAATGGATTTAAAATTTCACGAACCAACCAAAACGCTCTTTGCCGGAACTTTCGGAAGAGCAATGCACAGCTATGACGTAAGCGATATTTTAAGTGTTGGTGAAAATGAATTGGCTTCACATTCAATTAAAGTTTATCCAAATCCTGCGAAATCAGAGTTTACAATAACGCATAATCTTTCTTCGGAAGGAAATGTGCAACTTTTTGATATTTCAGGAAAAAAGATAAAGGAATTGTTCCGTGGAAATTTCGGCATAAATAAAAGCATCCCAATAAAAACCGATGGAATTGCAGCGGGAATTTATTTAGTAAAAGTAAATAGTGGGAAGCAATCTGCTACGAAGAAATTGATAATCAATAAATAAAAATGTTATTTATTCAGGCACAATTGAAACTTTAAAATAGGTTTCAACTGTGCCTGATCTATTAATTTATTGCTTCTCACAAACTACGCCCCAAATAGACAGGGCGTTTTTTGAAGTATTTATCTTTACACTTTCTTCGTCAATTACCTTAAAATCTGAGGTAGCCGAATATTGTGCATCAAAGATTGCTGCCAGTGAAAATTTCGGGTTTTTAAAGTGTAAGGTTTTCCAGCTTCCATCGGAGGTGTAGGTTCCTTTCTCTGAAATTCGTATCGGTTTCTCATCCGTACCCGGTTGTGGAATACTTTTAAAGTTGAACTTGAAAGTGTTATTCTCAAATAGGTGAATTGCTATTGAAGCCACTCCATTTCCTAAACTTTTATAGGAAACCGTCTCACTTTTCCCGAGAACGATTTCCTTTGAATCTTCGGAAGTTTTTACTGCAGATTTCTTGCTTCCACAGGAAGAAAAAGTAATTAACAATGTAAGTATGACTAAATATTTCCACATAGCTTAGCGTATTAATTTTTTGTATTTAATTCGTTTCGGCATTAAATCGCCACCAAGACGTTTCTTTTTATTTTCCTCATATTCACTGAAACCACCTTCAAAATAATACACTTGGCTGTTTCCTTCAAATGAAAGGATGTGTGTACAGATTCTGTCTAAAAACCAACGGTCGTGACTGATAACTACGGCACAACCTGCAAAGTTTTCCAAACCTTCTTCTAAAGCACGGAGGGTGTTTACATCCAAATCGTTTGTTGGCTCATCCAATAAAAGCACGTTGCCTTCTTCTTTTAGGGTCATTGCCAAATGCAAACGGTTTCGTTCTCCACCGGAAAGCATAGATACCTTCTTGTTTTGCTCGCTTCCGCTAAAATTAAAACGGCTCAAATAGGCGCGTGAATTAACTTGGCGCCCGCCCATCATAATTAATTCCTGACTATCGCTAAAATTTTCCCAAATGGTCTTATCTGGGTTTATATTTGAATGTGCCTGATCTACATACGCAATCTTTGCAGTCTCACCCACTTCAAAAGTTCCTTTATCGGGGGTTTCCTCACCCATAATCATTTTGAAAATAGTGGTTTTACCGGCGCCATTTGGTCCAATAATGCCCACAATACCCGCCTGTGGCAGTTTGAAATTTAAATCTTCGTAAAGCAATTTATCGCCAAATGCTTTTGAAACCCCTTTGGCTTCAATTACATTGGTTCCCAATCGCGGTCCGTTGGGGATGTATATTTCAAGTTTTTCGTCTAATTGTTTTTGGTCTTGGCTTAAAAGTTTATCGTAATTCTGCAGACGGGCCTTTTGCTTTGTCTGGCGGCCTTTGGCCCCTTGCCTCACCCACTCTAGCTCACGCTCTAAAGTTTTTTGTCGTTTACCAGCTTGCTTTTGTTCCTGCGCCAAACGCTTCGATTTTTGATCTAACCAAGACGAATAATTTCCTTTCCACGGAATGCCTTCTCCCCTGTCCAATTCCAAAATCCAGCCTGCAACATTGTCTAGAAAATATCTATCGTGCGTTACTGCAATTACGGTCCCTTTGTATTCCGCAAGGTGATGCTCCAGCCAATGTACGCTTTCGGCATCTAAGTGGTTTGTAGGCTCATCGAGCAACAATACATCGGGCTCTTTTAAAAGCAATCTGCAGAGTGCCACTCTTCTGCGTTCCCCGCCGGAAAGTACACTGATAAGTTTATCAGGCTCTGGCGTACGCAGGGCGTCCATCGCAATTTCTAGTTTAGTGTCCAATTCCCAAGCATTGGTTGCATCAATTTTGTCTTGAAGCTTGGCCTGTTTTTCCATTAACTCATCCATCTTCGCCGGATTTTCATAAACTTCCGGTAGGCCAAACATGTCGTTTATTTTATTGTACTCATCTAATACATCAACCACTTCTTGTACGCCTTCTTTTACTACTTCCAAAACAGTTTTGGACTCGTCCAGTTTAGGTTCTTGTTCCAGATACCCTACGGTATAGCCGGGTGCAAAAACCACATCGCCTTGATAGTTTTTTTCTTCCCCGGCAATGATTCGAAGTAGGGTGGATTTACCGCTTCCGTTTAGACCGAGAATACCAATTTTGGCACCGTAGAAGAAGCTTAAATATATATTTTTAAGTACAGGAGTCTGGGCGCTTTGATAGGTTTTGGTCAACCCAGACATTGAGAAAATTACTTTTTTATCGTCAGCCATATGTGTTTGTTGTTAATTGTTATTTGGTGATAGGTTAATTCGTTACTTCGGGATTGGTTAATTCGAGATTCGATGTTAATGAAGATTCAGCAGCCTTAACAGCACAAGCATCTGCCCTGTATGGTATGCTGTATGTTCAATAACCAGCAGTACTTCGCGCAAAAGGGTTTGTTGGTCCTTACCGTTTTTTACAGGCTGCGTTAATTGGTTTTCTTCACTTAAAAGAAAGTTTTTTAATCGTTCGCGATCTGTTGTGTATTCGGCTTTCAGGGTCTCCCATTGCTCCTTATTTTTACAGGTTTTTTCCTTGGGCCAATAATAGTCCGGCCATCTAGGTTCAGTATAGTCAAGGGAGCAAGTAAATTTTACAATATCCTTTTGCGTAAATGTTATATGATAAAACAATTCATAAAATGAATACGGCAAATTTGACGGACGTGTATTAACATCTTCAAAAGAAATTTTCTTTAACATTTCAGTTACGGGCATAAAAGCCTCGCCTCCTTCCAGGTGTTTCGCTAAGCGTTTGCGTATTTGTATTTCTTCTAACACGGTTCTGAAAATTATTGGTTATACAGCTGTTAATGCGGCTTACTGCGGGATTCATATTTGGAAATTACACCCTTCCTTTGAGCGCATTAAAAACCCACGCAATAGCGAAAAAACCAATCCCTACCGCGGCGAAACCCCAACCAGCAACATCGTCATAACGGAAGGCTCCAAGTGCAATTAAAACACAACCCATTAAAATCATTATAAATGTGGCCCATGCTAATACAGTATTTTTATTCATTCCCATAGTTTATTTCAGTTTGGTTGATTTTTTTTGTCGCAAATTTACGCGCAAAAACAAATATCGGCAATATATCGTAGAATTTCGTTAACAAAATGTCATAGTTCCGAAAAGATGAAAAAGACCGAAGAAAGACAGATTTTTTTACTTTAGTTTAGGAAGCGGGTTGGTAGCATTTTGTATTTTAGCCCAAACATATTTTTACTATGGATTTAAACTTCAATAAGAACGAAGATCACAATAAACTTCTAGTTTCAGAATTAAAAAACAAACTAGCAAAAGTTAAACTTGGCGGTGGCCAAAAACGTATCGATAAACAGCACGCGCAAGGAAAACTCACTGCTAGAGAACGCATTGCGTATTTGTTGGACGATAAAAAACCAACAGTAGAAATTGGTGCTTTTGCAGGAGAAGGCATGTACGAAGAGCACGGCGGAGCACCCGGCGGCGGCGTAGTTGTAAAAATAGGTTATGTAAAAGGCAAACAGTGCATAGTTGTTGCCAACGACGCCACAGTAAAAGCTGGCGCTTGGTTTCCGATTACTGCCAAAAAGAATCTTCGCGCGCAGGAAATTTCAATTGAAAACCGCCTACCAATTATTTATTTGGTAGATAGCGCAGGGGTATATCTCCCTATGCAGGACGAAATTTTTCCCGATAAGGAACACTTCGGAAGAATTTTTAGAAACAACGCCGTAATGAGCAGTATGGGTATAACCCAAATAGCAGCAGTTATGGGCAGTTGCGTTGCAGGGGGCGCATACCTTCCTATTATGAGTGATGAAGCATTGATTGTAGATAAAACCGGGAGCATTTTTCTTGCTGGAAGTTATTTGGTAAAAGCTGCAATTGGTGAAACTATTGACAACGAAACGCTAGGTGGCGCAACCACCCATTGCGAAGTTAGCGGCGTAACAGATTATAAGGCCAAAGACGATAAAGACGCTCTCGATAAAATAAAAAATATTGTCTCTAAAATTGGCGATTACGATAAAGCCGGCTTTAATCGAGAAAAGGCTGTAAAGCCAAAAGAAAAGCAAGACGAAATATACGGTATACTACCAAAATCGCGCGCAGAACAATACGATATGCGCGAAATAATAAAACGTCTTGTTGACGATAGCGATTTTGAAGAATACAAAGAAGGTTACGGACAAACTATTTTAACCGGTTACGCACGTATAGACGGTTGGGCCGTTGGCATAGTGGCCAACCAACGTACATTGGTAAAAACTACAAAAGCAAAAACAAAGCCCAGCGAAATGCAATTCGGGGGCGTAATTTATAGCGATAGTGCAGACAAAGCCACACGTTTTATTGCCAACTGTAATCAAAAGAAAATTCCATTGGTTTTTTTACAGGATGTCACTGGTTTTATGGTAGGTAGTAAAAGTGAACACGGCGGAATTATAAAAGATGGTGCCAAAATGGTAAATGCCGTTAGCAATAGTGTGGTGCCAAAATTCACAATTATAATTGGTAATAGTTATGGCGCCGGAAATTATGCTATGTGCGGAAAAGCATACGACCCCAGATTAATCGTGGCCTGGCCCAGTGCAGAACTTGCCGTAATGAGCGGCAATAGTGCCGCAAAAGTGTTGCTTCAGATTGAAACTGCTTCCTTAAAAAAGAAAGGCGAAACAATTACGCCTGAAGTTGAAAAGGAATTATTCGACAAGATTAAGGCGCGATATGATAAACAAATTTCGCCTTATTATGCAGCGTCACGAATTTGGACCGATGCCGTTATTGACCCGTTAGATACCCGAAAATGGATCTCGATGGGGATTGAAGCCGCTAATCATGCACCTATTGAAAAACCCTTTAATTTGGGTGTCATCCAGGTTTAATTATTGTAAACGCTTTTATTCCACGGAAGCCATAGCGCATTAATCGCTTGATTTTCACTACATTTGGTTTTATAATCTTTAATTATAAAATTTCAAAACCAGCTGTTTATGAAAATCCGTTCTACCACGCTCCGCAAATTGGGCTGGAGTTGTTTTGGGCTTATGTGGATTCCTTTTTTTACTATGTTCGCTGGGCTGTATAAACTGCCTAGTGGCTCCTATGATTTTAATGAATTGCCGCAACTTACACAGTACTCTCTAATTGCATTGTCAATTTTATTTATCCTTACATTTGTCTTTTTTATCGGGTCGGTAATAATTTCCAAAATATCCAAAAATAGATTGCTACAATCGGGAAAGGAAGCTCCCGCAATAATAAAACGGGTATATGAAACTGGCACCACCGTGAACAATTCGTATATGGTGGGTTTTGACTTGGAAGTGATGCCCAAAAACGCACCAAAATTTTATACCTCTACAGAGCAACTTATCTCGCGACTACAAATCCATAAATTTGAAGTGGGCACTACCGTATTGGTAGCTTACGATGCCAAAACCCAAGTAGCGACTATCATTGGTGAACTTGAACAGAAATTAAATCCTTAAAAAAACACCAAATCATTCCAATTTGATTATTTTTCCCACTAATTTAAAGTGTAAGAAAATTAACTTGCAAACTATTATATATTGAATAGCCCCCACGATACAGTTATGAAGGTTATGTTTGTTATACCGTGTTATAACGAAGAAAATAGGTTGCAAACCGAAGTTTTTTCGCACTTTGGAAATAATAATCCCCACGTACATTTCTTATTTGTAAACGACGGCAGTAAAGACAATACGGCAAAAGTAATTCAAAAAATATGCGATAGCACGGAGCACGCTACTTCACTAAATCTCCAGCAGAATGTAGGCAAGGCAGAAGCTATTAGAGCTGGTGTACTCGTCACTAAAAACAACTTAGACGATTATGCATTTATTGGTTATTTAGATGCAGATTTGTCTGTACCACTGGAAGAAATACCCGAATTTTTAAATATTCTTCATCAAAACAAAAACATTAAGTTTTTAATGGGAGCTAGACTGGCACGGTTGGGTGCCAATATAAAACGGAAAAAAAGGCGACATTATTTGGGAAGGGTTTTCGCAACTTTTGTAAGTTCATTGCTCAACGAGCCGGTTTACGACACCCAATGCGGGATTAAACTTATTGATAGTTCGGCGGTTTTTAAACTTTTTGAAGCTGAGTTTGTAAGCAAATGGTTATTTGACGTTGAATTGCTATTTAGGTGGAAAGTGTATTTCCCAAATAATATGAATATGATTTACGAACATCCATTGTCTAAATGGACCGATATTCCCGGTTCAAAATTAAAGCTGAAGAATTTTTTATTCGCCCCTTTTGAATTATTCGTTATTTGGAATAAATATCGCAAAGCCTCTAATACTATTCCGTAATTTAAAAAGTAGTAAAAATTATGTCGCACATCACTCCTGCCTTCACTCCGAAATCATTTTTAAAAACAATCTCCATAATTCATTTTGCATTGGTTATGGGAGTATCACTTTTTATAATTGTGATGTATTTACAATCTGAAAACCAAAACTTCTCAATAGATTACATGGAAGACAGTATGATTTTTGTCGTTCCAATAATAGCGGTAGTTTGTATTTTAATAGCAAACTTTTTATACACAAATATGCTAAAGGCCTTGACTAAAAAAGTAACTTTAAAAGAAAAATTAAGTGGTTTCCAAACAGCTTCTTTAGTAAAATATGCTCTTTTGGAAGCTCCAGCATTCTTGGCGATTGTGGCATTTATAAATAAGGGAAACCAGTATTTTTTAATAATTTCTTTAATTTTACTCGGGTGGCTTTTAGTACAAAAACCTTCCCGCGACAGGATTGAAACAGATTTGCAATTGGAAGGCAAATTAAAAAGTGAATTTCAGCAAGAAGAAAAACCATTGCTATAACCGCTTTTTTAAGGCAAGCATATCTAAAACCGCAGTACGTTTTATTTTCTCTGTTTCAGTATAAACAAATTCAGGTGTGGCGTATATTTTTTTGGGTTTTTCATAGGTTGAGAGTTTTCCGAAAGCATCTGAATAATCTTCAAATTGCAACTGCCTTTCGCTTTCAACTACTAAAATAATACGTTCGCCCAAGGCATCATCCTTTTCCGAAGCGATAAAAAACGGTTTGTTTATGTATAGCGAAAGCTTTTCTTCAATCATTTCGGGATAAACTTTTACCCCACCAGTATTTATAACGTTATCAATTCTTCCCAAAAATTTAAACGAAGTTGGGGAAATTAACTCCACCACATCATTTGTAACAACCAATTCCTCAGAAATTTCAGGAGCGTGAATCTGCAAACAACCATTTTCAGTTTGTAAAAAACCCACTTTCGGAAGCGCAGAAAAAACAGCTGATTTCTCCTTTCCATTTATTGGTCGGACGGCAATATGACTAATGGTTTCGGTCATTCCATACGTAGCGAATATACTTGTATTCACATTTTGTAATTGTTGTTCCAATTCCGCAGAAACTGCTCCACCACCAACAATAAGCATCTTTACTTTGCGCAAGTTTTCTAACGAATGAAAAACCTGATAGGGCACCATGGCAGAAAAATCGAAATCACTGTCTTGATATTCCAACGGGTTCTTTCCGGGCGCAGCTGTGTGCAAATCCCAGCCCACAATCATTGCACGTACCAGCATCATTTTGCCAGCAATATATTCTGCCGGCAAACAAAGTAATGCTTTCGTACTTTCTTTTAAATTGAAATAATTTACGGTAGCTTCAGCACTGTTATTTACGTGCTTTTTCTGAATTTTAATTTCTTTTGGAGACCCTGTAGAACCTGAAGTTTTTACCGTTATAAAATTATTTTCATCAAGCCATTCCACGATAAATTTACCGATGGCACTTTCGTTGTCCTTTCCCGTTTCAACTAATTGTTTTGCATATTTCAACAAAACGTCGGAAGAAGCAAAAGCTTGGCCATTTAATCTAAACTTGGAATGTAGCAAGGTTTTCACTATTCAATATAAGTTGAATTCTGGGTATTTTCTTCAGCTAAAGCAATGGGTTCTTCTACTTTTCCAAAGAGCTTTCCGCCCCAATCCTTCCATTTATAACGATACGCCATAATTAACAAGAAAATTGGATACAGTATTAATACAGGCGCAATAACATCAAACCCAGCCGAAGGTTCAGAAACATCTTTTAAAATAGAATTGGATTGAAAAACGGTCCAATCTGCGGTAACCAAAAGTACAGAAATTAAATTATTGCCCGCATGAAAGCCAAGTGCAAGTTCCATACCTTCGTCCATTAGCGTTATTATTCCCAAAAAGAAGCCCGTACCGATGTAATAGATCATTATTATGTTTCCAAGTTTTTCAACTTCCGGATTCGCGAGATGAAGTGCTCCAAAAACTACCGAAGTAATAATCAAAGGCAGCCATCGGTTTTTTGCCAAAACGCCTATTCCCTGCATTAGATAGCCTCTAAAAAGATACTCTTCAAAACTGGTTTGTAGCGGAATCATTACAACGGCAATTGCCACCAAAATAATAAACGGCACCAAATTAAACTGAACCACATAATCTTCGGGATTGCTGTAATAATCTATTCCAGTAGCAATCAAAGTAGTTATGGTAATTACTGCAAAACCAAAGAATACACGTCCCCAATCGGTTTTTTTACGCGAAGTAGTAAGTTGAACGAAGGGTTGGTTGTGTAGGTATTTTACAACCAAATAAACTCCCAACAAACCAATTGCAAAACTCAGCAACATTAAAAATAATGTCAGGTTCGAATCCAGAACGGTCATTAATACGTTTTGATCCTGTATTGAAAAAATAGAGCCGCCTTCCGAAACCGTTTTTAGAAGCACCGCAATAATTAGTGGTACGGTTCCTATTTGGCTAGCCACAAAAATAATGATAAAACCTACCAGATAACGCCACCATTCGTGAAGCGATTTAAAAGCTTGTTGTATATACATTTTTTAGATTTGAGATATTAGATGTAAGACATTAAATTAATGTAAAAGGTTTAAACTTGAAAGTTCCAATCAACGGATGGATTATAGTGCAACGCACCGTTTATAACTTCCAGCGGACTTTTAATATTATTTGTGTAAAGGCTGCCCGTGCCCAAACCTTGCGGCAATTTACTGTTTTTTGTGAAGGTATATTGCGAAATTGCATTTAAACCTATATTGCTTTCCAAAGCCGAAGTAATCCACCAACCAGCATTGTATTTTTCGGCGAGTTTAATCCAAATATCGCTTCCGCGGAAACCACCAATTAATGAGGGTTTTAAGATTATAAATTGTGGATTTACGGTATCCAGTAGATTATTTTTTTCTTCTTCAGAAAAAACGCCGATTAACTCTTCGTCTAACGCAATTGGTAACGGACTGTCTTCACAAAGGCGTGCCATTTCTTGCCATTGACCCTGTTTTATGGGCTGTTCAATAGAATGTAATTGTAAATCTGAAAGTATTTTAAGTTTTTCCAACGCTTCTTGGGGTGAAAATGCGCCGTTGGCATCTACGCGCAGTTCAACTTCCTTTGCTGAAAATTCTTTCCGAATGGATTTTAAAAGTTCAATTTCAGTTTTGAAGTCTATAGCGCCAATTTTCATTTTAATACAAGTAAAACCTTCTTTCAATTTTTCTGAAATCTGTTGTTTCATAAACGCTTTATCGCCCATCCAAACCAAACCATTAATTGGGATTGACGCCTCGCCACGCGAAAATTCCGAAGGAAATGTTTCGAAAGGATTTTTTGATCGCAACGATTTAAAAGCGGTTTCAACTCCGAATTGCATGGATGGAAATTCGGTTAACGCCTCTACCAAATTGGTGTTTCCCATTGAAATATTATCACAAACCCACTGAAGTTTTTCTTCGTAATCGGCGCGGTCATCAATACTTAAACCACGAAGCAAACCGCACTCGCCCACCCCAAAAGCATCTTCAGTTTTTAGAATAAGAAAATAGGTTTCCTTGATATTTAAAACTCCCCTCGAAGTGCCGCTGGGCCGTTTAAAGTTTAGGATGTATTTTTGAAATGTTGCTTTTAGCATTGTAAAATTACCCTTTGACTGCGATTAGTACAGGCTTGTCAGGACGACATTTGGTTTATAACTCAATAGACTCTCCTATTTCGAGCAACATCAAATCTTTATCGGCATCGTAAAATTTGCGCTTCGCTTCATCGTGGTCTATTTCAATATAGCCAAAAGTATCGTAATGTACGCCCAGAACCTTATCGCATTGTACAAAATCGCTGGCAATTATTGCATCTTCAATTCCCATAGTAAAATTATCGCCTATGGGGAGAATGGCCAAATCTAATTTTGTGTGCATCGGGATTAATTTCATGTCCATCGTTAAAGCGGTATCGCCGGCAATGTAAATATTTTTGTGTTCGCCTTCAATTACAAATCCGCCAGGCTGGCCGCCGTAGCTACCATCGGGAAAACTACTGGTGTGTAGGGCAATTACGTATTTTACCTTTCCAAATTCAAACTTCCAACTTCCTCCGTGATTCATGGGGTGAACTTCAATGCCTTTGGCCTCGTAATGCGTTGCAATTTCAAAATTACTCACGATTATAGCGCCTGTTCTTCGCGCTATTCGGACCGCATCTAAAGTGTGATCTTGGTGGGCGTGCGTAAGTAAAATGTAATCTGCTTTTAAGGAATCCACATCTATTTTATCCTTGGCGAGATCGTTCCCGCTAATAAAAGGATCAACCAAAATATGCTTTCCTTTTATTTCAATGCCTAAGCAGTTTTGTCCGTAGAATGTAATTTTCATTTTAAATTTTTTTTAATATATAAATATACTAAACAAGATTGCAAACAAAAAAGTGCTGAGTGCAACCTTTTTTAATTCGGCATCGAGCAGCATTGGGGTCTTATTTTTAAAAACCGTCTTAATATTTAGTAAAAATGGTATAAACGCTATTAAATACACAAATTGCAGGGGTTCTTTATAATTTATCAGCGTATATAAAATAGCGCAAAACATTCCGACGAGCAACAAAAAGGCGTGATACCGTTTTGATTTTTCGCTGCCCATTTTTACCACCAAAGTATTTTTCCCAACTGCGGCATCGGTGTTAATATCCCGCATATTGTTTAAATTTAGAACGGCTGTACTAAAGCTGCCAATTGCAATGGCCGGCAACAGGAGCTGCCAATTAATAGTATGCGTAAATAGGTAGTAACTTCCCAAAACGCTCAATAAGCCAAAAAACAGAAACACAAAAACATCGCCCAAACCGGAGTAACCATAAGCTTTTTTGCCAACGGTGTATTTTACGGCTGCTATTATGGAAACAATTGTAAGATTGAAGAATACAAATGAAATTATAAAGTTTTTATTTCCGAAGGCCATAAAAATTAATATTGTTGCCAAAAAGAACGTAAGTACACCTGTAATTATCATTCCAATTTTCATTTGTTTTGGCGAAATAATCCCGGATGCCACCATGCGTTTTTCACCGGCTCGCTTTGCATCGGTTCCGCGAATGCCATCGCCGTAATCGTTAGCGAAATTGGACAATACCTGAAAACCAACGGTAACCAAAATAGCAAGCCAAAACATGGGCGATTCCAGAATAGATCTGCCTGCCAAACAAACTAACCCGTTGTAGTCTAGATCCAATTGCGATTGCAAAAGTCTGTTTTTTTCAAAAATCCCAGCACTGGCCCCTACAATAATACCAGATACCGAAAGCGGAAGAGTTCGCAATCGTGCAGCGGCAAACCAAGCTTTAAATTTTTTCATTCACTAATTTTTGGTTGGCAAAAATACATTTTAAAAAAGGGCTGTACCAATTTTTATGAATTCAGGTTACCATTTAATTAAGCTACCGATATTTTATTAAATTAGCTTTTCAGAATATTAAAAACTAAATTATGCAAATTTCAACTAGTTCTAATATCGGATTACTACTGTTACGTATAGGTTTTGGCGGAATGATGCTTACTCATGGCATACCAAAACTATTACAAATGTTTTCGGGCGATTTCGCATTTGGCGACCCCATTGGCATTGGTACTACAGCTACTTTAGTTATAGCGGTAATTTGCGAAGTTTTCTTTCCACTTTTGGTAATAATAGGTTTTAGAGTACGAATAGCCGCGATTCCGATAATTGTTACTATGGCTGTTGCCGCTTTTATTGTACACGCGGCAGATCCGTTGGGAACAAAAGAAATGGCTATACTTTATATGTTTGGCTTTACAGCTATTTCTCTTCTAGGTTCAGGAAAATACGCTGTTGATAAACGATGAGAATACGCTTAAAGTAGAAATATTAAAGGTGTTAGTTGAAAATCTTCACCAATAATTCTTTTAACAAATCGGCTTGCGAAAGGTTGGCAGCACCCACACCTTTACTTTTCATATCTATTTCGCGAATTGCAGCAATTATGGCACTCACTTGTTTCATTGGGTAATTACGCGCCGCGGTTTGGTAATCCTTTACAAAATAGGGATTAACTCCAAGTGCCTTTGCGGCTTCACCTTTATTGGAAAGTGCATGATATTTCAATACTTTTGAAAAGAAACTATACAATAATGCCACAGTCATTGGCATCGGGTTGTTTTTAGGGTTTTGTGAAAAATATTGGATGATTGCAAAAGCTTTTTTAACATCCTTGTTTCCGATGGCATTCTGAAGTTCAAAATTGTTGAAATCTTTACTAATCCCAATATTTTCCTCAATTATTTGTGGCGTAATTTGTTGACCAGGTTTTAAGATAAGTTGAAGTTTTTCGAGCTCGTTGTTTACCTTGCTTAAGTCGTTGCCAAGAAATTCAACTAGCATCTGTGCTCCCTTTGGTGTAATGGTGTACCCTTTCCTTGCCAAAACGCGTTTTATCCAATCCGGCACTTGGTTATCGTACAGTTTTTTACTTTCAAAAAGAACACCTTTCTCTACAATTTTTTTGGCCAAAGATTTTCGTTTATCAATCTTTTTATACTTGTAACAAAGTACTAAGACGGTAGTGGGTTGGGGATTTTCGGCATAACCGGCTAAATTTTCAATTGAACGCGAAAGATCTTGCGCTTCCTTTACAATTACCACTTGCTTTTCGGCCATCATCGGGTAGCGCTTGGCCTGGCTAATAATATCATCTACCGAAACATCGCGGCCATAAAGTACCATTTGGTTAAAACCCCTTTCTTCTTCGGACAGCACGTTATTTTCAATGTATTTTGAAATACCATCTATATAATACGGCTCCTCTCCCATTAAAAAATAGATAGGTTTGGTGTTTCCATTTTTAATATCGGTAATAATAGCTTTTACTTTGTCCAGCGGCATTGGTAGTAGTATATCTGTTCGAGTGCAGTGGTATTGTTTTTTAGTCTCCCGACTGCGCTCGGGTGGAATTTCAAATTAAATTATAAAAGGAAATACATTCAGAATTTGTTTCTTTGTTTTATGCAAAAACTCAATTTTCCGCAGTATTCCTTCCGCTTCAAAAGTAGCGAAAATAAAACGTTGGTTTTTGATGAAATTAGAAAAAAATTTGTGATACTCACACCCGAGGAATGGGTTCGGTTGCACGTTGTTCAGTTTCTTTTAAAAGAAAAAAACTATCCCAAAAGCCTTATAAATGTTGAAAAACAACTAAAACTAAACAACACCACCAAACGTTATGACGTGGTTGTTTATAAAAACGATGGCAGTATTTTTTTAATCGTGGAATGCAAAGCACCTTCAATCCAGATTACACAGCTAACCTTCGATCAAATTGCGCGCTATAATCTTGTGTTGGATGCCGAATTTTTAATGGTCTCCAACGGTTTGGAGCATTATTTTTGCCAAATGGATTTGCAGGCGGAGAAGTATGTTTTTTTAAAAGATATTCCCGTTTACAAATGAGTGCGTAAAACCCCTTCAAAAATCTATCTTTGCAACGTGAGTGTAGCCGTAGTAATTCTTAATTGGAACGGAAAAGATTTGTTGGAAAAGTTTCTGCCTTCGGTAGTGAAATTTTCTACCAACGCCACTGTTTATGTCGCCGATAATGCCTCTACCGACGATTCGGTTCTATTTGTTTCAGAAAAATTTCCGAGTGTTAAGATTCTTCAAAACAAGGTAAACGGCGGGTATGCAAAAGGATATAACGACGCTTTAAAACACCTTTCCGAATCCATTTTCGTTTTGTTGAACAGTGATGTGGAAGTAACCAAAAACTGGCTGCAACCCATTATTTCAGAGTTTGAAAAAGATTCCTCTATAGTTGCCGCACAACCCAAAATTCTCGATTACAAAAACAAGGAATACTTTGAATATGCTGGTGCCGCCGGTGGTTTTATAGATAAGTACGGGTATCCGTTCTGTCGCGGACGAATTTTTAATACGTTAGAAAAAGACAGCGGGCAATACAACGATGTATCGCAGATATTTTGGGCCTCCGGAGCTTGTTTATTCGTAAAAGCCGATGCCTTTTGGAAAGCAGGTGCATTAGACGAAGATTATTTTGCACATCAAGAAGAAATTGATCTTTGCTGGCGCTTGCAAGCAAATGGCGGAAAAATACTATATGTGGGAGCTTCGGAAATATTTCACGTTGGGGGCGCAACCTTAGCGGCTTTAAATCCGCGTAAAACCTTTTACAATTTTCGAAATTCACTTTTAAATCTTCTAAAGAACATTGCAGGTATTAACGCATTTGTCGTAATTTTTACGCGAATGATTTTGGATGCATTGGCTGCATTTCAATTTTTGTTTCAAGGTAAACCCAAACACTTTTTTGCGGTGCTAGAAGCACACTTCAGCTTTTATTTATTAGTTCCAAAATTTCTCCGCAAACGTAAAATTCACGCTACTAACATTGCATATTTCACAACCAAATCTATTGTGTTTCAATATTTTATAAAGAATAAGAAGATTTTTAACAAATTATAACCTAAAGTATTGTTAATCGTTATTACACTAAGTGGTAATTTAATAATTTTGGTTCGAAAATGTTGAAACAACAATCTAATTATAACCCTTATTAAACTATGAAGAAACTATTGATTTTAGCCGTATGTTCAAGTCTTGCATTTACTTCTTGTGTATCTAAGAAGAAATACGCTGAGCTTGAAGCGAAACAACAGACTACTCAAGATTTGCTGAACACGGCAACTGTTAAACTTAATGACTGCCTTGCAGAAAGAGCAGCACTAAATGCTAAAGCTTCTCAACTTGAGGCGCGTTTGGCCGACATGAAAAAAACCAATGAGGAGCTTATTCAAAGCTCAAAAGATCTTACTATGTTAACGTCTAAAGGAGCAACCAATCTTGAAAAATCGTTGGAGAGCCTTAAAGAAAAAGATTTAAAGATTACTCGTTTACAGGATGCGCTTAACAAGAAAGATAGCGTTACTTTGGCCCTGGTTACCAGTTTAAAAAGAGAAGTTGGTATAAACGATCCAGATATTGAGATAAACGTTGAAAAAGGTGTGGTTTACATTTCACTGTCAGACAAAGTTTTATTTAAAACCGGTAGCTACCAAATTTCGTCAAGAGCCAACGAAATTTTAGGTAAAGTTGCAAAAGTAATTAACGGCAAGCCTGATTTTGAAGCTATGGTTGAAGGCCACACAGATAATGTGCCTTACGGTAAGCGAGGCGAGTTGTTAGACAACTGGGACTTAAGTGTAAAACGCGCAACTGCAATTGTTAGAGCATTGCAAGACCTTGGTATTGCACCAGAGCGTTTAGTGGCAGCGGGACGTGGCGAATACGATCCGTTAGTACCTAATACAACCGCAGAAAACAGAGCGAAAAACAGACGTACTCGTATCTTGGTTCTTCCAAAAATAGACCAGTTTTACGATATGATTGAAAAAGAAATGAAAAATCTTGAAGCTGGAGGATAATAAATCTGAATGCTTAAAACATCAAAACCCAGCCTTAAAAGGTTGGGTTTTTTGTTTTTATAAAACCCTGAAATATTTGGGTAGCTTTTTGTATCTTGT
Organism: Aequorivita flava; assembly: GCF_038742595.1. Classification (NCBI taxonomy): domain Bacteria; kingdom Pseudomonadati; phylum Bacteroidota; class Flavobacteriia; order Flavobacteriales; family Flavobacteriaceae; genus Aequorivita; species Aequorivita flava. Next base: position 68,823 of record NZ_JBANCF010000001.1, on the reverse strand, counting down.
ATAGCGTATATATTAATTAGAAAAGAAAATCGCAATGGACGAATTCACCACCAATTGGACCCACGAAGAGTTAAAGGGCTATATGTTATTATATTGTGCACACGCAGATTTTAATGTTTCAAAAGAAGAAAAGGAATACATTAAATCGAGAATTGGCGACAAAAAATACCACAAGGTTCTAAAGGAATTTGAAAATGATAATGACTACCAGCAAATTCAAAAAATAAATGCTGCCATAGAAAGATTTGAATATTCTAAAGAAGAAATAGACGAAGCATTCCGCAGTATTAAAAAATTATTCCTCGCGGACGGCGAAATGGATATTTTAGAAAAAAACCTCTATCGCGGACTAAAACATTTATTAAAAAAATAAATTCTAACTATTAGCCACACCAAATTAAATATTATTGAAAATTTTTACCAAGCCTTTGCAGATTTAGATGCTGAGCGTATGGTGGCCTGTTATCACAACGAAATAACTTTTGAGGATCCTGCCTTTGGCAAAATTCAAGGCGAAAAGGCCAAAAACATGTGGCGTATGCTCTGTAAATCCCAACAGAACAAAAGGTTTCAAGTTATAGCGACTAACATAGTATGTACTTCAGAATCCGGAAAAGCGCATTGGGAAGCCTTTTATACTTTTAGTAGCACAGGTAGAAAAATACACAATAAAATTGATGCGACCTTTAAATTGAAAGACGGAAAAATTATAAACCATAAGGATAGTTTCAACCTTTACAATTGGTCTAAACAAGCCTTGGGATTTAAGGGATTTTTAATTGGTTGGACGCCATTCTTTAAAAACAAATTACGCAACCAAACACAATCCTTGCTTTTGGAATTTCAAAGAAAACAGAATACCGGTATTTAGAGCTCCAAACTTCCCTTACCCTCTCGTACAACTATTGGCTCAGGCCCCGTTAAATCTACAACCGTTGAAGCAATATTACCGCCATAACCGCCATCTATTACTACGTCTACTAGGTTGTCCCATTTTTCATAAATCAGTTCAGGGTCGGTGGTGTACTCTATTACCTCATCTTCATCTTTAATAGAGGTACTAATTATGGGATTGCCCAATTCGCGAACAATTGCTAAGGTTATTGCATTATTGGGAACGCGAATACCCACTTCCTTCTTCTTTTTAAATACAGTTGGCAAATTATTGTTGCCGGGCAAAATAAATGTGTACGGCCCAGGCAAGTTTCTTTTTAATAATTTAAAGGTCGGCGTATCTATTTGTTTTACATAATCGCTTAAATTACTCAAGTTTTCGCATACAAAGGAAAAGTTTGCCTTCTCTAACTTTACCCCGCGCAGCTGGGCTACTCGCTCCATTGCCCGGTTATTCTTAATATCGCATCCCAAGGCATAAACCGTATCGCTGGGATAAATTATTACGCCCCCCTCACGAAGTGTTTTAACAACGCGTTTTATTTCTTTCGGGTTTGGATTTTCTTCGTAGATTTTTATGAATTCTGCCATTGCAATTAATTTTATTTAAAATTACTCGAAATTTTATAAAAAGAAAATTTCCGGTATCGTTCTTCGCATAAAATATGATTTTTGGCGTTATCGTCAAAGCAAAATCACGCAATGAAAAAATTTTTTATACTACTTCTCTTTTTTGGAATTCAATATAGCTTTATTTCCTGTTCAAAAGACAGTGAAAACAATGAAGCCGAAACTTTAACCGAAACAATTTCCTTAAACGTTTCCTATGGCAATGACCCGCAACAAAAATACGATCTATACTTACCCGCAAACAGATCTGTATCTAAAACTAAAGTAATACTATTAATTCACGGCGGCGGTTGGGTTGAAGGCGATAAAAGCGATATGGATTTATTTATTCCGTATATAAAACTTCGGCATCCAAACCATGCAATAGTTAATATAAACTATGTACTTGCCGATGCAGATACTCCTGCCTTTCCAAATCAATTTTTAGATGTTGATGCGGTTATTAACAAACTAACTTCAGAAAAAGACGAACTGCAGATATTGCCAGAATTTGCGTTAATTGGCGCCAGTGCGGGAGCGCATATCTCGCTGATGTACGATTATGTGTACGATGCAGATGATCAAGTTAAAATGGTGGGCGATATTGTTGGCCCTACAGATTTTACCGATCCATTTTACAGCGAAAACCCTAACTTCCCTGTTTTAATGGCTGCTTTGGTGGATGAAAGTGCGTACCCTTCGGGAACAAATTATATGGAAGTTTTAAGTCCAGCTTTACGCGTCTCTGCTGATAGTAGCCCCACCCTACTTTTTTATGGAAGTGAAGATCCTTTGGTGCCACTTACAAATGGCAACACGTTAAACACAGCTTTAATTGCTTTTCAAATAGATCATAATTTTATGGTTTACGAAGGCGGCCATGGCGATTGGGCACCAATGGCTATAGAAAATATGAAGGAGCAAATAAGTACGTATATAGATACGCATTTGGCGGTTGCGCAGTAAATGCAATTAATTATCCAACACTTTTAATTTTGCAAAGCGAAGCAGTAATTTTTTTAAACCGCCGTTTTCAAAATCAATTTCAGCTTTTGTGTCTGCACCTACACCTTCAACTTTTAAGATTTTTCCTTTTCCGAAGCGCACGTGCTCTACCATAGTACCTACCTCTAAATTGGCGTCTTTGGCACTAAAATTTTTATCCGTATCGCTGGCTACAGGTTTTAATCGTCGCAACTTTCGAAGTTGTTCCTCGGTTGGACCGGTAGGAGCTCGTCCTGCCACTGGCTTTTTTAATCTGAGTTTGCTATGATCTACTTCATCAAAAATATCGGCATCTAAAAGAGGTTTATATCTATTTTCGGTAATTGGCGTTAAGTATTCTAAAAAGCTTTCGTCTATTTCCTCAATAAAACGGCTGGGTTCGGCGTCTATTAATTTCCCCCAACGATAGCGCGATTGTGTATAGGTAAGATATGCTTGTTTTTCGGCACGGGTAAGGGCTACATAAAACAAACGTCGCTCCTCTTCCAGCTCGCTTCGCGTATTCATGCTCATTCCGCTTGGAAACAATTCTTCCTCCATCCCGACAATATACACATATGGAAACTCTAAGCCTTTGGCCAAATGCACCGTCATCAAGGCTACGCGATCCGCATCGCCCTTGTCGTTATCCAAATCGGTAGCCAGGGCTACATCTTCCATAAATTCGGCAAGCGATCCTGTGGCATCGGCTATTTCTTTTTGCTCTTCTACAAAATCGCGCATTCCGTTTAGCAATTCCTCTATGTTTTCTATGCGAGCAATACCCTCTGGCGTACCGTCTTTTTTAAGTTCTTGGAGCAAACCGGTTTTTTTCGCCACATGTTCTGTTATGGTGAAAGCGTCGTAATTTTGGTTTAACACCTGAAAACTTTCTATCATTGTTACAAAATCCTGTAACTTAGATTTGGTACCCGAATTTATTTTTAAATCAATTTTCTCAATGTTTTTCATCACCTCAAAAATTGATCGATTGTAATGATTTGATGCCACAATCAATCGCTCCATAGTGGTGCCTCCAATACCGCGAGCCGGATAATTAATAACGCGTTTTAGCGCTTCTTCATCTTTAGGATTTAACAGCAATCGGAGGTATGCCAAAACATCTTTAATCTCTTTCCGTTGGTAAAAACTCAGACCCCCATAAATTCTATACGGAATGTCCTTTTTACGCAGTGCATCCTCAATGGCGCGACTTTGTGCGTTGGTTCGGTACAACACTGCAAAATCGCCATCGTGTAATTGATGGTTCATCTTATTTTCAAAAATGGAACTCGCTACAAACCTTCCTTCGTCACCATCGGTCATGGTACGGTTTACGAGTATTTTATTGCCCTCGTCGTTTGCAGTCCAAACCACTTTGTCGAGTCTGGTTTTATTTTTTTCAATTACGTTGTTTGCCGCGTTTACAATGTTTTTGGTAGAACGATAATTTTGCTCCAAACGGAACACTTTTACTTGGTCGTAATCTTTCTGAAAATTTAAAATGTTGTTGATATTCGCTCCACGAAAAGCATAGATACTTTGCGCATCATCGCCTACCACGCAAATATTTTGAAATTTATCTGATAGTGCCCGTACTATTAAATATTGGCTGTGGTTTGTATCTTGATACTCATCTACCAGAATATAGCGAAAACGGTTTTGATATTTTGCCAAAACCTCGGGAAAACGGGTAAGCAGTTCGTTTGTTTTTAACAATAAATCGTCAAAATCCATGGCACCTGCTTTAAAGCATTTATCTACATAGGCTTGGTAAATATCGCCCAATCGCGGCATTTTGGCCATCGCATCGGCCTCCATCAATTCAGGATTATTAAAGTATGCTTTTACGGTAATCAGGCTGTTTTTATACGAAGAAATACGCGAGTAAACTTGTTTGTATTTATACACGTCTTTATCGAGGTGCATTTCCTTTATTACCGCGCGAATAACGCTTTGTGAATCCTGCGTATCGTAAATGGTGAAATTTGAAGGGTAGCCCAACTTATCTGCTTCAAAACGAAGAATTTTTGCAAAAATACTATGGAATGTACCCATCCAAAGGTTTTTTGCTTCGCTCGCCCCTACAATTTCCGAGATACGCTTTTTCATTTCGCGGGCCGCTTTGTTAGTAAAAGTTAATGCCAAAATATTGAACGGGTCCACACCTTTAGACATTAAATACGCGATACGAAAAGTTAGCACTCGTGTTTTCCCAGATCCGGCGCCTGCAATTACGATCATGGCACCTTCTTTTTGCAGTACTGGCGCAAGTTGAGCTTCGTTAAGTTGTTCTAAATATTTTTCCAAAACTTCATTTTCTTCAAGGTGTGAAAATAGCTATTATGAAACATTCTCGAAAAAGGATTTGGTATTAATTATAAACAAATATTTTGTTGCCAAGCTAATTTTTACTTCCAAACAATTCTCTAGAAACATATATTTTTAAATATCTTTATAAAAAAACTAGCAATGGATTCTATCTTGTCTTTTCTTTCCCAAATTCCTTGGTGGGGTTGGGTTCTACTTTTTTTAGCGATTGTTGTAATTCGCGATATATTTTTTAATAAGCGGCATACTATTAGCCATAACTTTCCGCTAATTGGGCATATTCGGTATTTGCTCGAAAGTATTGGGCCCGAGTTAAGGCAGTATATTGTAGCCAACAACCGCGAGGAACTTCCTTTTAACCGTATTGAACGCGGATGGATTTACGCTTCGGCAAAAAACGAGAACAATTACGAAGGCTTTGGTACCGATCGCGATATTTATGAACCCAACTACATTTTCATAAATAACTCCATGCTTCCATTTAAAGTTGAAAAACATAATCCCAACTATAAAAACCCTTATTTTTTACCCTGTGCTAAAGTTATGGGCGAATTCCATAAACGCCGCAGACCGTATCGTCCAGCATCAATTATTAATGTTTCAGCTATGAGTTTTGGTTCCCTTTCGGCCCGCGCCGTAGAGTCTTTAAACAAAGGTTGCGCCATGGCCTACGCTTACCATAACACAGGTGAGGGCGGACTTTCTCCCTATCATAAAACTGGGGCCGATGTTGTTTTCCATTTTGGAACTGGATACTTTGGTGTACGTGATGAAGATGGAAATTTTTCCATGGAAAAAATAGTAAAACTCGTCAATAGCAATCCACAAGTACGAGCCATTGAAGTAAAACTTTCACAAGGTGCAAAACCTGGTAAAGGAGGCGTTTTACCGGGTTCAAAAATTACACAGGAAATTGCAGATATTAGGCACGTACCCTTGGGCAAAGATGTGCTTTCTCCGCCAAACCATTCGGCCTTTACTGACGTTAAAAGCATGGTTGAGTTTATAGAGAGCATTGCAGAAGCAACGGGCTTGCCGGTTGGTATTAAATCGGCTGTAGGTCGTTTAGGCGAATGGGAACAGTTGGCAAAAATTATGAAAGAAACTGGCAAAGGACCAGATTTTATAACTATTGACGGCGGTGAAGGCGGTACCGGAGCCTCGCCACCAAGTTTTGCAGATCACGTTTCGCTTCCGTGGCTTTTCGGCTTTGCAGAAATTTATAAAATTTTTAAAAAGCACGATATCTGCCAACAAATAGTTTTTATAGGAAGTGGCAAATTAGGCTTTCCCGCTAAAGCTGCCATGGCATTTTCCATGGGGGTAGATTTAATAAATGTAGCCCGCGAAGCAATGATGAGCATTGGCTGTATTCAAGCGCAGCTGTGCCACACCAATAAATGCCCCAGTGGAGTTGCCACGCAAAACAAGTGGCTACAGCGCGGTATAAATATAGAAGACAAATCTGTGCGGGCACATTTCTATTTTAAGAACTTTAGTAAAGAATTGTTAGAAATGACCCACGCCTGCGGTTACGAACATCCCTGCCAATTTACGATGGACGATGTAGATTTGACCGTTGGTGATAAAAATTTAATTAAAACCTTATCGCAATCGTTCATGTATCATAAGTGCGCGGTGCCCTTTGAAAGTATGAAGGCACTTTCTCAATGCGAATTCTTAGGAGGTAATTTCCACGAAAAAGAAGCTAAAAAAGAAGTAAAGGCAATGAAGAAAGAAAACAAAGTTAGGTATTGATATTTTTGTAAACTGTTTTGCCAAAGTGCCGCAAACAACTTAAGTTTGTTGCTAATTTAAAAATAAAATGGAAGAAGCAACCCAAGTTATTAGCTATGTAGCCTACCTTTTACCAGCAATTGTTGTGGGGTTAATCGCCTACTTTTTTTTTAAGGGCCATACGGCCAATGAAGAAGGCCGAAGAAGATATTTAGTTCAGAAAGAAGCCCAAAAGCAAGTATTGCCTCTTAGACTTCAGGCCTACGAGCGCATAACCCTATTTTTAGAACGCATTGACCCTAAAAAGTTGCTAATTCGCGTAAAGCCTTTTTCCGATGCAAAGGACGATTATGAAAGCTTGTTGGTAAAAAATATTGAACAGGAATACGACCATAATTTAACCCAACAAATATATATTACGCCAGAATGTTGGAATTTGATAAATGCTGCTAAAAACGCGACAATTCACATTATCCGTCAGGCTGCGATGAATGAAAAAAACAGCGATGTAGATAAAATGCGCGAATGGTTATTACAGCATTTTATGGAGGAAATTTCGCCCTCGCAAAAAGCCATGGCCTTTGTAAAAAAAGAAGTTAGCGAGCTTTTTTAAATAATTTTCCACAAACTAATCGTCGAGGGTACGTATTTCGTTTAACTCATTGTTTTTATGGTCGGCGTATTGGTAGCCCAACTCCCACCATTTGGTCATCATATTCTTGTCGAATATTAACGAATTGGTCGTTAATACCGTTGGGGTGTAATAGAGGTTTATTATTACATCTTTGTTTGTAGCCACAAATTTTCCGATTCTAATATTTTGTTTTTCAATACGGTCTGCCATATAATTGTGCATATTGGTGAGGAGCGAAAACACATTTTTAGAAGGCAAGCGATTGTAGTAGGTAATCTCCGTTTCCAAAATAATTACATCTATGGCAGTAGCTCCGCGATTTATGGCTTCTTCAATAGGCACCATACTCCCAAAACCGCCGTCGGCATATTCGCAGCCGTCTTTTTTTACAAGACTCATAAAAGGGGTGTAATTTGAAGAAATCCAAATCCAATCTAAAAAATCTGCGTATTCAAAATCGTTAACCGATTTGTATTCTACTTGATTTAGCGATAGGTTCGAAACCGTTACAACTACTTCTTTCTCAGAAGACTTTAAAATATTGAATTCTTCTTCGGTTACTGTTTTTCCTATCAGTTTTCTCAAATTTAAACTTTCACCAAAAGTCTTTTTGCCTTTAATAAAATTTCGAAGTACCGTTAGGTGGTCAATACCAATTTGTTTTCCGCCAAATTTATCTTTCTTTACCACAAATGGGCAACTGCTAAAAATGCTCTTTTGGTTTACCGAAGTATATACGTTTTTTATTTTTTCCACCTTGTCCAGCGCTAAGTGCGATATAAGCAAACTACCCGTAGATGTGCCAACAAAAAGATCGTATTTATAATTAAGTTTTTGAATTAAATACTGCGCCACGCCGCCTGCAAAGGCGCCCTTACTCCCTCCTCCTGATATTACCAACGCTCTCATTCCTTTATCATTGAATTTAAATAATTTGCCGCTTTTTCTGAAACCTGTTTGCCCAAAATTTTAATTTGATTGTGATATTTTTCATTTTGAAGCAGCTCCCCCAACAATTCTTTGGAAGTTTTTGCAAAACGCCAAGTGGGGTGCACAGTTGCTTCAACCAAATTTTTAAGTGTTTCCAAATCCCACAATTGAAGCTCGTTTATATAATTAAATGCTTTTTCACGAATTTCAAAACTATAGGTTGGGGAGGAATATTTTTTTAATTCAATTAAAAACTCTTCCTTTTTTAAAGTTTCATATCCTTCTGTAATCAATGCCAAGGCAAGCCACAACTGCCTAATATTTTTATTTTGAAAACCTTCAACACCTTTTGTTTGGTTAAGATAATCTACTCTTTTATCGGGAAATTGCATCCACAAGTTATATAGTGCCGTTTCATTGGTAACATAAGATTCATCTTTTAACAAACTTTCGTATTCGGTTTGAAGCTCCTTCGGAATGGTTTGGAGCGAAAGTGAAATAGCCTGCCGAACATATAGATTATTGCTGTTAAAAGCAGCTTTATACAACGGAAGCGTTTCAGAAAGCGGTTCGTCCAGCAATTGATACACGGCTTCCTGCCCAATAAAATCATTTGGAAAGGTAAGTGCTGTTTTTAACTGCAATTTCTTAGCTGAAATAGGCATTGCCCGAAGCGCAGAAATTTCAAAATAGTTTTTTATAAAAGGCGATTTCAACAAAGCTTGATAGGCATCTTCACTTTGAAAAGCCGATTGATACAACCAATTTTCTTCCCATTGGGTAATATCAACAAAGGTAGCAGCGCGCACTTCCTCCAAAAAATCTTCGGTGGTAACGTTGGTAAACTGGTATTTTAAAAGATAATTTGCTACAGCTAGTTTAAACGCTTCTTCACCAATCAATTCTTTTAAAATATGGAGTGCCCACGCCCCTTTTTGATAAAAGGTAAGCGAGCTGGCTTTCGGATTTAGTAGCGATTCACCTTTGCCCTCGTCGCTCATTGCCTTTAACTGCTCTGCGGTTTGGTACAATTGCCAGTAATAATAATCATCGCCAAAAACGTCTCTTTCCGCCAGCAGCGCGAAATAGGTTGCAAACCCTTCCTGCAGCCAATGATGCTCGTTTGCCGATGCGGTCACCAAATTCCCAAACCATTGATGCGCCAATTCGTGGGCGTTTACGTTTACGTAATTTCTATCGCTATAACCTGTGGAATCCACCATAAATGCTTCGGAAAAAAAGGTGGCGGTTGTGTTTTCCATTCCTGCATACAGAAAATCGCGTACGGGTACTTGCTTGTAGTTTTGCCACGGATACGGCACGCCAATTTCAGCTTCTAAAAAGTTGAAGATTTGTTTGCTGTAACGATAGGTTGGTTCAACTTTAAGTGAATCTTTCGGATTGAAGTATAATTCAATAGGAATTCCAGAGTTTGAAACGAGTTCTTTTTTGTTGAAATCGCCAATTGCGAAGGCTACCAAATAGCTGGACATTGCGTTTTTCATATTGAAACGCCAAGCATTAATTTCGTGTATTTTTTGTACATCTATTAATTTTCCATTGGCAATTACCACTTTATCACTTGGTGCCAAAAGTTGTAAATCGAACTCAATTTTATCGTTTACATCGTCAATGCTTGGCAACCAATGCGAAGTGTACTTTCCCTGGCCCTGCGTCCAAATCTGGTCTTCAAAAAAATACACCGTTTGTTTCGGCTTCATTTCGTACCAAAAAACTGCTTTGTACGTTTTATCTACTTTAAAATCACCGATAAACCAAACCTTATTTTCTGTGGAAGTTATACTGAAGTCTTTAGAGTTTATATCGTTTAATTGAATTTGTACGGCATCCATAAAAATGGAGTCTGTTTCTTTTAAAACCTTAAAGGTGGCAAGAAATCTTCCTTCAACTTTCTTTTCAGCAGCATCCGTACCGATGGAAGCATCAATCTTTAAAAAATCTACAACCGCTGTTTGTTGCGCTTGCAATCTTGAGTTTGTTGCAGACACAAGAACTAGCAGAAATAGTATTGCCGAAAATCTTCGCTGCAACTTAGTCGCGTTTAATTTCAAAAAATAAAGCATAAAAAAAGGTTATTCTTGATATTCAAAAATAACCTTTTTAAAAGTCTGTGAAATATATTTCTATTCTAATATAATCCTTTTAACGCCGGTACCGTAACTATTTTCAAGATTGATGAAGTAAACACCGCTTGATAAGTTAGAAACATCGAAAGAATAATTGTTTAATTCGGCAACCGATTGAAAGTAATAAGCCTTTACAGATTTGCCATCAACAGTATTAATGGTCAATCGTGAAATGGTTTCAGGATACTTGGTTTTTATGTGAAATATTCCATTAGAAGGATTCGGAAATACAGAAATATCGTAAATCTGGGTATTGTCTATGCTGTTCACACCCAAAATGTTGCCGTAAACCATTGGGTTGTTACTTTGGTTAATTATGTGTGTATCTACATAATAAATTGGGTTATAGCCATCGTTACAATCGGGGCAAGTTTGTCCCGAAACACAATCGGGATTGTTTGGGTGACAAAAATCCTGATACGATGGGTGAAAGCGGTAATCTAAATTAAATGTAGTTCCTGCATACTGTGTAAAATCGTAAATATGTGGTGGCGAAATTGCTCCCGGGCACCATCCCGAACGGTTGTACTGCCACGTTCCCTGCTGGCCCGTACAGTTATCCGGATTGGGATTACAGGAGTTAAAAAGATGCTGCTCAAAGGTTTCAACCCCATCAATATCAAAGTAGTGATATGCATTAAAAAACTCTGCTGCGTTTGCAGTATTGTTAGCGCCCCAGCCATGACCCGTGTTAGAAACACGCAAATGCGAAGCTTCAACCTGCGCAGGAATAGCTACACTAAACGTTTCAACAGGTTGCAAGTTTGCAGGATCGCCAAAGGCGTAACCGTCGTCCCAAACCTCTACTACATTGCTGTAAGCGTATTGAGGCGCGCCAGCGGTATATTCTGTGTCTAAGGTAAGCTGCCAGCCACCAGTGCCCCACGTATCAATAAACACGCGTATTTCTACTTCACCTTGCAGCAGAGACGAATAATCAGTAATATTCAATTGGTGATTGCACCCTACTCCAAAAGGTGTGATGTATCTAATAAGCTGAATCCAATTGCCGTCCGGTGCCTTTACATCTATAAAGGCCCAACGATCCCAGTCGTCGCAACCACCTGAAATATTTGGACATTCAACTTCTAAAAAAGCATTTAAATCGTTGTATGCGCCAACAAATTGCGGAAAGGTGTGCATTCCGTAGTACCAACGGTCGTTTTGACCGGTAAATTCAATTACTACATCTTCCAAACTTCGCACTACTTGGGTTGTTGAAGTTTCATTCACGGTAATATTTCGCGTTAGTGTAGCTTCATCGCCGTTAGTAGTTTTCGCGGTAATTACAATTGTATGCGCTCCGTAATTAGCGGGAGTCCATAAATAATAATAAAACCCTGTTTCAGCCACTGCGGGGTAATCTGTGCCATTAATGTTTACAATCACTTCCGAAATGCTATCAGGCAAATCTACCGATGCATTCATATAAATTGGGTACGGTTTTAAAACGGGCATTTCGAGGGGATAATCTTCCGTTAGCCTGGTTGTTAGTTCCGGAGTACTTAGCGCTGCCGCAAATACCGACATTTGGAGCAAAAGCGTTAAAGCAAAAAGAAAGTAGTTTTTTTTCATCTTTAAATAAGGTTTGATTTTTAGGAAGTTGCAAGGTCCAAATAGACTTCCTGAAATAGTTTATGTTTTTACGATGGACTTTGGGTGAATTGGAATGTTTAAATTAGCCAATGTTTTAACAAATATATCTTTTTAAGTACATTAGTTGCAATTAGCGCGATTTTATTTGGAGAAAATTGCAAGCCAAATTTATGAATAATAATTTTTTACAAACCCCAATAGATTATTTAAAAGGCGTAGGACCGAATAGGGCCGATTTGCTAAAAAAAGAATTGGGCATTCATACCTTTCAGGATTTGCTGAATCTTTTTCCGAATAGATATTTGGACCGAACGCAATACTACAAAATTGGTCAATTGCAACAAACCAATGCCGAGGTGCAAATTGTGGGAAAGATTACCCACATAAAAAGTGTGGAACAGAAAAGAGGAAAGCGATTGGTTGCAACTTTTATTGATGAAACAGGCAGCATGGAATTGGTTTGGTTCCGTGGTCAAAAATGGATTCGCGACAATTTAAAGCTCAACGTTCCGTATGTAGTTTTCGGAAAGACCAATTATTTCAACGGTAGTTTTTCCATGCCACATCCCGAAATGGAATTGCTGGAGGCACATGAAAAAAGCATTCGTTCTGCCATGCAGCCCGTTTATCCTTCAACCGAAAAATTAAGCAATAGCGGGATTACAAATAGAGTGATAAACGGATTGATGCAACAACTATTTTTAGAGAGCAAAAATGCCTTCGCCGAAACACTTGCAAAAACACTTTTGGAACAGCTAAAATTGGTGTCGAAAAAGGAAGCACTTTTCAATATACATTTTCCAAAAAGTCAGGCGCATTTAGCACGGGCACAATACCGATTAAAGTTTGAAGAATTATTCTATATTCAACTGCAATTAATTCGGAAAAACCTCATCCATAAATCAAAAATCAAGGGCCATACTTTCGATAAAATAGGGCATAATTTTAATACTTTTTACAAAGAACATTTACCCTTTAATTTAACCAATGCGCAGAAGCGAGTTGTTAAAGAAATTCGCAATGATTTGGGTAGCCATGCGCAAATGAATAGACTTTTGCAGGGCGATGTGGGTTCTGGCAAAACAATTGTAGCGCTCATGTCAATGTTAATAGCTATTGACAATGGTTTTCAAGCCTGTTTAATGGCGCCTACTGAAATTTTGTCAGTCCAACATTATAACGGTTTAATTGATTTATGTAAAAACCTCAATACCAGTATAGAACTTTTAACTGGTTCAACTAAAACTTCAAAGAGAAGAGAGATTCATGAAAAATTGGAAAACGGCGAATTAAACATCTTAATTGGCACTCACGCCCTATTGGAAGACAAGGTGAAATTTAAAAATTTAGGGCTTGCAATTGTGGATGAGCAACACCGTTTTGGAGTTGAACAAAGAAGTAAATTATGGCATAAGGGAGGCCCACCTCAATCCTCCCTGAGGGAGGAAGCAGCTAGGGTGCGTAAAAAGTACATGACAGCTAGGTCATCTACTTATAACTTGCTGAAAGAGCTTCAGCAAAAAAACAAGAAGCAACCAACCCAAGCAGAAGCAATTTTATGGGATTGTTTACGGACCAAAAAACTTGATTATAAATTCAGAAGACAACATATCATAGATGAGTTTATTGTCGATTTTGTCTGTCTCGAAAAAAAGCTGATAATTGAAGTAGATGGAGGCTATCACAACCACCCACAACAAAAAGAAGCTGATGAACTAAGAACGCAAATTTTAAAAGAACTGAAGTTTAAAGTACTACGGTTCACAAATGAAGAAATAATAGGCAATATCGATGCCTCGTTAAAAAAAATAGAAACTATTTTAAAAAGCCTCCCCTCGGGGGAGGTTGGAGGGGCCGGGGCTATCCCTCCGCACATTCTCGTAATGACCGCTACCCCCATCCCCCGCACCCTCGCCATGAGCGTTTATGGCGACCTGGATATTAGTGTAATTGACGAGCTTCCGCCGGGCAGAAAAGACATTAAAACCGTACACCGTTTTGATGCAAATAGACTAAAGGTTTTTCGCTTTATAAAGGATGAAATTAACAAGGGCCGGCAGGTGTATATTGTGTATCCCTTAATACAGGAAAGCGAAACAATGGATTACAAGGATTTGATGGACGGGTACGAAAGTATTGTGCGCGAATTTCCACAGCCGAAGTATCAAGTATCCATTGTGCATGGACAGATGAAACCTGCCGACAAGGAATACGAAATGAACCGATTTATAAAAGGCGAAACCCATATTATGGTCGCCACCACGGTAATTGAAGTTGGCGTGAATGTACCAAATGCCAGTGTAATGATTATTGAAAGCGCGGAACGTTTCGGGCTTTCGCAATTGCATCAGTTGCGTGGTCGTGTGGGTCGCGGTGCGGAACAGAGCTACTGTATCTTAATGACCAGCCACAAACTTTCGGCAGACGCAAAAACCCGTTTGGCCACCATGGTGCGTACCAGCGACGGATTTGAAATTGCCGAAGTAGATTTAAAACTACGCGGCCCCGGCGATATTATGGGCACCCAGCAAAGCGGCGTATTAAACCTTCGCATTGCAGATATTGTAAAAGATTCAGAGATATTAAAAATAGCCCGAAGCTATGCCGCCCAAATCTTAAAAGCAGACCCCAACCTCACTTCCACGGAAAATATTCCTATAAAGAACACCTATGCACAGCTTGTGAAATATCGGAATATTTGGAATTATATTTCATAAAAGAATAACATAGCGATACTGAATTCTAAAAATAAATCTAAAAAAACAATGTCTTTTGATTACATTTGAAAAAAAATAAAAACCCATTAAAGCAGTATGGTAATTTCGAAAAAACACGGCATGAAAATTTTTAAATTACTTAACTTAAGTCTTCTTATAATTGTTGCAATTTCCGTAATAGCGTGTAATGACGATCCAAAAGACGAAAAGCAAACCGTAGATTTAATAGGCGAATGGCGTCGTAGCGATTTTAACGATGAATTTGAGTACAAATTAACTTTTCACTCCAACAATAGCGGCATTAGATTTCAGCGCGAAGGAAACAGTACCCAAGGAATTTCCAGCGCAATGACTTTTGAATGGACTATGGATGACAGCACCCTAACCCTAGATTTTAATGGCGACATTAAAACCACGTCTTATGCTGTAAATGAAGAAGGACATCTGCTTTTAAGCGATATAACCGACTTTTATTTTACCAAAATAAAGTAACTGGCACCCAACGCAACCGTGAAATTGCTGCCATCCAGAATTTGCGAACTTAAAAAAGTTTACAAGCGGCGTAAAACTTTATGCAGATTTTAAATTATCTTCCACAAAAACAGACATCCCGGTTCAGTTTTAACTGAAAAAGAAATACTTTCGCAAAAAATAATTTAAAATGAAATTTGCACTCCCCTTAACTTTCTGTCTTCTGGTTTTTTCAATTTCGGGTAGCAAGGCACAGGTTTTTAACTCCTTTTACAACGAAATTGCTGAAAACGTATCAGCCGCCAACTTAAGTAACGACCTTACAACTTTGGTCAATTTTGGCGTTAAAGAGCCCGGAACCAATGCTATTGAAAATGCGAAGGACTGGATAATTAACAGATACCAAACCTTGGGATATACCGACATTGAAACGCAACCCTTTACCGTTTACGGCCAGGTAACATCAAATATAATTGTTACAAAAACAGGGAGCGTTTACCCAAATACCTTTTTAATACTAGACGGCCATTACGACACCCTAAATGGCCCTGGTGCCAATGATAATGGCAGTGGCACGGTACTTTTATTAGAATTGGCAAGACTGCTAAAAAACGTAGATACCGAATACTCCATCAAATTTATTCACTTTAGCGGCGAGGAAGAAGGTTTAATTGGCAGTGAGTACTATGTAAACAACACTGTAATACCAGAAAATCTAGATATAAAATTGGTTTTAAACATAGACGAAGTAGGAGGTGTTGCCGGTATGAACAACAATACAATTGTTTGCGAACGCGACGAAAGTGCGCCTAACTCAAACAATGCTGCATCTGCACAGGCCACTCAAGAAATGGCTAACTGCTTTGGGCTTTATTCAAGTTTGCAAACTACAATTTCAAACGCATACGGATCAGACTATGTGCCATTTGAAAATAATGGTGAAATAATTACCGGTTTATACGAAGCAAATGAATCGCCTTATCCGCATACTCCAGACGATGTTATTGAAAACATGGATCTCAATTACGTTTTTGAAGTAACCAAAGGAGCTTTGGGATCGGCTCTACATTTTGCGTTGGGACGCGAACCGTTAGGTGTTTTTGAAAATGACTTTACTAAAAATATTGTTATTTTTCCCAATCCTTCCAAGGGCCAATTTACGGTTTCATTTAGCGCACTTCCAGCGGAAAAAATTGAGCTTACCGTATTTGATGTATTGGGAAAGATGATTTATAACAACCCCTTAAACAATTCAACCAACTACATTAGCATATCTGGTTTAAAAAGAGGAATTTACTTCGGAATATTTCAGTCCGAAAATTATCGGGTAGTTAAAAAAATTGTTTTGGAATAAGCCATTAATTCAACCTCTTATTTTATTTAAAGAATGCTAGTTTTACATTTAATTAGCAATTATAAAAACAACACAACCGTTAGCATATGGAACAATCAGAGTTTTTAGAAAAGAACATTTTTGTAGATTTAGAAAACCTGAACAACGACGATGTGGATGTGCATCGATTTTCTGAAGCCGATTTCAAAATTGTTCTTGAGCGTGTTGCCTACTTCGGAATTGGCGTTTACACTATTGAAACTTGGGAGCAAAATAAAATGCACACAACTGCTGCACATACCGATTTTAAGAAAAAAGCCACCGACCCAAGATGGTATAATAAAGCGTATTTAACTTTTAAAACTTCGCAGGCTGAGCTTACATATTCGGCTACTTATAAAGTTTCGAACAAACTATTAGAGCGGTAAAACAATCCTATAACTCACGATTAAATCATGCGTACCGCTATCATTTCTCTTTTCAGTTTAAGAATTAGCCGTGCTTTTACGAATCTGGGTATTTTAAGGCGTCGCGATAATTTTCTTGCCAATTAAATTAGTTATCAGTACATTTAGGTTTATGACAGAAGCCGCAATAGAAGAAGAGAAAAAGGAGCTCGCAAAGCAATACAAACAGTTGCTGAAAATTAGTTACAGGACCCTCACAAAAGAGGATAAAAAACTGATTCGCAGTGCTTTTGACTTGGCTGTAGATGCCCATAAAGACCAGCGCCGCAAAAGTGGCGAGGCTTATATTTTTCACCCCATTGCGGTCGCTAAAATCGTTGCTTCGGAGATTGGATTAGACGCTACATCTATTGCAGCTGCCCTTTTGCACGATGTGGTGGAGGACACCGATTACAACCTAGACGACATAGAACGAATGTTTGGCGTGGTGGTGGCACGAATTGTAGACGGCCTCACTAAGATTGCACATATAAACATGGCCGAAGATGTTTCTATGCAAGCCGAAAACTTTCGGAAAATGCTTCTTACGTTAAATGAAGACATTCGTGTAATTATTATAAAAATTGCAGATAGGTTGCACAATATGCAAACCATGGAAAGCATGCCGCGGGATAAACAGCAAAAAATAGCTTCGGAAACGCTTTATATTTATGCTCCCCTAGCCCACCGGATAGGGCTTTATAACATAAAATCTGAATTGGAGGATTTAGGCTTAAAGTTTACCGAACCCGAAGTTTATGCAGATATTTTAGGAAGAATAAAGGAAAGCAAAGAAGAACAGGACGCATATATTGAAGCATTTACAAAAGTGATTAAAAACACTTTGGACGCCGAAAATTTAGAATACGAAATTAAAGGTAGGCCAAAGTCTATCTTTTCAATCCGAAGGAAAATGCTGGCTCAAAATGTGAGTTTTGACGAGGTTTACGACAAGTTCGCCGTTCGGATTATTTATAAAAGCGCCCCCGAAAACGAAAAGTTCTTTGCTTGGAAAATATATTCTATCGTTACAGATCATTTTCGCCCCAACCCTATTCGTTTGCGCGATTGGATTTCCTCACCCAAATCTACTGGTTACGAGGCACTGCACATTACCGTTATGGGGCCAAAAGGACGCTGGGTAGAAGTACAGATTCGCAGTGAACGAATGAATGAAATTGCCGAAAAAGGTTTTGCTGCTCACTACAAATACAAAAACAAGGAAAAAGACGACGGAGGTCTTGAAAATTGGTTAAACAAATTACAGGAAACCTTAGAGAATTCAGAAATCAGCGCGGTGGATTTTGTGGAGGAATTTAAACTGAATCTCTATGCAAAGGAAATCTTCGTGTTTTCACCAAAGGGCGATTTGTATTCCCTTCCAAAAGGAGCAACTGGTTTGGATTTCGCATTCCACATTCACACCGAAATAGGAATGCACACCCGTGGCACAAAAGTAAACGGAAAATTAGTGCCGCTAAGCCACGAACTTAAAAGCGGCGATCAAGTAGAAGTTATAACCTCCGAAAGCTCTAAGCCAACGGCCAACTGGCTAAATTATGCCACTACGGGTCGCGCCCGTTCCAAGATTAAATCTTCATTAAAAGACGAAAAGAAACAACTTGCCGAAGAAGGAAAAATAATATTAGCGCGCAAATTAAAATCCTTAAAGATAAATTTAGACGAACACACCTTAAATCAACTAGTTGTTTTCTTTAAGGTAAAAACGAGTTTAGACTTGTACTACCGCGTAGGGGCAGGTATTATTGACAACCCGAAACTGAAGGATTTTGCAGCTTCGCGAAGCAATGCATTTATTAGCTTCTTTAAAAATAGGATACGCAAGCCAGAGAAGCCCGAAGATGTTAATAAGGAGGAAATAACCGAAAAATTTGACCAACTTGTATTCGGCAAAAACGAAGATAAGCTGGATTATAAAATAGCGAACTGTTGTAACCCAATTCCGGGCGATAATGTTTTCGGCTTTGTAACCGTTAATGAAGGTATTAAAATTCATAAAACCAATTGCCCTAACGCATTGCAATTACAGAGCAATTACAGCTATCGCATTATGCCTGCCAAATGGATTGACAGCACCCAACGCGAATTTAAAGCAGTTTTAACCATAAGCGGTATTGATACCATTGGGTTGGTAAACGAAGTGACAAAAGTAATTTCGAACAACCTGCACATAGATATGAAGAGTGTTCATTTTGACAGTAACGACGGGGTTTTCACAGGTAAAATTGTAGTAGTTGTAAAAAACAAAACCATACTAAACAATCTTGTTGAAAACATTAAAAAAATTAATGGAATTGATAAGGTTACGCGAATTTAATTGTCGGGTGACGGTTGTCGGGTGACGGTTGTCAGTTGTCGGTTGTCAGTTGTCGGTTGTCAGTTGTCGGTTGTCGGTTGTCGGTTGACGGGTGACGGTTGTGGGTTGTGGGTTGACGGTTATCGGTTGGAGGTTGTGGGTTGTCGGGTGAAGGTTAGGTCCATTTCACGGATGACTTTCATTTTCTATCATTTCGCCAATGCCACATCTAAAATTTGAGTAACTTTGCAAACTTAATTATGAGTTCAAAAACAGACATAACAAATCAGGCCATTGTAAAGAATGTTTTCACCGGTTTTCTCGAAGATAAGGGACACCGAAAAACGCCTGAACGCTACGCTATTCTACAAGAAATTTACGACCACGACGACCATTTCGATATTGAGTCGCTGTACATAAATATGAAGAATAAAAATTACCGCGTTAGCCGTGCCACGCTTTACAATACCATTGAATTACTATTAGAGTGCGGCTTGGTACGCAAGCATCAATTTGGCCAAAACCAAGCTCATTACGAAAAGTCGTATTTTGATCGCAATCACGATCATGTTATCCTTACAGATGGCGAGGTAATTGAGTTTTGCGACCCGCGCATCCACAGCATCAAAAAAACAATTGAAGAGGTTTTTAATATTGAAATAACAAACCATTCACTATATTTCTACGGAACTAAAAAAACGCCCGCCACATCCGATGACGGGAACAATCAATAAAAAATTATGGCAGTAGACTTACTACTTGGACTACAATGGGGCGACGAAGGCAAAGGAAAAATTGTCGATGTTCTAACAAAAAACTACAATATAATTGCACGTTTTCAGGGCGGACCAAATGCTGGGCATACACTGGAATTTGACGGTCATAAACACGTGTTGCACACCATCCCGAGTGGAATTTTTCACGAAGGCACCATCAATTTGGTCGGCAACGGGGTTGTAATTGATCCGGTAATTTTTAAAAGGGAATTAGACAATCTCGCGAAATTTAATCTAGACCTTAAAAAGAGCTTACTTATTTCGCGAAAAGCACATCTTATATTACCCACTCACCGCTTGTTGGATGCGGCTTCCGAAGCTTCAAAAGGAAAGGCAAAAATAGGCTCTACTTTAAAGGGAATTGGCCCTACCTATATGGACAAAACAGGTAGAAACGGAATACGGGTAGGCGATCTGGAATTGGAAAATTGGCAAGAAAAATATAGAGCTTTGGCCGATAAGCACGAAGCGATGATTGGTTTTTACAATGTAGATGTGCAGTACGATTTAGCCGATCTTGAAGCCGAATTCTTTAAGGCTGTTGAAGTCTTAAAAAACCTAACATTTATTGATAGTGAAGAATACCTTCATCAAGCACAAAAGGAAGGTAAAACAATTCTTGCCGAAGGCGCTCAAGGTTCGTTGCTCGATATAGATTTTGGAACCTATCCTTTTGTTACCTCATCCAATACCACAGCTGCCGGAGCCTGTACAGGCTTAGGGGTAGCACCGGGTAAAATAAAGGAAGTTTTTGGAATATTTAAAGCATACACAACCCGCGTGGGTAGTGGCCCCTTCCCTACTGAACTTTTTGATGAAGTTGGCGAATCCATGGGCCGTATCGGGAATGAGTTTGGCGCAACCACAGGGCGTCCGAGACGCTGTGGCTGGTTAGATTTGGTAGCACTACGCTATGCGGTGCAGGTAAATGGAGTAACCCAGTTAATAATGATGAAAGGCGACGTTTTAAGTGGTTTTGAAACCCTAAAAGTATGTACCGCTTATAATTATAATGGTGAAACCATTCATCATTTTCCATATAATATTGAAGCCGAAAATGTTACGCCGGTTTACACCGAAATGAAAGGCTGGCATGCAGATTTAACCCAAATGACTGACGCTTCACAAATGCCACAAGCTTTAAATGATTATATCGATTTCCTGGAAAAAGAACTGGAAGTGCCTATTAAAATAGTTTCCGTTGGGCCAGATAGAAAACAGACCATTCATCGGGATTAAGCTGGAGGTTTTAGGTTGGGATTTAGCCCTTTGACTGCGCTAGGATGAAAATCTTGGGATTTGAAATTTGGGATTTGGGATTTGAAACTTGGGATTTTAAACATAATATTATTTGAGAGTAAATTCGATATATAGTTTTTTTCTTTTTTTTCTTCTTTTCGGATATGGAGCCACCCTTACTGCCCAGGAAAAACAAAAGGTAGATATACAATCCGGTTATCTGGAATTACGACCAGAATTTCCCGACGCGGCTATTTATACCAAAGACGAGACAGGCCAAGTTTATATTGTGCACGAAGGGGTAGAAATGTGGTGCGACCAAGCGTTTGTTTACTTAAAAAGTAATTTTGTAAAAGCTTATGGCGACGTGCGTATAAGTCAAGGCGACACGGTGTCTATGAACAGCAAATACGCCGAATACAACGGAAATACACAGTTTGCATTCGCTACTGGCGATGTAGTTTTAACCGAGCCAAAAACCACATTAAAAACAGATACTCTCTATTTTGACCGAATAAAACAACAGGCTTATTACAGAACCGGCGGCACGGTACAGGATACTGCCAGCGTGTTAACAAGTAGATCGGGTAGGTATTTTGCTGAAAGTAAAAAATATCAATTCCTTCAAAATGTAAAAATTGTTAATCCGAAATATACCGTAAACAGCAATCAATTAGATTTTTATTCGGAGTCTGGAGCTGCGTATCTTTACGGCCCTTCCACAATTGTAAGCGAAACTAGCACTGTTTACTGTGAACGCGGATATTACGACACGCGTGGGGATACGGGTTATTTTGTAAAAAATTCAAAAGTAGATTACGAGAACCGAACCTTGTACGGCGATAGTATTTATTTTGATCGCAATAAAAATTTTGCTTCTGCCACCAATAACATTCGCGTGTTAGACACTATCAACAAAAGTGTAATCCGCGGGCATTACGCAGAAGTTTTCCGCGAAAAGGACTCCGTTTTTATTACCAAACGCGCTGTAGCGATAACGGTACGCGATACAGATTCCATTTATGTACATGCAGATACCTTGCGGGTTACCGGTAAGCCGGACAATAGAATTTTAAGAGGGTTTTATCGCGCTCGTCTTTTTAAACCCGGGAAAGCTGGCGACGACCCAACCAGTGGAAAATGCGATTCTATTTATGTGAATGAAAAACGCGGAATTACCAAACTTTTGCGAAATCCTGTACTTTGGAGCGGCGAAAACCAAATGACTGGCGACACCATTCATTTACTTTCAGATACCATTACCGATAAACTCGATACGCTTAAAGTATTCAACAATGCATTTTTGGTGCAAAAAGACAGTATGGGCTTTAATCAAGTAAAGGGAGAGCGGCTTATTGGGCTATTCACAAATAATGAATTAGATACCGTAAATATCAATAAAAACACACAAGTAATCTATTATTCGCGAAACGACAAAGACGAATTGGTAGGTATAAACAATACAGTTTCCAGTTCCATTCAAATGTATTTGGAAGAGCAGCAAATTACCGGAATTAGGTTTATAAAAAAAGCTGATGGAAAAGTGTATCCGCCCTCCCTGCTACCCGAAAATGCACGATTGCTTCCGGGCTTTCAATGGCGGGGCGATGAACGATTATTTGCTGTAGAAGATTTATTTAAGGGAAAACCTGCACCCGTACTTCCGAAGATAACTGGAATACCGTTACCGAAAGATGAAGGTGAATTTTTTGAGGAGCTGCCAGAAGATGAAATTGAACTTCCCGAGGAATCAAAACTGAGTCCGAAAGATTTGCAAAATAGACCCGACGATCCCAAACCCGAAACTTTGGAAAGCGAAGCGAAACGGGATTCCATCCAAAAGAAGGGGAATGATTCTATACCAAACATTAATTAATAATGTCCGTTCGAGCCCAGTCAAGAACCTCAAAGAAGGCTTCGATTATGCAAAAGCTGACACCCAATTAAATGAAAGACGATTTCTACAAATACCAAGCGCAGACTACACCCCATCCGTTGGCGTTGGAAATTTCGCATGCTGTAGGGAGTTATATTTATGACACTTCCGGTAAAAAGCACTTAGATTTTGTTGCGGGCGTTTCAGCTTGCACATTGGGGCATTGCCATCCGCGAGTTGTTTCGGCAATAAAAGAACAAGCTGAAAAATATTTGCATGTTATGGTTTATGGCGAGTATATTCAGAACCAACCGGTGGCCCTTGCAAAGTTGCTCGCAGATAATCTCCCAAAGAGTTTAGACACTACATACCTTGTAAACAGTGGTACCGAGGCAATTGAGGGCGCTTTAAAGCTCGCGCGCCGTGCCACGGGAAGAACGCAAATTTTGTACGCAAACAACGCATATCACGGCAATACTATGGGCTCGATGAGCGTGATGGGTTTTGAGGAACGCAAAAATGCATTTAAACCATTGGTGCCAGATTGTTTTGCTATAAATTTTAATAGCGAAGCAGCTATCCAAAAGATAACCGAGAAAACGGCAGCCATAATTTTGGAAACCATTCAAGGCGGCGCCGGTTTTATTGAACCCAAGAATGATTTTCTAAAAAAAGTACGGCAGCAATGTGATAAAACCGGCACCCTTTTAATTTTAGATGAAATACAGCCCGGTTTTGGCCGAACCGGAAAGCTATTTGCTTTTCAACATTTTGGCATTACGCCCGACATATTGGTAATGGGAAAAGGAATGGGCGGTGGGCTACCAATTGGTGCATTTACGGCTTCACGAACGGTAATGGCCTTGCTACAGGACAATCCTAAGTTGGGGCATATTACTACTTTTGGCGGAAACCCCGTAATTGCCGCTGCCGCTTTGGCAACACTTCAGGAAATTACCGAAACAGATCTTATTGCGCAAACGCTTCAAAAGGAAAAGCTTTTCAGAAAATTGCTTAAACACCCCATGATAAAAGAAGTGCGTGGAAGAGGTTTAATGCTTGCGGCAATGGTTGAAACTGCAGATATTGCCAGCGAAGTAATCCTCGCCTGCAAAGATCGCGGATTGGTTCTTTTTTGGCTGCTTTTTGAAGGCCGCGCCATCCGTATAACGCCACCGCTCACAATCAGTATTGACGAAATTGAGGAAGGCTGTAAAATACTGACAGAGGTTTTAAACGCGGTAAAACAGCAATAAAAAACACATAAAGCCTTTATATATAAGCTTTTACAAGCTTCGTTTTTGTTGATAAGTACGTTAACAAGAAACACGGCATAACTATTGAACTTATTTATACATTATTATCTTTAAAATAGAAGAAACCCGTTAAAACGTGCGTATGCAATTAAGTTCAAACGAGCATAACAACTTCTCGCTGGAAAGATTTGAATCCATGTTGAAAACCAACAGCGTTCTATTTTTCGACTCAGAGGAATTTGAAGAGATAGTGCACCATTACCTAGAAAACGGCAAAATTGCACTAGCTAAAAAAGCCACCAAATTAGGATTGGAGCAGCATCCATCTTCCACCAATCTGAAACTTTTTAGAATTGAAATGTACATTTTTGAAAACCAATTAGACATCGCAGATGAATTATTGGACGAGCTCCACTTATTAGAGCAGGGCAATGAGGAAATTTACATTCAAAAAGCAAATATCTTTTCGCGCCGCGATAAGCACAAAGAGGCAATCCTTCTTTTGGAACAAGCCCTAGAAATTACAGACGACAAGGCCGATGTTTTGTCATTATTGGGAATGGAACATCTTTTTCTGGAAGATTACCAGAACGCGAAACAATGTTTTATAAAGTGTTTGGAAATAGACGAAGAAGATTATTCAGCGCTTTACAACGTAATCTATTGTTTTGAATTTCTTGATGAATACGAAGCTGCCATAAATTATTTAAACGATTTCCTAAATAAAAACCCCTATTGCGAAGTTGCTTGGCACCAAGTTGGTAAAATGTATTACGAGCTTAAAGACTATAAAAAAGCGCTTGCCGCCTACGATTTTGCCATTATTAGCGACGACCGTTTTATTGGCGCATATCTAGAAAAGGGCCGCGTACTCGAAAAACTAAAAAGATATACCGAAGCGATAGATAGTTATAGCATTACTTTGGGCTTAGACGATCCTACCTCCTATGCGCTATTGCGAATGGGGAAATGTTACGAAAAATTGGGCAATACCGAAATGGCGATTCAATTTTACACCAAATGTGTAGCCGAGGATTCGCTCTTAGACAAGGGCTGGATTGCCATAACCGATTTCTATTTAAAAAATAAGCAGTTTCAAAAAGCGTTATATTATATTGAAAAAGCAATAAGCATTGATGGCGAAAACGTGCATTATTGGAAGCGTTATGCTAAAATAAACAACAAGTTAAACCTTTTTGAAGAAGCAGAAGTTGGATTTAGAAAAGCCTTGGAGTTAGGCAATTACGAAATAGAATCGTGGTTAACCCGCGGCGATATATTAATTAACCTCGGCGAATTTGAAGCAGCGGTAAACAATTTTAACCAAGCTTTGGAATTTTACCCCGAGCACGCCGAGATAGAATACCGTCTTTCTGGACTGTACTACACGCTAAGCGAAAGCGACAAGGGCGCATTTCACCTTAAAAATGCCTTGAAATCTGAACCTGAATTTTTAATGATTATCGAAGAGCTGTTCCCGCAGATAATCCAAATGAAATCGGTTGTGGAAATAATTAAACAACACAAAAATCCTTCGATTTAATTTCTGTATTTTTGGGGTTATTTGTAAAGAAAACCTATGCCTCAAAGAAATTTTATTCAGTATTTAACAATAACTGCCAAAGGGCTCGCAATGGGCGCTGCCGATGTTGTTCCAGGTGTCTCCGGCGGTACTATCGCCTTTATTTCCGGAATTTACGAAGAGCTTATTGAAACCATTCATAACATAGATCTTGGCTTTTTCAAAATCTGGAAAAACGAAAGTTTTATAACAGCTTGGAAACATTACAATCTGGGCTTTTTACTCGCCTTGTTTTCGGGAGTTTTTATAAGTATAATCTCCCTTGCAAAACTTATAACCTATCTATTAGACGTTTACCCGATACTGGTTTGGTCGTTTTTCTTCGGTCTTGTAATCGCCAGTATTGTATATGTGGGCAATCAAATAAGTAATTGGCGGTGGAGTGTAATTGTGGCAATATTACTCGCCTCCGTGGCATCATATTTAATTACCATTGCAGATCCTGTGGGTTCGCCAGATAGTACTTGGTTCCTGTTTTTTGCAGGATTTATTGCAATTATAGCAATGATACTTCCCGGTATATCGGGCGCTTTTATTTTATTGCTATTGGGCGCATACACTACCGTTATTGGTATTGTAACCCAATTTGGGGAAGGCGTTACAACATTAAACAGCTCGCTAATAATGGGGGCGTTGGGGAAACTATTAATCTTTGCCGTGGGTGCAATTTTAGGATTAAAAGTATTTTCTAAAGTCTTAAACTGGATGTTTAAACATCATAAAAATCTAATTTTGGCGGTACTTACCGGTTTTATGATTGGGGCGTTAAACAAAATATGGCCGTGGAAAGAAGTGCTGCAATACAGAATGAATCACGCTGGGCAGGAAGTTCCATTTATTGAACGGAGTGTGCTACCTCAAAATTTTGATGGCAATCCACAAATTTTATACGCGTTAATTTTCGCAGTAATAGGTTTTCTGACAATCTTTTTATTGGAACGGGTTGCAACGAAAAAAGAAACAATTGGCAATTGAAAATACAATAATTAAGTAGCTATAAACGCTTAACAAGAAACATTCGCATTGTACGAAAATCGCTCCATTTCAGATAAAACTTGGCTAGTCCTAAAAGGGCTCGGGATGGGTGCGGCCAATAAGGTACCTGGAGTTTCGGGCGGAGTAGTGGCATTTGTGGCTGGATTTTACGAGGAATTTATTTATTCACTTCAAAAAATAAACAAGAAAGCTTTTAAGCTCCTGTGGGGAGGCCGTTTTAAAAGTTTTTACCAATATATAAACGGACAGTTTTTGGGGTTGTTGATTTTAGGAATGGTAATTAGCTATTTTAGCGTTTCCAAAATTCTGGATTATCTTATAGTGCATTACGAACTGTACGTTTGGAGTGCCTTCTTCGGAATGATTATCGGCTCCATTTATTTTATTGCGAAGGATTTTGGGGATTGGAATCGAAAGTACGTAGCCTATCTTTTATGCGGGGTAATTGCGGGAGTTGCAATTAGTTTCTTAGAACCAGCCAAGGAAAACAACAATCTATTTTTTGTATTTTTCTGCGGAATAATCAGTGTTTCGGGGATGACGCTTCCGGGGCTTTCCGGTTCGTTTATTCTTATGCTTTTGGGGAATTATGTGCTGCTTTTGGTAGATTCCGTAAATGCCCTATTCGATACGTTTATAGATGTATTTCAATTTGATTTTAGCTGGATTTACAACACACAACGCATTGAATTACTAGAGGTTTTGGCGGTATTTTCGTTGGGTTCGTTGGTAGGTTTAGTTTCGTTATCACACCTTTTGGCCTATGTTTTAAAACGATTTAAAAAAGCCACGTACGCGGTAATTATTGGGTTTATTGCCGGTTCGTTGGGAGTGGTTTGGCCGTGGAAGGAAGAAAAGTACGTTTTTGACAGCTTCGGCAATATAAAAGTGGATGCCAATGGTAGAGATATAATCGTGGGCTACACCCGATATTTTCCTTCGGAATTTAATTCAGAAACCATGTATGCCATTGTTTTTATAATTATAGGAATTTTAATCGTGCTAAGCCTAGATTGGTATGACAATCATAAAAACAGACATCATGGCTAAGTTTGGGTTATTGGGCAGAAATATTGATTATTCATTTTCAAGAACGTATTTTTCCAAAAAATTTGAAAGAGAAGATCTTTCCCACATTTATTTGAATTTCGATATAAAAACAATTGAGCTCTTTCCAAAGGTTTTGCAGGAAAACCAATCATTAAAGGGGTTAAACGTTACTATTCCGTATAAGCAGGCAATACTTCCGTATTTAAACGCTTTACATATTGAAGCAGAGAAAATAGGAGCTGTAAACACTGTTAAAATATCTTCAGACAACCGATTAACGGGTTACAACACCGATTATTTCGGATTTCAAAAGGCACTGGAGTCTTATTTGCCACTTCGGCAAAAAACGGCATTAATTTTAGGAACGGGCGGGGCTTCCAAAGCCGTGGCGTACGCGTTGGAAAAGTTAGGATTCACATATAAATTTGTTAGCAGAAAGCAGGGCACAAATAGGTTAACTTATGCTGAAATAGACCGCAGCACAATTGAAAATCACTCCTTAGTTGTTAACTGCACGCCCTTGGGCACTTTTCCGAATGTAAGCGAATGTCCGGCAATTCCCTATCAATTTCTTACGAAAGAGCATTTACTTTTCGATTTAATCTACAACCCCGCCGAGACGGAATTTTTAAAACGCGGAAAACAACACGGGGCTAAATGCAGCAATGGCTTAAAAATGCTAGAGCTACAAGCAGAGAAAGCCTGGGAAATCTGGAATTCATAAAATTCGTATAAAAAATTTCAAAAAACCGCTGTGTGCTTTGCCAATTGCGCAGTTGTTAGTATATTGACCCTCCAAGAAAAAAGAACCTAAACATTGAAAAAAATGTCTGACAAAAACTTGCCACAGGAAGAAAACGAGAAAGAAATTTCAACCAGCAAAACCACTGAGCGAACAAAAGATGAAACTGAAGATACTGCAACTTCAAAAGAAGAAACGGTAGAAGAAGTTACGACTGAAGATACTGCTGTAAAAACGGAAACGGATAAACCTTCTGAGGAAAATTCAGAAAACAGTTTAAAAACTGATGACGCTGCTGATAAAACTACTACGGAAGCGGAAAAATTGGAAAAGGGAACCGTTGTTGAAAATGCTATGGTAGATGAAAAGCAAGCTGTTGCTGAAAAAGATACTTTAGAGCCAACTACCAACGAAAAAATAGAATCTGCAGATAGCGATACTACCGAAACGACCGTTGCGGAAACTGAAGCTTCGGAAGAGGAAGATGAAGAGGAAGTTGCCTCGTCTGAAGATGAAGAAGAAGATGAGCATGCCGAGGAAACTGCTCAAAAAGACTACAGTACCCTTTCGGAAAAAGAATTGGTGGCAGAGTTCGACAAACTTTTAAAGAGCAAGAAAATACAGGAATTAAAGCACGATGTTGAAGAAATCCGTTCTGAATTTAACAGCAAGTTTAATGAAGAATTGGAACGCAAAAAGGAAGAATTTTTAGCAGACGGCGGAAACATTATTGACTTTCATTATACAACGCCTTTAAAAAAGGAATTTAATTCGCTTTATTTCGATTATAAAGAGAAGCGCAACAACCACTATAAAAATCTTAAAAAGGATCTTCAATCTAACCTAGACAAACGCTGGGAATTAATTGAGGAATTAAAAGGGCTTTTAGGCGCTGAGGAAAATATAAATACTACGTATAAGCACTTTAAGGAAATTCAGGAAAAGTGGCACTTGGCCGGCGCTATTCCCAGAGATAAGTACAACACCGTTTGGAATACGTACCATCATCACGTTGAGAATTTTTACGACTTTTTGCATTTAAACCGCGAGTTTCGCGACTTAGATTTTAAACACAATCTCGACGCCAAGTTAAAGCTTATTACCCGTGCCGAAGAACTTACCCAGGAAGCCGATATAAATAAGGCATTCCGCGAATTGCAGATGCTTCACAAAATGTGGAAGGAAGATATTGGTCCCGTTGCTAAGGAATATCGCGACGAAGTTTGGGATAAATTTAGTGAGGCCACAAAGGTAATCCACGATAGACGCCAAGAACAATTGGCAGCCATGGAAAAGGATTTTGAGGAAAACCTCGAAAAGAAAAAAGAACTAATTGAAGCTATAAAGAAGGCTGCGGAAGAAGCAAAACCGAGTCATCAGGGCTGGCAAAATGCCATTAAAAATGTTCAGGAACTTCGGGATACATTTTTTAACACCGGAAGAGTACCACGCGCAAACAACAAGGAAATTTGGAAGGCATTTAAAGATGCCACCGGAAACTTTAATCACTTAAAAAACAGTTTTTATAAAAACCAGAAAAAGGAGCAATACGCTAATCTGGAAAAGAAACGCGAGCTTATAAAAATTGCAGAGGAAAATAAGGACAGCGAAGATTTTGACGCCACCACCCAATTGATGAAGAAAATTCAGAACGATTGGAAAAGCATCGGGCACGTACCGCGTAAGGACAGCGACAAAATTTGGAAGCAGTTTAAAAAAGCCTGCAATCATTATTTTGACAGATTGCACGCCCAGAAAAACGAGGCTAACAAAGAAGAAGTTGCACATTTTGAAACTAAGCAAAAAATGCTTGAAAAACTGAATTCTTTTGAATTGAGTGGCGACCATAAAGCCGATTTAAAATCGATTAAGGAACATATTACCGCTTGGAAAGAAATAGGCCGCGTACCGTATAACAAGCGAAATATTGAGCAGAAATTTAATAAAACATTAGACGGTTTATTCTCTAAGCTAGATTTGGGCAAAAAAGAAACCGAGCTTATTAAATTTGACAATAAACTTAATACGTTAGTAAATCGCGAAGACGAACGAAAACTACAAAACGAGCATTTCTTTATTTCGAAAAAGATTGATGAAACCCGGGATGAAATTAGACAGCTGGAAAACAATTTAGGTTTTTTCCATCATGTAGATGAAAGCAATCCGTTGGTAAAGGAAGTGCATAATAACATTGCACGCCACAAGGAACAATTAGAGGTTTGGAAGGCTAAATTATCGAAAATAAAAGAGGTGCGGGAATAATATATATTTTTGTTGTCCTGTAGAGACGCACCGCACTGCTTCTCTACGCGGGGGACGAGGGGGTATCTGATTTTTTGGCTTCGTTCCAATATATATCCATTTCGGCCAGGGTCATATCTTTTAGAGATTTGTTCATTTCCTTGGCTTTGCCTTCCAAATATTGAAAGCGATTAATAAACTTTTTATTGGTACGTTCCAGCGCGTTTTCAGGATTTACATTCAGAAATCTGGCGTAGTTAATCATAGAGAAGAGTACATCGCCAAATTCGGCTTCTATTTTTTCAGGATTATTATCATTTATCTCGTGTTGTAGCTCCCCGAGTTCTTCCTGTAATTTTTCAAAAACCTGCTGTGGTTCTTCCCAGTCAAATCCTACACCGGCGACCTTTTCTTGAATTCTGCTGGCTTTTACCAAGGCCGGAAGCGATTTGGGAACGCCTTCCAATACGCTTGTTTTTCCTTCTTTTAGCTTTAAGTTTTCCCAATTTCGTTTTACTTCTTCTTCATCTTTCACCTTTACATCGCTATAAATATGTGGGTGACGCGAAATTAACTTATCGCAAATAGTATTGCATACATCTGCGATGTCAAAATGGTTTGTTTCGCTGCCTATTTTTGCATAAAAAACAATATGCAACAGCACATCGCCCAATTCCTTTTTTACTTCCTGCAGATTGTTTTCCAAGATAGCATCGCCCAACTCGTAGGTTTCTTCGATGGTTAGATGGCGCAGGGTTTCCATGGTTTGTTTTTTGTCCCACGGGCATTGCTCGCGCAACTCATCCATAATGGTTAATAATCTATCGAATGCTTTTAGTTGGTCTTTTCGGGAATTCATTTTGCTTCGGGATTGATTAATTTGGAATTCGTGATTTGTGGGTTACAATGTAAATAATTTGCCACTAAATAACGACTACTTTGTTTGCCCAGTTTTAACGTAACAAAAAATCCCCAAATCCATTTAGGACTTGAGGATTTATACTGTATAACTTAATAGCCTAAAAGTTCAGTAGTTAAATTTTAGGTTTTGCGTGAAGCTGCATTTTTGGTAGATCCGCCTTTTTTAGCTGAAGAAGCTTTAGGAGCAGCAGCCTTAGGAGTTGCGGCCTTTGGCGCAGCGGCTTTTTTGGCGGCTGGCTTTTTTGTGTCTTTAGTTTCGTCAGTTTCGGTTTGGTCTTCCTCGCTTTCTTCGGCTTCAGAGAAATCTGTTATTCCGTTTTTGATGAGCATATTATACCATTGCACCACTTTTTTAATATCGCTTGCATATACGCGATCTTCGTCATAGTCTGGCATAACCCCGAAGAAGAACTCTTCCAATTCCTCTTTGGAGGCTTTGTGATTTATGGTTTCCTTGCCGTTTTCCTTTTCAGAAATTTTCTTGAAAACTTCGCGAAGCGGCACTTCTTCGGTGAGGGTATAAATAGCAATTTCGGAAAGCAGGCTCACATTGTGGCGACCGCTTACGTTTATTGTTTTACCGTCTAATAGCGATTCGGCCAAAAAGCCCGCTCGGGTTTGTGATTTTAATTTGTAAAGTCCAGGTTTACCTGAAATGGAAAGCACTTTTTCTAAGCTCATAAATTACCTTTAAAATGTTTTAATGGATACAAATATCTTTGGTTTGGTTAATATAAACAAGCGTGTTAACGTTTCTTTTTTGCGTTGGGAAATTTCATCTTATAATCTATGCCCACTTTTCCTTTAGAAATGTTGATCAGCTTGCTTTTAATCAATCTCTTTTTCAAGGGGGAAAGCTTGTCTGTAAAGAGAATTCCCTCAATATGATCGTATTCGTGCTGAATGATACGGGCCACAATACCGCTAAAAGTTTCTTTGTGTTTTTTGAAGTTTTCGTCTTGATATTCCATTACAATATCGGGTTGGCGAAAAACATCTTCGCGCACGTCTGGAATGCTTAAACAACCTTCGTTAAAAGCCCATTCATCGCCGGATTCTTCAATAATACGCGCATTTATAAAAACCCTTTTAAAGGTAGAAACAAATTTTTGTTCTTCGTCCGAAAGGTCTTCGTCTTCTTCAAACGGGGTGGCATCTACTATAAATAAACGGATTGGCAAATTTACCTGTGGCGCTGCAAGGCCAATGCCGTGAGCCTCGTACATGGTTTCGAACATATTTTCGATTACCTTATCCAGATTGGGATAATCTGGGGTTACTTCTACGGTTTCTTTTCGTAAAACAGGGTCGCCGTAGGCTATTATGGGTAAAATCATTTTTAATGTATATTGATATTGTTATTTGTTTGGCTTCAATGAATTGAAAAATCGTCAATCTATTTGTTATAAAGATATTCTTGCAAAATAATAGTCGCGCTTATTTCGTCTACCAAGGCTTTATTTTGGCGTTGTTTTTTTTTAAGGCCGCTATCAATCATTGTTTGAAAAGCCATTTTACTGGTATAGCGTTCATCAACCCGCTTAACTTGTAGGTCGGGAAAAACATTCGAAAATTTCTTTAAGAACTTTTGAATTTCATCTTCGATGTTGGAAGGAGTGCCATCTTTTTGTTTTGGCTCCCCAACCAGAACTAATTCAACTTTTTCTGAAGTAAAATACTTTTTCAGAAAATCTAATAATTCAGGAGTAGCTACTGTGGTTAAACCAGAAGCAATTAATTGCAACTCGTCTGTAATGGCGATGCCTGTGCGTTTGCTACCGTAATCTAAAGCTAAAATCCGTCCCATACCGACTGCAAAAATAAGGGATTAAGAAATAGTATGCTAAAATTCCATTTTATAATTAAATAACAGAAGCTATATTTGTACTTTTACTTAAATATATACTATGCAGTCCCCAATTTATATACTTCTTAGTTGCCTTATACTCCTTTCCTGTAGCTCTACTGACGACCCAATTACGCAGGAAGAAAACGAAGATCCAATAGCCGAACGGCAGTATCTTACTGCTTTTACTTCGGTGGGTGAAACTACCACGGACACGTTAGTGTATGCCAACAACACCCTTATTCTTAGA
This sequence comes from Aequorivita flava, assembly GCF_038742595.1. Taxonomy (NCBI): domain Bacteria; kingdom Pseudomonadati; phylum Bacteroidota; class Flavobacteriia; order Flavobacteriales; family Flavobacteriaceae; genus Aequorivita; species Aequorivita flava. The sequence goes on along the minus strand of NZ_JBANCF010000001.1, from coordinate 34,902 downwards.
AAAGAGTACGTTGGAGATTTTCTAGATTATAATCATCATTTCATTTATAACAATTCAGGTGAGTTAATTAAAATTAGCAAAATACACTCTACTTCTACCTTCCCTTCGAGGGAAACTACCTATACGTATTATTCCGATGGAAACTTAAAGACTCGTCATTTCGTGGGTTATAATTCAGATTACACTCAAACTTTCACTTACCGGAACAACGCGATTTATATAGACGAAGGTACAACTAACGCCATTAGAATGAATTTAAATGCAGCTGGATATATTGTATCTGCAGATAGGTTTTATGACGATGTACAGGATTTTATAAATTTTATAAACTTTGAATATGATGCAAATGGCAATGTAACCGTTGCGTCGCAACGTTTCAGTAGAAACGATCCTTACCGTACATTCAATTATACTTTTGACGATAAATTGAACCCATTATTTGTTTTTGACTACAAACTTCCAAATGGGTTAACAATTAAACAACTTGAAGCTGTAGATTCGCATCCTAATTTTGGGGGTTATTCGCCCGGAGATGACGATAACCTGATTGTCTATTTCAATAAAAACAATATTAGTTCGGTTGAATCAGCAGACGGTATTGGAACGTTTAATTTTGAATACAATATTGAAAACTATCCCACAAAAATAGTTTTACCCCATAGTAACGGAGATGCGTATCTTACACTTATGTACCAATAATAAAAGCCTTATAACCATGCAAGAATTACAAAAAACCATAGAAAAAGCTTGGGACGATCGTTCCCTTTTGTCTGAAACCGAAACAATTGTAGCAATACGTGAAGTAGTTAATTACTGCGACCAAGGCAAATTGCGCTGCGCCGAGCCTTCGGAAGACGGGTGGCTGGTAAACGAATGGGTTAAAAAGGCAATTGTGCTCTACTTCCCTATTCAAATGATGAAAACAATGGAGGTTGGTATTTTTGAATATCACGATAAAATTCCTTTAAAATCCGGGTACGAGGCGAAAGGAATTCGCGTAGTGCCACATGCGGTTGCACGACACGGGGCCTATATTTCGAGCGGAGTGATTTTAATGCCGAGTTATGTAAATATTGGCGCTTATGTAGATGAAGGCACAATGGTAGATACTTGGGCCACAGTGGGCAGTTGTGCCCAGATTGGAAAAAATGTACACCTCAGCGGTGGTGTAGGCATAGGAGGGGTTTTAGAACCTTTGCAAGCCGCACCAGTTATAATTGAGGATGGTGCATTTATTGGTTCGCGCTGTATTGTGGTGGAAGGCATTCGCGTTGGAAAGGAAGCTGTGTTAGGCGCCAATGTGGTGCTAACGGCTTCAACAAAAATAATAGACGTTACGGGAGAAACCCCGGTTGAGTTAAAAGGAGCCGTGCCGCCGCGTTCTGTGGTTATTCCAGGCAGCTATACCAAAAAGTTTCCCGCTGGGGAATACCAAGTACCCTGCGCCTTAATTATCGGGCAACGAAAGGAAAGCACCAATCTTAAAACCTCGTTAAACGATGCGCTGCGCGAATACAGTGTTGCGGTGTAACATTAAGAATGGCCGCATGTTTTATACAGGTGAAAACCGATGTATTTTATAAAACTATAAAAAGTTCGCTTGTGTGAGTGTCTTGTTGTGCTAATTTGGTGTTTTAAGGCTATGGTAACTACCAGCTGCCGCCACCACCGCCACCAAAGCCACCTCCCGAAGACCCACCACCTCCGGAACTACTGCTGGAAGGCGAGCTTACCATGGTAGATTTTGCGGCTGAAATAGAAGAAGTAAACGAATTAGAGAAATTATTCATAGTAAAAGCACCCGTTGACGAGGTGTACCAACTTGGCGGTTGAACGTTGAGTGCCTCAAACTTCTTTGCCCATTGTTCAAACAAACCAAAGGCAAGAGCGTAGCCCATGGTAGTTTCAAAATAGGAAGGACTATCGTGAAGCAGCATTTTTAGTTTGTTTTCTTCGGCTATTTTTATAAAGTTTCTAAACCCTTTTAATTCGGAGAGTATTTGGTTGCCTTTGGCGTTTTTCTTCACTAAATGTACGCTCATAAACAATAAGAAAACAACAACAGGAATTACTGCCAGAGCTTCAAGGAGGCCCCATGAGAACAGAAATATCATAAATAGCACTACCCCACTTAGTAAGACTCCAATGATGGTTCGTGTTTGAATTTTTTTGGCTTTGGGATCGTAATATTTTTGAGCCTTTTGTTTTAACATGGTTTTGGCGCTAGCCATTTTAGTGTAAAAAGTATCCTTAAGACTGCTGATTAGCACTTCTTCCTTTCCGTGATTGGAAGCACTTCCAAAAAGGCCACTAAAAATTTTTACTTCATAATCCGGAGCGCCATCGGGTAAGGGTCTAAGTCGGGTAAGTTTGGTATCGTCCTTCGCGAACCAGCCCTTTTTGGGAATCTGCTCCATAGTTATAAGTCCGCGTGAGCCCCAATATGGGATTAATGAAATTAGGTCTTGTGTATCTTCACTATCGTCAATTAAAAATCCGGCCATAGACGGATCAATGCCATTTGGTGGAAAATAACTGGTGGTTGCCACTACCCTATCGTCTTTCCCGTATTTATTCCAAATTGCGTAAAACACTAGCAGTAATACGCCCAAAATTAGGGTCCATCCGTAATGCGTCCAAAAAGGCCACATGGGTTTAATTTCCGTTACCGAATTTAAAGGTAGGTTTACCAGAACCGTAACACTCTGACCGCTGTAGGATTTAAATTCTGGAATGCTTTTAGCGGTAAACACGCCATCATTATAGGCTACATTAAAATTTGAACTTTCCACCGTTTCACCTGTAAACCCAGAATATACAAATATATCATCCAACCCTAATTCCATGTTTTGGGGAAGGTGAATGGAGAAGTCTATTTTATCGAAAGCGGCGCTCCAGTCTGAAGCTTTAATGTTCCAATAAAAGCGTATATATTCCTTTTCGAAAAGGAAAGCATTGTAAACCCGGTATTTTATTTCGTAATGTTGCGGTCCGATAACCGTTACATCCTTATCGCCAATTTTTATTTGAAGATTGTCACTAAGCTTTTGTACAAAATCGAAATCGGCTTCAAACTTATGGTTTGGCACCTTTATGTTCTTAATTTTAATACGGCGTTCTTCCTGGGTTCCATTTTCTGTTAGCAGCTCATAATTGGTTTGAATATTTCGGTAAATGCCGTGTTTGTAAACCGAAAAAGTTAAATCGTATTTTTCAACTACATCAAAATAACCTTCTTCGTGAATGTAGATATCTACTTGGCAATGATTTACCGTAAATCCCTGTGCGATGGATTTAAAACCAAGCAGTAGTGCAAAGAGCAACAGCAACAGGGTTTTACGATAATAACAATTATGCTTTTTACTTATAGTCACCTTTTCAGTTATTAAAATAGTGCAATAGTTTCAAGTTTTGTTCACTGGGTTTGCCCCAAAAACTGGCATGAGGTAGATACGGCCTTAGTTAAAACTCACTTTTACGTTTTCACGGGTAGCCTCGTCAACTTCAAAATAATCGAAGTGTTGATAGTTTAGCATACCGGCAAACAGTACTCCGGGGAAACTTTCGCCATAGGTATTGTTTTCGCGAACCGTGCCATTGTAGTATCTGCGGCTGCGTTCAAGATTTTCCTCTATTTCGTTGAGTTTCTGCTGAAGGTCTATAAACCCTGCATTTGCCTTTAGGTCTGGATATGCTTCGCTTAAAGCAAAAATACTTCGCAAGGTTTGCTGCAATTGGTTTTCGGCTTTTATCTTTGCATTTATTTCATCGGAAGGCACTGCCATTGCTGCATTTCTGGCTTGTATTACGTTTTCTAAAGTTGACTTTTCGTGTGCGGCGTAGCCTTTTACGGTTTCAACAAGGTTTGGAATTAAATCGTATCGACGTTTTAGGGCCACGTCTATATTGCTCCAGGCGTCTTTTACCATATTTTTGTTTTTCACAAAACGGTTGTAAACAATTACGAGCAAAAGGCCCGCAACAACTATTACGCCTATTAAAAGTAGAATGGTACTCATAGTATTTGGTTGTTAGTTTAAAATGAAAAACTAAGATACTATAATTCTTTTAAAATGTGGAAAACATCCATCCAAAAATAGCGGTATAATATATTGTAATTGAATTATTTAAACGAAGGCCATAAATAGTAAGAAATAGTGGAATGCGCTAAACATTGCAATCAATAGCTGGCATATATATTATGGAATTTACCGAATTAGTCGCTATTTTATTTGTCCATCAATAGAAAAATATAATAGTTTTGACAGAAATGGAATTGTTCAATTTTAAAATGGATACCAATCGCAATTTGCTACCCAAGGACGGAACGGTAAATTACTACGGCAGGGTTTTTACTGAAGCAGCGGCAAACCGTTATTTCGACTTATTGTTACACACAATTGTTTGGAAAAATGACGAAGTAATTATTTTCGGAAAAAAGATTATTACCAAACGAAAGGCAGCTTGGTATGGCGAACGCGAATTTGAATACACGTATTCCAAAGTAACCAAGACAGCCCATTTGTGGACTCCTGAATTGCTTCAACTAAAAAAACACATTGAATCCGTTTGCGGTGAAACATTTAACAGTTGTTTACTAAACCTTTACCACACTGGCGAAGAGGGCATGACGTGGCACAGTGATGCTGAAAAGGATCTTAAAAAGAACGGCGCTATTGCCTCAGTAAGTTTTGGGGCGGAGCGGAAATTTGCTTTTAAACACAAAGAGACGAAGGAAACAATTTCAATAAATTTAGAACACGGTAGCCTTTTAATAATGGCTGGCACCACCCAAAAGCACTGGCTACACCGTTTACCGCCCACTAAAAAAGTGGATTTTCCGAGGGTTAATTTGACATTTAGAACGATAGTAGGGTAAAGATTAAATTGTTACTCTTTAGTGATTTTGAATTTGGGGTTTGGGCTAACTTTTTAAGCTTTTGAAGTGCATTTATTGCGCTTTTGCTTGGGGCATTGTTATTTATAATTCACCATAGAATTAAGAAAAAAAAGGGCTATCGGGATTGTACACAACGATTCTTAACTTGCGAAATTTCTGTACAGTTACAACAAAATTGGCTTCCTAATTACTAAACCAATCTCCATTATTCCCCCCTCGCACAATCAAAAAATTCTAAAAAAGTAAACCATCACCTGTACTTATTCTGTAATATGTAAGGATATATCTTTACTTATTTATATATTTGTAATTATATTAGTTTACATTATAGAAAATTTGCAAACCTAATTCATTACAAATTATGAGAAATAAGAGGAAACTTTTAATTGAACAATTAGACCAAAAACTTCAGCCTTTTCAAAAAACAGAAATGGTTTTGGTTCCTGCTAAAGGATGGATAAATACAATTCGGACTGCCCTTAATATGACTATGGCGCAACTTGGCGCCAAGCTTAAAATTACCAGACAAGGTGTTAGGAATATTGAAGAGAGCGAGGCAAAAGGTTCTATTTCAATTAAGTCATTAAAAGAAGTGGGCGAAGCATTAGATTTAAAATTAGTTTATGGATTTGTCCCTAAAGATGGAACCATTGATAATCTTATTAGTTTAAAAGCTGAGAAACTGGCTGAGAAAATAGTGCTAAGAACCAATCAAAATATGAAATTAGAAAACCAAGGAATAGGAGATAAAAATATTAATGAAACCATTAAAGAACTGGCGAATGAAATAAAACGCGAGATGAAAAAATCATTATGGGATTAGAATTGCAAGACCAGGATAGTCAAACGCCTTTAGATGAAGAAGAAAAGGAAGGCCTTAAGATTAAGTCTATAACCACGCAAAAAGAATTGGATCAATTTGAACAGCTAAACATTGAAAAGGCTGTTGAATGGACTATACACGCCAATTTAAAACCAGAAAAAATACTAACTGAAAAATTTATAAAAGACTTTCATAAAAGAATGTATGGCGATGTTTGGAAATGGGCAGGAGAATTTAGAAAGACCGACAAAAATATTGGAATACATTGGAGTCAAATTGGTGTAGAATTAAAAAAGCTCATTGACGACACCAAATACTGGATAAAAAATAAAACGTATTCGCCAGAAGAAATAGCAATTAGGTTTAAGCATAGAATTGTCTCAATTTATTGCTTTCCAAATGGAAATGGTAGGCACTCAAGAATGATGGCCGATATAATTATTGAATCTATTTTCAAAAAAGATATTTTCAGTTGGCATAATTCAAATATGACAAGTGTAGATGACACGAGAAAAAAATATATTACTGCATTACAAGCGGCAGACGACGGAAACATCAAACCATTAATTAAATTTAGCAAAACCTAAAACCAGCACTGGCTAAAAATAATTGTGAGCACACGCTTGCTTACAAATATCTAAACACCCATCCTTGCCAATTATCCACAAACTCGCAGAAAAGTTTAATTTGTAATTGTTAAGTTAGCTGCACAATAGCTCATCCCTACAAAACAACAATTCGGAGATTTAAAGTTTTAAAAGCATATCTGTTTGCTGAATTTTGAAGCGTTAACCGCAACTAACAAGTAATGAAACAACTCACCAAAATTTAATGAAAACTGCAGAAGTAAATAAGATAGCATTAATTATATTTCATGTAATTGCGCTTATGCTTTTGTTTACTTCGGTTTCTTTGCTTCTTGATAAAACCTTCACTCAAGGCAGTAACGCAAAAATTATAAAAGGCACTTTTGAATTTAAACTATCCATTATAACCATTTTTATTGCCGCTACAAGTTGGTTTATACTTGTAAAAAAATGGATTCAGGAGAGAGGGTTAGCATATTATCTAAAATCAATTCTTTTCACCAAGACAATACTAATTATCGGCTTGATTTTACTTTTGTTGATTTAGATTACATCACTATAATTTTTGAACTCAAGGTAAATTACTTAAACACCTCCCCCATTTTTACTGATACTGGCGTACAGTCTGTATGGTTTTTAGCATTGAGAATTTTTTTGAGCGGAAAGAGACGGATGCTTGTGCTTACAAGTATTAGGATAAAACACCTTATATCTATTATAGATAATTAGAGTGGTGTAATTAACTAGAATATTTTATACTTAATATATACTATAAACATACTATAAAGTTACTATAAACATACTATAATCTTATTGTATCAATACAATATTTTTACTATAAACTTGACTTTAAGATATTTACGTAGTATATTTACCTTATTTAAACTTTATATTATGGCAAAGCAAGTAGGAATTATTAAGTTAAAAGGAACCATTGGAGATCTTAATTTTTACAATACCAAAAATGCAGGACCCCTAGCGCGAAAAGCGGGAGGCGGTTTTAGTAAAGATCAGAAGAAGAAACCGGTGCGAACTATGGAAAACGCTTCGGAATTCGGGAGGTGTAGCAAGACGAAGAAAGCATTTAAAATGGCACTTGCGCCTTTTTTATGCGTGAGAAAAGACGGGGATCTTCACGGCCGGATGGTACAATTGTTTACCAGAATAAAGGATCAAGATAGAATTAACAGCAGAGGAATGAGAGGCGTTGGCCCTGGCGTGGAAACCCCCAGGGGCAGACAATTGTTAAAGGATTTTGAATTTACGCCCTTGTGTAACGTTATGGAGACTTTGGCGGCTTCAGGCAATTTTGACTTTACAACACGTAGCTTGAACATCAGTAATTTTGATATGAGGAATGTACAATTTCCGACAGGCGCCACACATTTGGCGCTTACTTTGGGGCTTTTGCATTTTGATTTTAACAGCCTTGAAAATCAATTAAAGAGCAGTGCGCCGCTGTATTTGGATAAAAGCTACAGTGCCAATTCCATTGAAATGCAAGTTAACTTACCCGATGTGGCCGGTACTGCGATAGCCGTTCTTGGGTTAAAATTTTATCAGGAGGTGCAGGGAACGTATTATTTATTTAGGAGTGCGAACTCGGTAGGGGTTGAGAATTTGGGGGTTGAATATTAGGGAATCGGGATTCGTTAATTGGTTAAATACACAAATTTTATTTTCCTTCGCTACGCTCGAAAAGGATTCACTAATAATTGTTTGGGCTTAAACTTTGTATTTAGTGTGTGCGCTCTATCCACTTGCACTTTGAAAGCATATAGCCTATCTTAGCAATAATGAAAATAAATGTAATCCCTAAACAGCCTCATCCCCTAGTTTCCTATTTTAGGGTTGGGAGGCTTTTGTATGGTGCCCTACTGCTTTTTATATTGGAATCCTGGATATACGGAATACAATTAAGCAATGCTGTCTCGTCGTTATCGACAATTAAAATAATTTTCTGGGCCAGTTTTTTTCTCTTTTCATTCGTACATATCTATTTGGTAATTATGGACGGATGGTCTCGATACCAAAATTATAAACGTGCGAAGGACCAATTTTTTGAACACGGCTTTCATCCTAAAATCGCAATGTTATATATGGGGTCTAAATGTCAGCGAATGGCCGCTGAAACTGCTGCCGAAGAATTGGGGATCAAGCAGCAGGTGCAAGATTTATACAAAGAATGTGGTGTAAAATGGTTTCATTACATCCCCTATTTTATGATACAAGAGCCATTTTTCCTCTTTAAGAAAAAATTTTGGTCGCGTACATTTTTAGAAAATCACTACAAACCAAAATACAATTACCACCTTCTCGCCGAAACACAGTCTGTATGATTTCAGGACGAAATATATCTAAAAGCTACGGAAAACTGCAAGCGCTCCAAAACGTTAGTATAGCTTGTAATAGCGGAGAGATCTGCGGATTGGTAGGTGCCAATGGGGCGGGAAAATCTACCTTGTTTAAAATTTTATTGGGGTTGGTTTCTGCAGATAGTGGCACAATAACCCTTCAAGGTGAAGGAGCAAAAAAAATAGGCGGTATTATTGAAAAACCCTCTTTATATCCGTATTTAAGCGCGCGCGAAAATTTAAGGGTTTTTGCAAAAATGCAAAATGCTGCGGCAGATAATAAAGCTATTGACGAAGCTTTATTACAAGTGGGTTTATCGCTTGACAGAGAAGACCCAAGCCGAAACTATTCCATGGGAATGAAACAGCGTTTGGGGATTGCTGTTGCCTTGCTCAATAAACCTTCGTGTTTACTATTGGACGAACCTTTTTCGGGTCTCGACCCCGTAGGGATTCAGGCGTTGAAAAAACTGATTGTTAGCTTGGCAAAAGATCACGGAATGGCAATTCTTATTTCCTCGCACATTGTTGAAGTATTAAGTACACTCTGCTCAAAATTATTCGTAATACACAATGGTGAAATATTACAACAGGGGCCAACGCAAGCTATATTGAGCAAATGTGTAAAGAGTTATACACTTTGCGGAAATGAACTTCAAAAAGTTTCCTTTTTAAAAGAATATAGCGCTGCCGCCCACTCCAACTGTATCACTATTCCCGCATCGGCGACTGAAATTTCCGAGATCATTTTCAAGTTGTCCGAACAGGGGATTGCAATTACATCCTGTACACCACGGTTAGACGTTGCGCAACTTTTTAAGGCTACAGCTGTATGAGGCAATTGGTGTATTTAGAAATTTACAAATTGTGCAAACAAAGTCGCACCTACTACGCAATTTTGGCGCTGCTCTTTATAGAAACGGTGGTGTTGGTAAGCGGTTACTATCAGGGGGCGGAGATTTTAGATATTGTCTTGGCGAATTTAAAAGACACCTTTTATTTTGAAGGAAATTTACTCAACGGCAACTTAATTATTTATTTTATTCTTAACTCCTTTTGGTTTCACGTGCCGCTGTTATGTATGATTATAGTTTCGGGATTATTCACTACCGAATACGAAGATAAAACCCTGCAAACAGTACTTATGCAGCCCGTTGTAAAGTGGAAATACCTGTTGGCAAAATATATAACTGCCATCCTCTTTACAGTAGTTTTAGTGCTTTTTCTTGCAGCTACTTCATTTGTATTTTCGTATGCTATATTCGGCACGGGCGATTTAGTGGTTTATAGCGATGGTCTCACATTTTTTGAACAGGACGAAGCTTTTTTACGGTTGTGTTCTGCGTTTTTGATTGGGACGCTTTCCTTGGTTTTCTTTTCGGTGGTGAGTTTAACTTTGGCGGTGCTGTTTAAAGAGAGCTTTAAAACCTTGATTGTAGCTGCCTTGTTTTTGATTATTTCTACGCTCTTGCTGAAGATAGACCTGCCAAACGATTTCTTAAACCAAATAGCATATTTTAAACTGAACAATACCTGGCAGAATTTTTTCACGTTTATAATTGACTGGCAAGTAATACTAGTTAATACATCACTGTTGCTGGTATATACTTTAGTTACGGTGGGAATAGGGCTTTTTGTATTTCAAAAAAATGATACCGCATGAAAAAACTATTGGTTATAATAGCAATTACTACAGGTCTAGCAGTTACAGCGCAGACCGCCGAAGAAGATGTTTTACAGGTTAAGGCCAGACTAGACAGTATTGAAAGTTTTTCGGCAACTATAAAATTGCACGCAGATATATCCTTTATCCAAATGCCCGATAAAGTAGCTGCGGCAATATTTACAAAAGGCAAACCTATTGTTGTTACTTCCGAAGATTTTACACTTATTCCCAAACGCGGTTTAGACCTTTCGTTTCGCGAATTGTTTGAACATCCTTTTATTGTTGTTGATAGAGGTGAAGTTTCTAATAAAACCGATCTACGTGCTGTTTCCATCCTGCCTACTAGCGACAAAGCAGATTTTAGCGTTGCTACCCTGCATTTAGACACGAAAAACACACGAATAGATTGGGCAGAGATCAATACCAAAAAAGACGGTACCTATGCCTTACAACTGGTATATCCCGATAGCAAAGCTATTTTGCCTACCAATCTTACCATTTCCTTTGAAATTGAAAAAATACGCATTCCGCTTAATTTTGCTGGGAAGGACGTAAAAGTAGATCTTAAAAAGATGCGGGAAGAAGACCAAAAGAAGGGACGGATTATTTTGGATTTGGAGTATAGTAGTATAGGGATAGAATAAAAAACACTTCTGTAAATAAGCGATGGCGGCCTTACTATCTTTATAACTCAAATGATGTATTTCATTTTGTAATTAAAACGCTCTAATTTTTACGCAAAGGCTGGTTGAATTGAAAAAAACAGTATTTAAAATGTATCCTTTTTGCCGTTTTTGAGTCTACTATACAAACATCAAAAACCAATATTATGAATACTTGTAAATGTACCAATTGCGATTGCACCAAATGCAATTGCACAGACTGCTCAGCAAATACGTGTCCGTGTGATAGATGCGAATGCAATAAATGCAGTTGTTGTTAAATTCCCAAAGGTTAGTGTAAAAGCTAACCTTTGTTTTTATTTTTGAATATGGAAACAGAAAAAATTTGGCGGGAATTTCACGAGGAACTATATTTTTTTATCTTAAAAAAAGTGAAAAATGAAACCAGCACCAGCGATATTTTTCAGAATACCTTTTTAAAGGTTCACAAAAATCTAAAGCAGATACAGGAGGAGGAAAAAGTAAAGGCGTGGGTGTTCCAAATTGCGCGAAATGAAATTGCAAATTATTTTAAAAATGAATCTAAATACGTAGCGCCCGTTAAAGAAAGGGAAACTATATTTTCGGATAAAAAAGACGATTACTGCTGTTTTGATAAATTTATAAACGATCTGCCCACAATCTACAAAGAGAGCGTTGAATTGGTTTATATTAAAGGAAAAAAACAGGACGAAGCCGCAAAAATTTTAGCTATCAGCTTGGCAAATTTAAAGGCGCGCATCCGGCGGTCAAAAGATATTTTAAAAGAAAAATTTAGCCAATGCTGTAAATATGAGTTCGATAAGAATGGCGATTTAGTTGGAGAGGCAGATTGTTCTAATTGTAAATAATCTACGCAACAAATAGCAACTTCATTCGTATCTTTGAAATAAAAATCCTGCCATGCGAATCCTTCCAATAATCGGTTTCCTAATAATTTTTGGTTCCTGCAAAGAGGAAACAAAAGAACTCACCGCCCAACAAATAGTTGATAAAACCATTGATAATGCGGGGGGAGATAAATACAAATCTGCAGCAATACAGTTTAGCTTTCGCGATATTAAATACAGCAGTCGTAGAAACAACGGCGATTTTGAGTTTACGCGCACCATCGTAGATTCTTTGGGCGAAACTCGCGATGTGCTCACCAACAATAGTTTTGAGCGGTATGCGAACGGTACCAAGCTCTCCTTGGCAGATTCTACCGTTAATAAATATTCCAACTCGGTTAATTCGGTACATTATTTTGTGCAATTGCCGTATGGTTTAAACGATGCTGCGGTAAACAAAAAATTGGTTGGGGAATCAAAAATTAACGGGAAGGACTACTACGAAATTCAAGTTACGTTTTCAGAAAATGGAGGCGGAACCGATCACGAAGATGTGTATATGTATTGGATTGCCAAAGAAGATTTTACGGTAGATTATTTGGCATATAAATTTTATACGGGCAAAGGTGGCATTCGCTTTAGAAAGGCAGTTAATCCAAGAATAATTAATGGGCTGCGTTTTGTAGATTACGAAAATTACAAGATTGAACCGTGGAAGTCGGTAGAAATGCAAACCCTTGGTGAGCTGTTTGAAGCCAATGAGCTCACTTTTCTTTCAGAAATTAATACTGAAGATATTTCGGTGAAGCCTATAAAGCCAAAGAAGGATTAATAAAAAGTAGCTCGCAAAAGGCTATTGTTGAAGTTTGATAAATAGTGTAAGTATATGGATGGAAAAATAAAAATAGATATCGTTTCAGATGTAGTATGTCCGTGGTGCATTATAGGTTACAAACGCTTGGAGAAGGCTATTTCTGAAATGGGCATTGAAGATTTGGTTGAAATTGAATGGCAACCCTTTGAGCTAAATCCAAACATGCCAGTTGAAGGCCAAAATGTACACGAACATATTGCCGAAAAATACGGTTCTAGTTTAGAACAGCAAAAAGAGTCGCAGCAATTTATGGCGAAGGCTGGTGCCGAACTGGGGTTTACCTTTAATTATTATGAGGAAATGCGAATGGGAAACACCTTTGATGCGCACGTTTTATTGGGCTATGCCAAAGATTTTGGCAAGCAAACAGAATTAAATTTACGACTTATAACAGCCTTTTTTAGTGAACAAAAAGACGTGTCTGATAGAGCCATTTTAAAACAAGCATTGCTAGATGTAGGTTTAAATGCCGATGAGGCACTCTCAAAATTAGCTGATGAAAATGCACGGAAAGAGGTAAAAAGCAAGGAGAACTATTGGCGCGATTTAGGCGTAAACTCTGTACCTACTTTCGTTTTTAATAGAACAAGTGCCGTTACAGGAGCGCAAGCCGTAGCTGTATTTAAGCAAGTTTTAACTGAATTGGTTGAGGCTCGAACAATTTAACCACGGAAAATACTAAGGTGGCGCAAAGTACACGAAATTTTCTTTGTGATTTTTATGAAAATCTTTTTGTCCTTTTTTATTTACACGACAACTTTCAGAAATTGTTAGAAATTCCCCGCGTTTACGAAGAAGACAGCATTCGCTAAGAACAACTTCCCATTTTGCCAAAAGGAACGAAAAGAAACATCGTCAACCATATAAATTACACTACCCCTGCCTTTTTTAGCTTCGGCAAAAACAATGGAATTGCTTAATTTATTTTTAGCATTTTCTCCAGAAAAGCCCGACACACTTTCGGGTTTATCGTTAATATAGCCAACGTTATAACCATCGTTTAAAAATTTATAGGAATGGCTGCCAAGCTTTAGCGTATAATAAGTATCTCCGTAGCCAAATGCCAAGGGGTGTGTATTATCCAATCCTATTTTGTAAATACTCCCGGTAATAAAATTTTTTGTGCTTTCCATTTCACGTTGAGCATAAGGAGTCATATTTCCCAAACTATCACTTTCTTTTTTGCTTTCTTCAGTTTCGTTCTTTTTTAGTTCAAAACCATCCTTGTTTTCAAATACTTTTAATGCACTGCCAATAGCCACTACCTTTCCTCCATCGGCAATCCAAGTTTCTATATTCTTAAAAACATCATCGTTTAAAATAGAATTATAATTTCCGTTAGGCAACACCAAAACATCATAATCGCTCCATTGTATTTTACCAATATCGCCAGTGTTTATAGCTGTAATAGGGTATTTTAATTGCGTTTCAAAAAAGTGCCAAAGCGCACCATAACTAAGCGAGGAGGTACCTTCGCCCTGTAAGATTGCAATCTTTTTATTTTTAATTAAATGTACATATTGCGAGCCAAAATCGGTTAATCTATCTGCAAAACTCGTGGGTGAAGCATATAATTGTCGTCCCATTTTGTTGGCAATTTCAGTAATAGTTTTATCAAAATTTGCGTTGTTTTTATTGTCGCTTCGCGTAATAATTAAACTTCCGCGGCCAAAATTATTCCCGCCAAAACTGAGTTCATTTTCTGAAAAACGCACCTTAATATTTTGCTGTAACAATGCGGAAAGAAATTCGGCATCTTGTAAGCTATTCCACTTTGCAATATATCCAGCTGCTGTTGGGGAAGCAACATTTACAGCTGCAATGGCGGGAGCCTCAGTATTTGCTGGAAGTAAGCTAGTTGTGGCAACTGCATCTAACCCATACGCATAAGGCAGACTCCAAGCAGTAATATCGTAAGTGAGGGGAGTTGAAAGGGCCGCATTGGGCTCAAAAAGCACCTGTACCATTTTTCCTTTTGGTTGGTTTGTACTTACTACCAACGCCCCGGCAGCATCTATAGTCCCCTTTTTATTGTCGGTATAATTGAAGCCAGTGACCTTACCGCCCGTGGCGTAACCGTATTTTATTTGGTGGCGATCCAGCATATGCGTCAATGCCTTTAGGTTATCGGGATTGCCTTTAAGCACAAAGCTTTTATATTTTAAATTTTCATTTTTAAAGAATTTTCCAAACTCGGCGTTTAGCGAAGCCGCTTGTTGTGAAGCAACCTCAATGGTAGAAAGTCCTGTAGTGGTGTGGTGTGCCACGCGATCAATGAGGGTGAGTTCAATGGCTTCGTCATTAATAATCCCCAGGCCTGCCATACCGTGGCCCGCTTGTTCGTACGTCATTCCAATGGCACCCATAAAAAGTGGATAGGTATCGCCATAACTTGGGTAAAGCAAATCGAAACTTTCGCGGGTAAAGAACAACCAGCCGTTGTCGTCGAAATATTTAGCGTTGTTTTTTCCTATTTTAGTTTGAAATTCACGTTGGAAAGGTGTAATTATACTGTGATAAGGTTCTGCACCCGGTGCAAAATAGTATGGATTATTAATAAATTGCTCGTGAAAATCTACGTGAATATGCGGCATCCATTGGTTGTAAATTTTTAACCGTTGTTGGGTTTCTACTTGGCTTGCCCACATCCAATCGCGGTTTAAATCGAATAAATAATGATTTGGGCGTCCGCCGGGCCAGGGCTCATTGTGCTCTACGGCGTCGCGCGACGAATTATACGGACTGGCCTTAACTTGGTTGTACCAATTTACATATCTATCGCGACCGTCGGGATTTACGTTGGGATCCATAATAATCACCGTATTTTCTAGCCAATCTCCGTGTTCGGTAATTAACTTATAAGCGGTATTCATGGCGGCTTCGCTACTACTGGCTTCGTTGCCGTGTACGTTATAACTAAGCCAAACAATGGCCTTTTCGGGTGTAGCCGAGCCGATTATAATCCCAATTTTCTTTAAATTGTCGGTGCGTATTTGTTCAAGGTTATTTAGGTTTTCTTTTGAAGAAATTACCGCATACGTAAGCCTTCGGCGTTCATTTGTTTTGCCGTAGTCTGAATATTGCACCATTTCACTATTAGCCGCAAGGTGTTCAAAATACGAAACCACGTTTGCGTGGCGAGAAAACTGGGTACCAATTTCATATCCTAAAAATTCGGATGGAGATTTAAGTTGACCAAAAAATACAATGGGAAAAAGGAAAACGAAAATGCTGAAAATACGCGTCATTATAAACAGTTTAAAGAAAGGGTTAAAACTACTAAAGTTTTACCATATTCAGGATTCAGGATTCTGAATTAAAATGTATTTTTGTTTTAATCGTTTTATACTTTCTATGCGAACCCATTCCCTTCCCTATAAAAAAACAGGTTATTTCACAAAATTAATCTGCGATTATCTGGATGAAAACCCAACTATTTCACCTTTTTACAACAGGTTTCCAAAGCTGGAAAACTTTCGAGCCCAATTTGAGGAAAAAAGGAGTCAGTTATCCCTAGACCAGCGACGTGCATTGGCCAAACGCATCATGTTTCAGTACGGCTATAACAATCTTTCACAAAGCACTTTAAGCAATATAGATTTGCTGTACGAACCCGATACATTTACTGTAACCACGGGGCATCAGCTCAATCTATTTACTGGGCCGTTGTATTTTTTGTATAAAATTTTTTCAACAATAAATTTGGCCGAACAGTTAAATAAGGAATATCCAAAGCATTATTTTGTACCTATATATTGGATGGCCACGGAAGATCACGATTTCGACGAGATAAACTATTTTAATCTATTTGGAAGCAAGGTAGAATGGAATCGCGATGCCTCCGGTGCCGTAGGCGAACTTTCAACCGAAGGTTTAAACGAAGTAAAGGCAATTCTCAAAAAGAAATTAGGGCCTGGAAAGAACGCCGAAAAATTGGTCGCATATTTTGCGCAGGCATATAAAGAAAACTCTAATCTTGCCGATGCCACACGCCATCTTGCCAATTTAATGTTTTGGGAATACGGGTTGGTAATTATAGATGGCAACGATCCGGAACTTAAAAAAGAATTTATTCCCTATGCCGAAAAGGAACTAACCGAAAACCTCAGCTTTAAATTAATTTCTGAAACCACTAAAAAATTAACCGCCTTAGGTTTTCCGGAACAGGTACATCCGCGAGAAATAAATTTGTTTTATATAAAAGAAAATCTCCGAGAGCGTATTATAGAAAAAGAGGGACGGTTTTATGTAAATGAAACAGACATCTCCTTTTCCAAAGAAGAAATTTTAACGGAACTCCACGATAATCCAGAGCGCTTTTCACCAAATGCATTGCTGCGCCCTTTATACCAAGAGGTTATTTTGCCAAATCTCTGTTACATTGGCGGCGGGGGCGAGCTGGCGTATTGGTTTCAGTTAAAAGATTATTTTCAGAAAGTGGAAGTTCCTTTCCCAATGCTGTTGCTTCGTAATTCGGCATTGTTAATTCCGAAGCATATTTCTGATAAATTAAAAAAACTGAATACCGAAATTGAGGAATTATTCCTGAAACAGCACGAGCTCATTACGCGGCACACGCATAAAGTTTCGGCAATAGATCTAGATTTTTCTAAACAAAAAGAATTTTTACAGCAGCAATTTAAAGATTTGTACACCTTGGCCGAAAAGACCGATGTTTCCTTTTTGGGAGCAGTGGGCGCGCAAGAAAAAAAACAGTTAAACGGGCTAGACAATCTGGAAAAACGTTTGATAAAAGCCCAAAAACGGAAATTTTCTGAAGAATTAGACCGATTAAAAAACCTTCAAAACCAACTTTTTCCGAAGCAGGGGTTACAGGAACGGCACCTTAATTTCTCAGAGTTTTACTTGGAATACGAAGAAGAATTGCTGGCATTATTGAAAGAAAATTTGGATCCGCTGGATTTCAATTTTACGGTTTTGGAACTGTAATAACAACCCAAACAGGGTAATAAGAACTATAGGTCTATTTAGCTCAATAAATTTTATTCCTTAACTTTGAAAAAAGCTCGAACAATGGATATTAAAACTTCAAAAATAGAACTGGTAAAAATGATTCTCAATATTGAGAACGATACATTTATTCAAAGATTAACTGATTTTATAAATAATGAAAAGGCAGATTTCTGGAATGAACTGAATGCAGAGGAACAAGCAGAGATAAAAAGAGGGATTGAGCAGTTAAACCAAGGCAATAGAAAGTCTTATAAAGAAGTTTTAGACAAAATTTCGTGATGGATGTCTACTTTTCTGATATTGCCGAAACTAAATTAGAAGAGCTAACAACTTATTTATTATCGAAATGGAGTTATAAAGTAAAAAAAGATTTTTTATTAAAACTCAATAAAAAGATAGAACAGATTGCATTACAGCCAGAAAGTTGTCCATTTTCAAAAGAATCTGGTGGTGTATATAAGTGTGTTGTTACTAAACAAAATACATTTTATTACCGAATACGCTTTGAATTAAATGAAATTGAAATTATCACTTTCTTCGACACTCGACAGGATCCAAGGAAATTAAGAAAGCAATTGAAGTAAGAACTTTCATCAACTATTTTTTCAATATATTCAATAATGTCCATTTAATGATAGAACAATAATTCTATTTTCCTTCACTTCATACACTATTCTATTTTGCGGCTCGAACAACCAAACCTAACAGGTCTTTAAGACCTGTTAGGTTTAATCGATATTAAATATATTTCTCTAAATCTTCTTGAGCCACGGTTGAATAATTACTTTCTTTATACTGTTTTCGACTCTTTTTAATTTTTTCAACAAAATCAGGGTTGTATGGACTATCTTCGTCTCCAGTTTCAAAAGCAACTTTTAGTTCTTTCAAATATTCTGTAATTTTTTTCATTTTATCGCTTACAGCATGGACGATGATTGTCTTCATAATTACTATTGTTCTATGAATAAATATACAAAATTAAGGCAAAACCAAATAGGTTTTAAAAAACCTGTTTGGTTTAATCGGCAGTATTATTTCAAATTTATTCGTGTATTATTGACAGAAAACACCGCTGTTGAAAAGCCATTAAAAAATTCCGCACAACCCATTTACAAACTTATATATTTAAAGTATTTTTGCCTATGCAAAACAACGTCCTCATTTTAGATTTTGGTTCGCAGTACACCCAATTAATCGCAAGACGCGTGCGGGAGCTGAACATTTACTGCGAAATACACCCTTACCATCATATTCCGGAAAGCCTTGACCCTTTTAAGGCGGTAATACTTTCCGGCAGTCCGTTTTCCGTTCGTGCGGAGGATGCACCACACCCCGATCTTTCAAAAATTCGCGGCCACAAGCCTCTTTTGGCAGTTTGTTACGGAGCGCAATATTTGGCTCATTTTAGCGGCGGTAGCGTGGAGCCTTCAAACATTCGCGAATACGGGAGAGCAAAGCTTTCCATGATAAAATCTGGGGAAGCTTTCTTTCAAGGCATTCCAGAAAACACTAATGTGTGGATGAGCCATAGCGATACCATCGCCAAACTTCCCGAAAACGGAGTGCGTTTGGCGAGTACGGTAGATGTGCTAAATGCCGCATATAGAATTGAAGGAGAAGAAACCTATGCCATTCAATTTCATCCAGAGGTTTACCACACTACCCACGGGAAGCACTTGCTTGAAAATTTCTTGGTAAACATTGCCGAAGTACCACAAACTTGGACTCCTGCAGCTTTTGTAGAAACTACGGTTGCCACCTTAAAAGAGCAAATTGGCGATGGCAAAGTAGTACTTGGTTTAAGTGGGGGTGTAGATTCTACGGTAGCAGCGATTCTTTTGAACAAAGCTATCGGCGGAAACTTGTACTGTATTTTTGTAAACAACGGTTTGCTTCGTAAAAATGAATTTGAAAGCGTGCTTCACCAATATAAAGACATGGGGTTAAACGTAAAAGGTGTAGATGCCTCCGAGCGTTTTTTGGAAGCGTTGCGAAACGAAAGCGACCCCGAACGAAAGCGAAAAGCCATTGGCAATGCCTTTATTGAAGTCTTTGACGACGAAGCACATCAATTAACGGGAGTAGATTGGCTTGGTCAAGGCACCATCTATCCGGATGTTATTGAAAGTGTTTCGGTAAACGGGCCATCGGTTACAATTAAAAGCCACCACAATGTTGGGGGACTCCCCGATTTTATGAAGTTGAAGGTGGTAGAACCTTTGCGAATGCTTTTTAAAGACGAAGTTCGCCGGGTTGGAAAGGAAATGGGAATTGATGCAGAACTTTTGGGAAGACATCCCTTTCCAGGGCCTGGATTGGCCATTAGAATTTTAGGCGATATTACGGCCGAAAAAGTTCGTATATTACAAGAGGTTGATGCAATTTTTATCAACGGGCTCAAAAAATGGGAACTCTACGACAAGGTATGGCAAGCCGGAGCTATTTTATTACCTATAAATAGTGTAGGTGTTATGGGCGACGAACGTACATATGAAAAAGTAGTGGCGCTGCGTGCCGTGCAATCTACCGATGGCATGACCGCAGACTGGGTAGATTTGCCCTACGAATTTTTGCAGGAAGTGAGCAACCATATAATAAATCGGGTTAAAGGCGTTAATAGAGTAGTCTACGATATTAGCTCCAAACCGCCTGCAACCATTGAGTGGGAATAACTAAAATTAGAGACTATGTTTGGCAAATTTAAAAAATTGATTATCCCTATGTTAAAGTGTTTAATATACGTTTCAGTAACCTTATTATTTATGGTTAGTTGTGGTTCCGCTGCTCAACAACAATACAAAAGTCATGCGGTCCAAAAAGGCGAAACGGTTTATAGCATTGCCAAAGCGTATAATATTTCGGAAGAGACCATTTATAATCTCAACCCAGATTCCAGAAGTGAACTCAAGGTAAATAGCGTGCTAATAATTCCTTCGAACAGTGTAATTAGCTCCGGAACAAACAAAAATAATTATCGCGACCACAAGGTAAAAAGAAAAGAAACGCTTTACGGTATTGCACAGATGTACAACGTAAGTGTGGACGATATTAAAAAGCTGAATAAGGAATTGTATTCACGTGGATTAAAAAAGGGCGAAAGGCTGCTAATTCCGGCGGCGAATAAAACCACAGGAAAAGATACAGAATTAGCACCCGGAACTAAGCATTATACTGTAAAAGCAAAGGAAACCAAGTTTGGCATTGCCAGAAAATTTGGAATTAGCATTGCCGAACTCGAGGATTTAAATCCAGATTTAGGAAAAGGATTAAACGTTGGCGCAACACTTGTTGTACCCGAAAAAATTGTACTTGAAAATGCTGAAATAGACGAAGAAAACTTTCAGTATTACGAAGTAAACCCAAAAGAAGGATTTTATAGACTGAAGGTGAAATTTGGACTTTCGGAGGAAGAAATTATCGCTTTAAACCCCTATGCAAAAGATGGATTAAAAGAAGGTATGATCCTAAAACTTCCCAAGGAAAAAGCAGATATTACTAAAGATGATGTTTCAGAAATAAATCTAGAAAACAGAATCAAGAATAAGAAAATGAAAACGGTTGCCTTAATGTTACCGTTTCGATTAATGGGCAATCCGAGCGATTCTACCAGTAATAATACCGATTTATTAAAAAGAGATCCCACACTTCGCGTAGCCTTAGATTTTTATAGCGGAGCCTTAATGGCAGCTGAATTTGCCAAAGACAACGGCATTTCAGTAACGATAGACGTATATGATACCGAAAAAAGCGAAAGCAAAGTTGCTGCTATTGTTTCCAGCGGTAAATTTAAAAATGCGGATGCGGTAATTGGCCCGCTACTTCAAAAAAATGTAGAACGAGCTTCCGATCTATTAAAAGACGAAAAGATTCCAGTTTTTTCACCTTTAAGCAATCGGGAAATGGCCATGAACGACAATCTTTTCCAGACCCTACCAACAGATGCCATTCTTCAAAAAACGATGATTCGGTATATAAAGCAGCACAGTGCAGGGAAAAATATTATTATAATTTCCGATGCAAAACACACGCAGCAACGAGATATGATTATAGCGGCCATACCATCGGCTAAAACCGTAACACCTCGCGGAGGTGGTTATGTGCAAATGAGCGATATTACTGCTGCCGCTACGGAGGGCAGCGAAAACTGGGTTCTTCTCGAATCAAAAAATCCGGTTTTAATTAGTAGTGCGGTAAATGCTGCTGCAGCAATGCCTGCCAACTATAAAACGCGATTGTTTACTTTAGATAAAAACGATGCTTTTGAATGGCACGAGGTATCGAGCAGGCGCTTGGCAAAGCTAAATTTCACATTTCCATCGGTGAATAAAAATATTTCAGAAGTGGATAAAAATCCATTTATGATCAGTTATAAAAACAAGTATGGGGTTTTACCCAATAGGTACGCCATTCGAGGTTTTGATGTTACATACGACGTGTTGCTGCGCTTGGCATCAGATAACAATATTTACGACGCTGTTTATCCTGAAAGCGAAACAACATACATTGAAA
Organism: Aequorivita flava; assembly: GCF_038742595.1. Lineage (NCBI taxonomy): Bacteria > Pseudomonadati > Bacteroidota > Flavobacteriia > Flavobacteriales > Flavobacteriaceae > Aequorivita > Aequorivita flava. Next base: position 12,723 of record NZ_JBANCF010000001.1, on the reverse strand, counting down.
ACAAGTTTAGATACGAACCTTCGGAAAGTCGTGGCTATCACAATGAAGCTGCCTATATTTTAAAATACAACGACGAACTTAAATTTGACATAGTAGAATGAGCACTTCCAAAGTAACCTATTTGGGCAACCTGCGAACTGAAAACGAACATTTAAAATCGGGCAATAAATTTATTACCGATGCTCCCACCGATAATAATGGCAAGGGAGAAGCATTTTCCCCAACAGACACTGTGGCTACGGGCCTTGCAAATTGTATGATTACGGTTATGGGCATTAAAGCGCGCGATATAAACGTAAATATGGATGGCACCACAGCGATGGTAACAAAAACCATGGCCGCCAATCCGCGCCGTATTTCAAAAGTGGAAGTGATTCTGGATTTTCCCAAGGGAATAGATGAAAAATCGAGAAAAATACTTGAAAACACAGGTAGAACCTGCCCTGTACTCTACAGCCTGCATCCGGATATTGAGAAGGTAATTAAATTTAATTGGTAGGCTTCGGACACTTCTTTTTTTGGAAGCGGCCAACTAGGTATTGTTTTTGATATATCGTGATTATGAAACTATTTTTGGCTCTTGTATTTTCTATGTTGCTTTTTCCGCAGCACAAGCCCGAAAAATTATTTTGGAGGGAACATCAAAAACTAACTTGGGAAGATTTTCGCGGAAAGCCTATTCCCAGCGCTAGTTTTGTTGCCAGCACCAATACTGGGATAAGTTTTGAATATAGCTATACCATTAAAAACAATGTTGTAAATGTAACCTATACCATAGCTAGTTTTTTTACTCCTGAAAGTTCTTGGTTTATTCCTGAAAAGGTAAACGATCACATATTACAACACGAGCAAGCGCATTTTGATATTTCAGAATTGCACGCACGTATGCTTCGAAAAAACTTGGAGGGAAAAAAATTTTCAAAAAAAATTAAGTCAGAAATCGAATCTATTTATAGGCAAGTAGAACAAAAAAGACGCGCCATGCAAACCAAGTTCGATGCTGAGACGGACCATTCCAGAAATGCAGATAAAGAAGCATTTTGGCAAAAGTACATCGCACAACAACTCGCTGCTTATGAATCCTGGAAATAGCCCAGACCCAAACCACTTGGTAGAACTTGCCAATTACAAAATGCCTTTTGGAAAATACGAAGGTTATTATCTGGCGAATATTCCCGAATACTATTTTGTGTGGTTTAAACAGAAAGGCTTTCCCGAAGGCAAGTTGGGACGGATGATGGCTGAAATGTACGAGCTTAAATTAAATGGCTTGGAGGGATTACTTCAAAAGTTAATTAAAAAATGAAGAAGCTATTCAGCTATCTTTGGCCAAGTACGCGTCGTTTTTCTTCAGAAATAAATGGCATTCTGGAGGTTACCTATATTAATGGTAAAAAAGTTTTAGATACAAAAAACGCAAATTACTCGTATGGCTCGCTCCAAAAAATATTAGAAATAGGTCTGACAAAAGTAGATTTAAACAAGGTTGACAATTTACTGTTGCTGGGGATGGGTGGCGGTAGTATTATAAAATCGCTACGAGAAACATTTGACTATAAAAATAATATTGTGGCCGTTGAAATAGACCCACAAATAATAAATATAGCCAAGGCGGAATTTGCAGTTTCGGCGTCTGAAAAGCTACAAATTGTGGAGGAAGATGCTTTTCAATTTGTAAAAAACTCTAAAGACCAATTTCAATTAATCATCATCGATTTATTTATTGACACGGAGGTCCCTCCTATTTTTTTCGGAAAGGAATTTTGTATAAATGTATCTAAATTACTGCAAACTGAGGGTTATTTAATATTTAATGCGGGTATCAATCTCGCTAAAACCTCAAAAACAATTGAAACGGTTAGCACTAATTTTGGCAGTGATTTTCAATTTCAGCATTATAAAAAAGTACAAGGAACAAACACCTTATTGGTGGCTCAAAAAGGCAGTTTATAGTAAAAAAAAACTACTTCGAGAAACTGTTAACAATTAACTAGTATCGTTTCCTCCTTTCCACAATAAAAATGTACCTTTGCATCCCGTATAGACATTTCAGCACAGGCACTCATGAATACTACAAAATACATCTTCGTTACGGGCGGGGTTTCATCATCTTTAGGGAAAGGAATTATTGCGGCATCGCTGGCGAAGCTACTTCAGGCCAGAGGATATCGTGTTACCCTGCAAAAATTAGATCCTTATATAAATGTAGATCCAGGGACCTTAAACCCGTACGAACACGGCGAGTGCTATGTAACTGATGACGGAGCCGAAACCGATTTAGATTTAGGGCATTACGAGCGTTTTTTGAATGTAAATACATCGCAAGCCAATAACGTAACTACGGGGCGAATTTACCAGAGCGTAATCCAAAAGGAACGCCGAGGCGAATTTTTAGGAAAGACCGTTCAGGTAATTCCACATATTACAAACGAAATAAAGGAACGCGTACAATTACTAGGAAATACTGGAGAGTACGATATTATTATCACCGAAATTGGCGGTACAGTGGGCGATATTGAGTCGTTGCCCTATATAGAAGCGGTACGCCAAATGAAGTGGGAAATGGGCGATGACAATGCCTTGGTAATTCATTTAACCCTTGTGCCCTATCTTTCTGCTGCTGGCGAGTTAAAAACAAAACCCACACAGCATTCGGTAAAAACCTTGATGGAAAGCGGAATTCGCGCAGATATTTTAGTTTGCCGAACGGAGCACGAACTTTCTTCTGATTTAAGAAGAAAATTGGCGTTATTCTGTAATGTAAAAGAGGAAGCCGTTATACAATCTATAGATGCTTCAACCATTTACGATGTGCCAAATATGATGCTCGATGAAGGGTTGGATACCGTTACACTTCAGAAATTAAATTTAAAGAATTCAAAAAAACCAGATTTAAAGCAGTGGAATAAATTTCTACAGAGACATAAAAATCCAAAGGGCGAAGTACATATTGGGTTAATTGGCAAATATGTAGAATTGCAAGACAGTTATAAATCTATTTTAGAATCGTTTATTCATGCAGGAGCGGAAAACGAAGTAAAGGTAAAGTTAGAATTTATTCATTCGGAACATATAAATGCTAAAACTATCGGGAAAAAACTATCTAAACTCGATGGAATTTTAGTGGCTCCCGGCTTTGGTGAACGAGGAATTGAAGGCAAAGTTGCTGCGGTGCGTTACGCGCGTGAAAACAATTTACCCTTTTTGGGCATTTGTTTGGGAATGCAAATGGCGGTAATTGAGTTTGCACGAAATGTTTTAAAACTTAAAGATGCAAATAGCACCGAAATGGACACACAAACCAAAGATCCTGTAATTAGTATTATGGAGGATCAGAAAAATATAACAGACATGGGAGGCACCATGCGTTTGGGTGCTTGGAAATGCGATCTAAAAAAAGGAAGTATTGCCAGAAACGTTTATAAGGCCAATACCATTGAAGAGCGGCATCGCCACAGATATGAATTTAACGATAAATATCGCGAGCAATTGGAGGCGGCGGGGCTTGTGGCCACGGGAGTAAATCCGGATACCGGTTTGGTTGAAATTATTGAAATACCCAGTCATCCGTGGTTTGTAGGTGTACAATATCACCCAGAATACAAAAGTACGGTTGCCAATCCACATCCACTTTTTGTGGCCTTTGTAAAAGCTGTACACGACCATTCCTTAAAGAAAAAATAAGACAATTTGGCGTAAAGCCAAAATAGGCGGGATTATTGTTTTGCCTTATAAAATTAACGATAATACACTTTTGAAATATTTCAAAAGAAGAAACAAAAGATGGAACAAAAAAAATTCGACTTAAACTCACTCGTAGGCTTTTTATTAATTGGTGGTATCCTAATCTGGATGCTCTATATGAACAAACCCACCGAAGCCGAGCTTCAAGCTGAAAAAGCCAAAACCGAAGCGGCTGCCAAGCAAGAAGCCGAAGCCAAAAAAATAGCCGGGGATGTTACGCTCTCTGAAGCAACCGCCGATACAATGAAATCTGTTAAGCCTGGAGATTCTTTGGCGTACGAGCAGTTAAAAAACAAATTAGGTTCCTTTGCATATTCGGGAACGCTACCTTCTGCTACAGACGATATCACTGTTTTTGAAAACGATGTGTTGTATTTGGAAGTAAGCAATAAAGGCGGGTATATTGCCGAAGCGCTTCTGAAAAATTTTACCAAGTACGATTCTGTTCCCGTTTATTTAATAAAGGATGGCAATGCTTCGTTAAACCTTCAGTTTTCATCGGAAAACAGAACACTAAATACCCAAGATTTATTTTTTGAACCTACCCTGAGCAACAATGGAGAGGACCAAGTGCTCTCTATGAAGCTTAAAACTTCAGAAAATGGTTTCATTGAATACCGCTATACACTGCACCCGGGCGAATATATGTTAGATTTTAGCATTAACAGCCAAGGTTTAGACGGTGTTATCAATACATCGCAACCCATGTATTTAGACTGGAATTTAAAGGGATATCGCCATGCGAAAAGTATTTCGTACGAAAATCGATATTCGCGTTTAACCTATGAATACGACGGTGAAAAACATTCAAAACTTTCCCCTACTGGCGAAGATGACGAGTTGGAAAAGGATGTAACGTGGATGAACTTCCGTCAGCATTTCTTCAGTTCTATGTTGCTTACCGATACGCCGTTTAAAGAGGTAAAACTTACTTCGGTAGATTTGGTGAAAGACGAAGAAATAGATACGGTTTTCACCAAACAATACGGGGCAAAAATGCTAATAGAGCCTAAGAATGGTGCTCTGGCCCAGCATATGAATATGTATATTGGACCGTCTGATTATCAGATTTTCAAAAAATACGATCGCAATTTAGACGAGGCTATGCCACTGGGTTGGGGAATATTTGGAATGATTAACAAATATATAATTATTCCTGTATTTGGCTTTTTAACAGACTTTTTACCTGCGGGAATAGCCATTATTGTTTTAACCATTTTAATAAAACTTTTACTATCACCCGTACAGTACAAACAGTATTTGGCGCAGGCAAAAATGAAGGTTTTAAAGCCTGAAATGGACGAGATAAAAGCAAAGTACAAAGACAACAAACTGAAAATTCAGCAGGAAACCATGAAGCTTCAAAACTCTGCCGGCGCGAGTCCGTTAAAGGGATGTTTACCTGCCTTGCTTCAAATTCCCGTGTTTTATGCGTTGTTTACGTTTTTCCCTTCCGCCTTCGATTTAAGGCAGAAAAGTTTTCTTTGGGCAGACGATCTTTCGAGTTATGACACCATTGCAGAATTGCCATTTCACATACCATTTTACGGAGACCACGTAAGTTTATTTCCAATTTTGGCCTCCATTGCCATCTTTGTTTATATGATGATGACTATGGGTCAGAATATGCAGCAGCAGCAACAGCCGGGGATGCCAAATATGAAATTCCTAATGTATTTGTCGCCTTTGTTTATGTTGGTGTTCTTTAACAACTATGCCAGTGGACTTTCCTTGTATTACTTTGTTTCAAACTTGATTACCATTGGTATCATGCTTGTGATAAAGAATTTTATTATTGATGAGGATAAAATTCACGCTAAAATTCAAGTGAAAAAAGCCACGCCTAAAAAACAGAATAAATTTCAGCGTAAAATGGCTGAAATGATGGAACAGGCTGAGCAGCAAAAAAGAGGAAAATAAAACCTTTTGGCTGCAGTAGGAATTTTTTAAAATCCCCAACTCTCGCAGCTTTTTCTTAAAATAAAACCAATCTTTCTCTCCTTTTTTTGTAGAGGTAAAGATTGGGATGCCAGAATCTATAATCACGGTGTATTAAAATAGAAGTTGTATTACGGCGTTCTACATTTTAGGGAAATAAAACAAGACAATGAAAAAACTACTTTTTATTCTTTTCTTCGGAATAGCTTTTACCTCCACTGATGGTTTTTCACAAGGTGAAATTAATCAATTAGACGCACAGGGAAAACGTCATGGCGTGTGGAAAAAGAACTATGAAGGCACAAATCAACTTCGGTACGAAGGTACTTTTGAGCATGGAAAAGAAGTAGGAACATTTAAGTTTTATTGCGAAGAATGCAAAGACAAGCCCACGGTAATTAAAAACTTCACCGGGAAAGACAATGTTGCGGAAGTGAAGTATTTTACGATTAAGGGCAAAGTGGTAAGCGAAGGCCAAATGCGGGATAAGGACCGTATTGGCGAATGGGTTTATTATCATGAAAAGTCGAAAAATGTAATGACGCGCGAGCAGTACACAAATGGCAAGTTGGACGGAAAAGTAATTACGTATTATCCCAACGGAAATATTACTGAAGAAACCACATATATTAATGGCATAAAGGAGGGAGCAGACAATTATTATTCCCCCACAGGCGTATTGTTGAAAAAGCTGCAGTACACCAACGGCCAATTACACGGTGCAGCCACTTATTACGATGCTGCGGGTGCTGTACTCATTGAAGGTTTTTACAAAGACGGCAAAAAACACGGACTTTGGAAATATTACAAAAACGGGGAAGTAATTTTGGAAGAAACCTACCCCAAAGACCCTAAAAATTAGCCTGTTCGGTAAGTTTGCACCCTCCCGATCGACAGATATAATCAAAAAGTATTTTTTATCTTTGCACCTCGGTGGGTTTTAGCCAATAAGGCAAACGATTACACATTTAATTGCTATGAAAAAACGAGTAGTTGTAGGACTGAGCGGAGGAGTTGATTCCAGCGTTGCAGCCTATCTTTTAAAGAAACAGGGCTACGATGTTATTGGTCTTTTTATGAAAAATTGGCACGATGACACCGTAACAATTTCTGATGAATGCCCGTGGTTAGAGGACAGTAATGACGCCATGCTCGTAGCCGAAAAATTGGGCATTCCCTTTCAAACTGTAGATTTAAGTGAAGCTTATAAAGAGCGCATTGTAGATTATATGTTTCGCGAGTATAAGATGGGCCGTACGCCAAACCCCGATGTGTTGTGCAATCGTGAAATAAAATTTGACGTTTTTATGAAAATTGCGCTTGGTTTGGGTGCCGATTATGTAGCTACGGGACATTATTGTCGCAAAGGCACTTCAACTTCGCACAATGACCAAAATGGCAAAACGAAAGAAATTTTTCATTTATTGGCCGGTAAAGATCCGAATAAGGATCAATCGTATTTTTTGTGTCAACTTTCGCAGGAGCAACTTGCAAAAACCCTCTTCCCTATTGGCGAATTATTAAAACCCGAAGTTCGAAAAATTGCAGCTGAGCAAGGGTTAATTACCGCCGAAAAGCGCGATTCGCAAGGGTTGTGTTTTATCGGAAAAGTGAGATTGCCTGAATTTCTTCAGCAAAAATTAGCTCCCAAAGACGGTGCTATAGTAGAAGTTCCCGCTAGTTTTTCAGAATATAAAATTGCCGCCCCTACTTTTTCTTCCGAAGAAGAAGAACTGGCATATTTATCTTCAAAACACAAATATTCCATAACCGATGGCAAGCAAGTGGGAGTGCATCATGGAGCGCACTATTTTACAAAAGGGCAACGCAAAGGTTTGGCAGTTGGCGGAACCAAAGAGCCACTATTTGTAATAGAAACAGATGTAGATGAAAATGTAATTTACACGGGGCAAGGCAAATCACATCCCGGTCTTTACAGACGTGGGCTATTTGTAAAAAAAGAAGAAATTCACTGGGTTCGCGAAGACTTGGAGCTTGTTGAAGACGAAAAAATGGAAGTGGATGCACGCATTCGTTATAGGCAACCTTTAGAAAAAGCCACATTGCACCGCACTGTTTCCGGACTTTATATTATATTTGAAAACCCGCAATCTGCAATAACTGAAGGGCAATTTGTTGCCTGGTATAAAGGTGCTGAGTTATTGGGAAGCGGAGTAATTTCCTAAAAAAAATCTATGATGAAAAAATTATCCCTATTTGTATTTGTATTTGTTACCACCCTCTGTTTTTCACAAGTAGAAGACGCCTTGGTGTTTTTAGAGTCGAAGGATCCAGCAGTAGTTTCTGCGGCCTTGGCAAATCCGCTTAGCATTTTAACACAAGCGGCACTCGATAGAAAATACGCCCAAGGCACTCCAATAGACGACCGTGATGTTCCTTTAAACGAAACTCAAAAAGCCGAAATAAACGCATCTACCGGAATTACTGTTCTCGCTAAATCTAAATGGTTAAATGCGGTTTACGTTCGCGGGACGGAAAACAACATCAACAATCTTTTAAATCTTCCTTTTGTTGAAGATATTGAATTTGCAGATAAAACTTTAAACAGACCCACCAGCGGAAAGCAATTTACAAAGGACAAGTTTGAAGTTGAAAACGAATTACAGTCTAGAGTAGTGTATAATTATGGTTCTGCAACAAACCAAACCGAAATGATTGCCGTGGATTATCTTCACGAAAACGATTTTATTGGGCAAGATATACTGGTTGCTTTTATGGATAATGGATATCCTGGTGTATTAACGAATCCGGCATATGCCACTCTGAGAAATGAAGGCAGGCTATTAGGATACTACGATTTTGCTGCACGTGTTGAAAATCCGAATGGCAATGGCAGTCACGGCGCTAGTACTTTTAGCGATGCTGCTGGATTATTAAACGGTCAGTTTGTAGGTACTGCTCCCGGGGCTTCGTACTATTTATACATTACCGAAGACAGCGATGAAACTCCTGCTGAAGAAGCATATTGGGTAGAGGCGTTAGAACGCGCCGATAGTTTGGGAGTGTATGTAACCAATACTTCCCTAGGGTATCAGGATTTTGATAATTCTTCTTACGATCATACCTACCAAGATTTAGACGGACAAACCACAATTGCTGCCAGAGGAGCCAACGCCGCTTATGACAAAGGAATGATAAATGTTACTTCTGCCGGAAACGATGGCAGACCGGGCGATTTTGGATATGTTGCCACTCCAGGAGATGCGCCTGGCAGTTTTACTATTGGTTCTGTAAACAGTTCAGGGAATCCTTCGGGATTTAGTTCATACGGACCAACCGTTGATGGCCGTATTAAACCCGATGTGGTAGCCCAAGGTTCAAGTGCTGCCGTAGTTGATCAATACGGAAATGTTACAACGTCCAGTGGAACTTCTTTTAGTTCACCCATTACAGCAGGAGCGGTAGCTTCGTTATGGAGTGCTGTTCCGCATTTAAAAAATGAAGTTGTTACTCAGGCCATTCGCGAGTCAGCGAGCAGATACACCAACCCTACCGATAAGTTGGGTTATGGTATTCCAAATTTTGGAGAGGCCCTAAACGCCCTACTTTTATTGAGTGTTGAAGAAGAAATGCAGGATACACATTTTGCCTTATACCCTAACCCTGTTAGTACACAAATAAATATATCATTTCCAAAAAATTCGGATAGTGCAGAATTTGCACTTTTCAATGTGTTAGGTGAAAGAATTCTTATAACAAACATTACCACGGTACAAAACAGTGTTGATGTTTCGGGGCTAGCTTCGGGTATGTATATTGCTTCTATAACTTCAGATAACAAGACAACCAGTTACAAAATTATTAAGAAGTAGTGGAAAACCGAATTACCAAGCTTTTTAATATAGAACACCCTATAATTCAAGCGGGAATGATTTGGAACAGCGGTTGGCGTCTTGCTTCAGCAGCGTCAAATGCTGGTGGCTTGGGACTTTTGGGTGCAGGTTCAATGTATCCAGAAGTTCTTCGCGAACATATTGTAAAATGCAAAAAAGCTACAGATAAACCTTTTGGCGTTAACGTGCCAATGCTCTACCCCGATATTGAAAAAATTATTGATATAATTATTGAAGAAGGTGTAAAAATTGTTTTTACTTCCGCAGGAAACCCAAAAACGTTTACTTCAAAATTGAAAGAAAACGGAATTACTGTGGTACACGTTGTAAGCAGTGTAAAATTTGCATTAAAAGCACAGGAAGCTGGTGTAGATGCTATCGTTGCCGAAGGTTTTGAAGCCGGTGGCCACAACGGTCGGGAAGAAACTACGACTTTTACATTAATACCAATGGTGAAGGAACAATTAAAGGTGCCATTAATTGCCGCAGGGGGAATTGCCACGGGTCGTGGAATGCTCGCCGCAATGGTTTTGGGCGCAGACGGAGTGCAAGTGGGAAGTCGGTTTGTGGCTTCGGAAGAAGCTTCATCGCACCGTGCATTTAAACAAATGGTTGTTGATGCTAAGGAAGGCGACACCCAACTAACATTAAAAGAATTGGCTCCTGTTAGAATGTTGAAGAATAAATTTTTTGAAAGTGTTGTTCAACTATACACTACCAATCCTACCAAAGTAGATCTCATAAAACATTTAGGTCGGGCCCGTGCCAAACGTGGCATGTTCGAAGGCGATTTGGAAGAGGGAGAATTGGAAATAGGGCAAATTGCTGGACTTATTCACGATATAAAACCAGCAGCAGAAATTTTAAAGGATATGGTTTTAGAGTTCGAAATGGCAAAAAAAGAGGTTGCAAATTTTTAAAATTAAAAAAAGCATTAGTTAAAAAAAAAACCCTTCCATTTACTAACGGAAGGGTTTTCATTTCAATATTCACTTATAAAACTACTCTTTTAAAAGGCGTTTGGTTGTCTGTCCGTATTTACCCTTTATCTTCACATAATAGGAAGCAGCGGCAAGTTGGTCAACGTTTATTGGTTTAACATTGCCCATACCTCGAAGGTCTGCGGTCTGCACCAATCTTCCTCTTAGATCGTAAATCTCCAGTCGCTCCAATTCCAATAACTTCGGATTGCCGATGTTTAGAATATTCTTGGCCGGTACCGGATACATCGTAATGCTTCCAAGGTCGTAGCTATTCTCGCCAACCCCCAGTTCGCTCTCAACGATTAACTCGAAGTCGCAGGTGCTGGTGTTGCCATAGGCATCGGTGGCCGTAAAGGAAATTGTATAGGTACCGTCAGAAAGTGGCGTTCCTGCCGCCGGGCTCTGAGAGGTTAACGTAACCGGATCTGTACAGTTGTCTATTGCTGTAGCTTCACCCGTTGCAAAGTAATCTGGAAGGATATAGAAAATGTTGCCAGGTCCCGGATCAACGGTCTGATCTGCAGGGCAGGTAATAACCGGCGCTAATAAGTCTACAACTGTAACTTGCGCTGTACAAGTTGCAAGGTTGCCGTTTACATCCATTGTGAATACTTGAACGGTAATTGGCGCTCCTATATCGGCACAGCTAAAGTTTGTAATATCTACTGCCGAAGCAAAGATTCCACAAGCGTCATCGTTAGAGGCTATCACATCACTTGGGTCAAGAACGGCAGTACCATCTGCACCAAGTTCAAGCGTAAAGTCTTGACAAACTAATACTGGGCTTGTATTGTCTTCTACCGTTACGGTAGCCGTACAAGTTGATGTATTGCCGTTTACATCGGTTACTGTTAATGTTACAATGTTATCGCCAACATTTGAACAGTCGAAGGTATCTATATCGAGATCATAGCTCGCAATGCCACAAGCATCGGTGCTTCCTCCGTCAACGTTTATTCCTGCAATGGTTACCGTGCCCGACGCATCAAGCGCTACCGTGATGTCCTGGCAAACAGCTACGGGTGCCGTAACATCCTCAACGGTTACTATTGCGGTACAGGTTGACGTATTTCCGTGAACATCGGTTACCGTTAGCGTTACGTTGTTGGTACCAACATCGCTACAATCAAACGTGCTTGGACTTACTAAAGAAGTCGCTATTCCACAGTTATCGGAACTACCTCCATCAACATCTGCCGGGGTAATTGTTGCGTTACCGGCCGCATCAAGTTGAATGGTGATATTCTGGCAGACCATAGTGGGTGGTTCATTATCCGTTACGGTAATAGTAAAACTGCAGGTGCTGGTGTTTCCATTTACATCGGTCGCGGTGAATTCAATGGTGTTTACGCCTACCGGGAAACCACTTCCGCTGGGGTCGCCCATTGTTTGGACGACGCTTGCAATGCCGCAATTATCGAAAGCCACCGGAGTAACAAAGGTTACCGTTGCAGCACAATCTCCCGCATCTGTGTTGGCGGTAATGTCTGCTGGGCAAATAATTGTTGGTGCAATGCTATCCTCAACGGTAACCGTTGTTGTACAGGTTGACACGTTTCCGTTTACATCGGTTACGGTTAAGGTAATCGTGTTCGGACCTACATCTGCACAGGTGAATGTTGATTTGTCAATTGTCGTGGTTGCGATACCGCAGGCGTCTGTGCTTCCAGCGTCAATATCGCCAACGGTAATACTTGCGTTTCCTGTTGCATCCAATTGAAGGGTAAACGGCGCGGCACAGTTTGCTACTGGGGCTACGGTGTCTTCAACGGTTACAACTGTTGTACAGGTTGAAGTATTACCGTTTACATCGGTTACGGTGAGTGTCACCGTATTGGGTCCTATGTTGGCACAGCTGAACGTTGACTTATCTATGGAAGTAGTCGCAATACCACAATTGTCGGTGCTCCCATTTTCAATATCGGCAACGGTAATTGAAGCGTTTCCACTGGCATCCAATTGAAGGGTGAACGGTGCAGCGCAGTTTGCTACGGGGGCTTCGGTATCGTTTACTGTTACATCAAAACTACACGTAGATTGAAGTCCGGCTCCATCGGTAACCACAAAAGTGTTGGTGGTTGTTCCGATGGGGAAGGTAGCGCCTGAAGGCAAGCCAGCGGTCTGCGAAGTAGTGGCACCGGTACAATTGTCGGTACCAACGGGAGTGGTATAGATTATTACCGCACCGCAGATTCCTGGGTCGT